>DASQZW010000218.1:0-27977 GCA_035638495.1 Terriglobales bacterium
CGTAGTCCCAGTCGTGGATCAGGCCGAGGATGCCCCAGCGCTCCTCGTCCTCGCCGAGACGCCGCGCGTAGGCGCGCATCGCCGCCTCCACGCTCCGCATGTGCCGGCGCAGCGTCTCGCTCTGCGTCAGCTCCGTGACCAGTTCCCACGCCTCCTCCCGCGTGGGCGTGTGCGTCTCCACGCTCACCGTCGCTTCACCTCCTCGATTTGTCCAGGGCGCTCCGGCAGTCCAGCAGGAAGCACTCCAGCGCCAGGCGCGGGCTGACGTTCTGCTCCAGGTAGCCCAGGGTGTCGTACGAGCGCTCCAGCAGCCGCGCCCACCGGCCCATCGCCGCCGGCGGCCCGCCGAGCATCCGGCGGCGCAGGTGCAGCTGCCAGCTGCCGAGCGCGAACTGGACCGGGTCCTCGGCCGTCCGGTCCGATCCGCGCCACTGGAAGTTGGCGGAGTCGAGCTCCGCGGCCAGCCCCAGCGCGACGTCCGCGGGCGCGCCGAAGACCTCGTCCAGGCGCTGGGCCCACCGCTCGTGGCGCTGCACGACCTCCTCGTCCGCCGCCGCGCCGATCGCCCAGCCGGGCCGGCCCCTGGACAGCGCGGCGAGGTCCCCGGCGCGGTCGCCGGGGACGCCGCGCCGCACCAGCAGGTCGCGCACCTCGGGCATGGGCACGGCGTGGAAGGCGACCCGCTGGCAGCGCGACACCACCGTCGGGAGGACCACGAACGGCGAGATGCTGGACGTGGTCAGCACGATCATCCGGTTCGGGTGGGGCTCCTCCAGGGTCTTGAGCAGGATGCCCTGGATGGGGTCGGCCATCCGTCCGACGCTGGCGATGACCGCCACCCGGTGCGACCCGACCGCGGGCTTCAGCGCCAGGAACGCCTGCAGCGACTGCAGGTGGTGCTCCGGCTGCTTGTCGGGCAGCAGGCGCACCTCGTCGATCCGCAGGTTGTCACGGCGGTCGTCCTCCCAGTAGTCCGGATGCCGTTCGAGGGGCACCTCCGGCAGGAGGGCCGCCGCCAGCGCGCGGGCCACGGTGGACTTGCCGAGCGAGGGCTCGCCGACGAACAGGTAGGCGTGCGAGAGCCGGGCGCTCTCGAGCTGGCTGGCCAGGAGCCGGCGCACGGCCTGGTGGCCGGCGACGTCGCCGAACGGATCGGGCACGACCGTCTAGGGTAGGGAACTGGCGATGGCGTACGACGAGCGCGTGACCTGATGCTCTCTGGCTATTGGTCTAGAGCAGGGGGCTCGGGAAGATCGGTCCGGTGAGCCTGGCCGCGCCGCAGGACGTCGTGATGGGCGTGTCGGGCGCCCCGTCGCCCAGGCGTTCGCGCTCGCGGCCACGCAGCTCGATGGCGCCGCGCAGCTCTCGCGCCTCGGCATCGAGCGTGGCGGCCTCGGCCTCACGGCCGAGGGCCCGAACCAGCGACGCCTGACGCTCCACGCGGCACAGCCGCCGCTCGTCGTTCGGGCAGCGGCTGGCGGCCAGCAGAGCCGCGGACAGCGCCAGTGCCGCACCGTGGCGGCGCTGCCGCATGTACAGCTCGATCAGCAGCTCGTCGACCGCGGCCACCCGGTCGGCGTGACCGGCCCGGCCCCAGGTGGCCCTGGCGCGGCGCAGCGCCGCCTCCGCCTCAGGGAGGTCCCCGGCGTGCTCGTGGGCCAACGCGAGGGCGGTCAGCGCCCAGCCCGTGCGCGGGTGGTCGGAGCCGTAGAGGTCCTCCAGCAGCGCCAGCGCGTCGCGGCAGCGAAGCTCCGCCTCCTCCCAGCGTCCGGCTCCGCGCAGCGCCCAGGCCAGCGTGAGGAGCGCCCACGCGACCTCGGCGCTGCGGCGGCCATGGCGCCGGGCGTCGGACTCCAGCCGCTCGCGGCAGAGCGCCTCCAGCTCGCCCCGACGGCCCAGGCGCCCGTACAGGCCGATGAGCTCGTCGCGCCACTCGGCGGTCCAGCGTCCGTCCAGGCCGGCCAGCCGGCGGTGGGCCTCCACGGTCCGCTCCAGCGCCGCCACCGATTCACCGTGCCGGCCCTGCCGGCGCAGCAGATAGTAGAGCGACTGCGCGGCCCGCGCGATCGCCCTCGGCCGACCCGAGCGCTCCGCCTCGGCCAGCGCCGCCCGCAAGAGCGGCTCCGCTCCCACTATGTCGAGCCTGAGATACCGGGCGCTCCCCTCGCGCACCAGGCGGCTGCACCGCCGGGCGGCAAGGAGGCTGGCCGGCGTCATGCCCCCCACCGGCGACAACGATACCGTTGTGCGCCGGTTCGTGGAAGAGTTACTCGCCGGCCGCGAGCGCCGGCGCGACTCCGGCCGCGCGCCGTTCGCGCAGGTGGCGGAGCGCCTCCTCGCTCGGCAGCAGGAGCCCGATGCCGATCGAGACCACGACCACGAACACCTGGAGGCCCAGCGCCAGCTGCAGGCCGACTCGGTCGGCCACGGCGCCTGTCACCGGCACGCCGATCGCGCCGGTCACGAAGGCCAGGCCCATGATGAGGCCCGACGCCAGGCCGGCCCGCCCCGCCATCAGCTCCTGCGCGATCATCAGCGTCAGCGGGGCGGTCGACGCGGCCAGGAAGCCCACGAGGACCGCCCACGCGAAGCCCAGGGGGCCGGGCACGAGCACGTACAGTGCCACGGCCGGGATGCTGAGGACGACCGAGACGTTGATCACCGTCTTGCGGCCGAAGCGGTCGGCGAGGGCACCGCAGCCGACCGTGCCCAGTGCGCTCGACAGCACCAGGGTGGTCACCAGCGGGCCGTAGAACCAGGGCTGGTAGCCCAGCTGGTGGTACCAGGTCGGCGTGAATCCCTGCAGGGTGAACACGGTGCAGTTCCGCGAGGCCATCATCCCGACGGTGGCGGCGAGGGGCACGAACGGGATCGCCCGGTGCCAGCCTCTGGCGGGCGCAGCAGGCCCGCCGGACGCCGCGCGGCGGCCGCGGCGCCGGCGCATGACGAGCAGGAGGTAGGCGCCGATCGCGGTGCCCGGCAGCAGGGTCAGCAGCGTTCCCCGGGTCCCGAACAGGCCGAAGAGCACGATGCCGATCAGCGGCCCGGCCGCCACCCCGATCGTGCCGCCGGTGACGTAGACGGACATCGCCGTGTTGGCGCCGCGGTCGGGCAGCAGCCCGCGCACCGTCAGCGCGCCCAGGGGATGGAACGCGCCCGAGCCGAGGCCCGCGAGCGCGGCCACCGCGACGAGCGCCGGGAACGAGGGCATGAACCCGACCGAGGCGAACGTCGCGGCGGTCCAGGCCAGCGCGACGCCGGTCAGGCGGGTGCCGTACCGGTCGGCCAGGATGCCGAACAGTGGCTGGGACACCGAAGCCATGCCGGAGTAGGCCAGCGTGACGAGGCCGACGGTCTCCAGGTCGAGGTGGAAGCGGTGGATCAGCAGCGGGTAGAGGACGGGCAGGAAACCCACGTAGCTGTCCACGGTGAAGTGGCCGAGCATGAGCGTGACCAGGCCGCGGTTCCGGAACGTCGCCAGCAGGTCAGGCACCGGCCGCCTCCAGGAACCGATCCGGCTCGGCGGTGTCCAGGTCAACCGCGCGCTCGCCCGGCCGCAGCCGCGCGCGACCCTGGTCCAGCATCGCGGCCAGCAGCGCGGCGCCCAGCGCGCCGCCGAGGTGCGGCCGGCGCTCGGTCCAGTCCGGGCAGTCGATGGCCAGCGCGCGCCGCGAACGCAGCGCGATCGACAGGTTCACGCCCAACCGTCCCAGGGCCGCGGCGCCCGCCGGCGAGACCGCCAGCTCGCGGCCGCTCGGCTCGGCCGGCTCCAGCCAGCCGCGGGCCAGCATGCCGTCCAGCAGCCGGACGCCGGCGACGCCGGCCAGGTGGTCGTAGCAGGTGCGCGCCAGCCGGACGGGGGCGTCGCCGGCCGGCGGCGGCGCCACGGAGGCGGCCTGTGAGGCGTCGCCGCCGGCCACGCTGGCGGCAAGCGTGCGCAGCGTCGCGACCGCGAGCCCCGGAGCCTGGCCGCGCAGGGCGTAGACCCGATGGCGGCCGTCCGCGTGGCAGTCGACGAGGCCGGCCTCGCGCATGAGGCCGAGGTGGGTGGAGACGCGGGGCTGATCGAGGCCGAGGCGGCTGGCGAGGTCGCTGACGGTGGCCTCGCCCGGGCCGAGGGCGTCGATCAGGCGGACGCAGGTCTCGTGTGCGAGGACGCGCGCCAGGCCCGCCACCCCCTCCTCTTCCCCACCCCAGGAAATCCGCACCCCAGGGTGCCCCCCGCGGAGCGTGGTGGGTGGAGCCCCGCGATCTCCTGGGGACCCCGGGTCGGGCATTCACCTATCTTACATCCGAGAAGTGTCGCTGCCGCGGCGCACGAGGAGCGGGGGCTCTCCACAAACCGCTTGCGGTCGGTCGACAGGCGTGCTATCCCATCTCTCGGATGAGCCGTGGGTGGCGTCGGGGAGACGACCCCGGTCGCGGCCGTGCACAAACGGCCCGGGCAGCGCTCACCGCAGAGCGTGATATCGCCACAGCTCACACCCACCGGAGGCATGGCCCGGGCCGACAGGGAACGGCAATCGCCCCTGACCCACGCCCCCTCCCGCCCAGGGGGGCGGGCCCACAGTACGGCTGCGCGGATGGCGTGTCAACGGAACCCATAAAGGCGCTGCGGCGGGTTAGACACGCCGAAACATCGGAGCAGTGCAGGAGACGGTACCGCCCGCCGGGCGCGGGCGCTGAGGAGGACGAGATGGCCGGCATGCCCGCTGCGGTACTGGTCGACGAGGGGACGCTGGCCATCACCGAACGGCCACGGCCCCGCGTGCGGCGACCCGGCGACGTGCTCATCGACGTGGAAGCCTGCGGAATCTGCGGCACGGACCTCCATATCCTCAGCCGGCCGCCCGGCCACCCGTACCGCGTGGGGGTCGTGCTCGGCCACGAGTTCGTCGGCATCGTGGCCGAGGCCGGCAGTGACGTGAAGAACGTGCGTCCGGGGGACCGCGTCGTCGTCGAGCCCAACGTCGCCTGCGGCGCGTGCCGCTGGTGCCATCGCGGCCTGGTGAGCCACTGCGAGCACTTCACGTCGCACGGCATCTTGATCGACGGCGGGCTCGCGGCCCAGGTGGCAGTGACCGCGCGCGCCTGTCACCGGATCGCCCACTCGGTCCCAGCCCACCTGGCGGCGCTGGCCGAGCCGCTCGCCTGCGTCGTGCACGGCACCCGCCTGATCCAGACCCAGCCCGGCGAGACCATCGTGGTGGTCGGCGCCGGACCCATCGGCCTGCTCTTCTGCGCAGTGCTGGACCTGGCCGGCGCCACGGTGGTGGCCGTCGAGCCGTCGCCGCTGCGTCGCTCCCTGGCGCTGACCATGGGCGCCGTCTCGGCCCTGGACCCGGAAGTGGACGACGTGCCCGGCCGCGTCCTCGACCTCACCGCGGGCTTCGGAGCCGACGCGACCATCGACGCGGTCGGCACGCAGATGGCCCGGTGCCTGGACCTCGTTCGCAGGGGCGGCCGCGTGCTCCTGTTCGGCGTCGACACGCAGGCCCGCGCCGAGATCTCGCAGGCCCGCATTACGCGCGACGAGCTGCAGGTGCTGGGCGCGTACGTCGGTCGCAACGTCTTCCCCGGCGCGGTCCGGCTCCTCGAGCAGGGAAGGCTGGACCTCGAGCCCATCGTGACCCATCGGGTGCGCCTCGAGCAGCTGCCCGACGCCCTGGACCGGCTCCGGGCCGGCAAGGCGGCGAAGGTCATCGTGGAGCTCCAGTGAGGAGCGAGAGGTTGAACTCCAGGGGTTCAACCTGTCCCCGATCGCCTACCCATCGACCAGCGCCAGGTCGATGTAGTCCTGGTCGGTGGACTCGATGCCGAACCGGGGCAGCCAGCCGTTGATGTCCGCGCGGTGATTGGCCGAGTGCGTCAGCACCTGCCGCAGGCACTGCGCGACCGCGAAGTCACGCTCGAACCACGGGATGTGCACCCGCTGCTCCGGCGATCGCGACCTCGCCTCCTCCACCAGGCCGGCATCCGCCTCCTCCAGCGCCGCGTCGACCTGGTCCACCGAGAGGTCACGGCTCAGCCGCTCCGGCGCACGGCCGCGGATCATCTGCAGGTAGACGACCTCGACGTTCGCAAGGTGCCACAGCACTCCTTGGACGGAGTCGTACATCCCCTCTTGCCGCTCTTCCAGCTGCCCGGCGCTCAGCCGCCGGATGCCGGCGAGCAGGCTCCGATTGGCCCACGCGTTGAAACGATGCAGTTCGGCCAGCTCATCCATCGCACGCGAGCCTAGCAGGTGCGCTGGAGGGACCCGGCCGGGCGGTCAGAGCCGGCTGGTCTCGCCCGCCGCGGGCGCCTGCGCCGCCGCGTCGCGCGCCCGGCGCTGCGAGCGCGCCTGGGCCCAGACCTCGAGGATCCGCTGCACCGCGGTCACGTTGGTGAGCACCGCGAGCACGGCCACGACGACGAAGAGCACCCACCACACGCCGATCACCAGGCCGGCCACCGTGACCACCACCCGCTCCGGCCGGGCGAAGATCCCCGAGTCGCACCGGAACCCCAGCGACTGCGCCCGAGCCCGCACGTACGAGACGAGGAACGAGCCGGCCAGCGCCAGCATGCAGGCCAGGACCTCCCAGCGCATGAACCGGTCGGCGTGGGCCAGGAAGTATGCGGCCACGCCGATGTAGATCGCGCCCTCCGAATAGCGATCGAACGTCGAGTCCAGGAAGGCGCCGTAGGGATAGCTGCGCTTCGTGGCCCGGGCCAGGGCCCCGTCCACGATGTCGAAGGTGCCGCTCAGGGCGAGCACGATGCCCGCCGGACGCAGCTGCCCCAGCCCCGCGAGCGCGGCGGCCACGAACGTGAACGTGGTTCCGGCCACGGTCACCTGGTTCGGCGTGATGGGCAGTCGGCCGAGCAGCCGGGCCATCCGCTGGGCGTTGCGCCTAACCCACGCTTGGAAGCGGGTCGTGAACACCCGGGTCCACCTCCTTGTCCGTCTTGTCCGTAGCGCGTCCGGCGCGGGAGCGCCGCGCCTCCTGGTAGACCTCGATCACCCGCCCCGCAACGGTCCGCC
Organism: Terriglobales bacterium; assembly: GCA_035638495.1. Lineage (GTDB taxonomy): Bacteria > Chloroflexota > Dormibacteria > Dormibacterales > Dormibacteraceae > CF-161. Next base: position 7,028 of record DASQZW010000218.1, read on the forward strand.
ACCCGTACCGCTGCGCCTTGGCCAGCCCGGCCTCGCCCAGCCGCCGCCGCAGCAGCTCGTCCCGGGCGAGGACCGTCAGCGCCGCGCCGAGCTCGACGGGGCGCTTCGGACGCACCGTCAGGCTGTCCGCGCCAGCCTCGACCACCGACAGGTAGCCCGGGATCTCGGTCGCCACGACCGGCAGGCCGGTCGCCATCGCCTCCAGCAGCACGATCCCGAAGCTCTCCCGGCCGGTGGCCGGCGAGCAGAAGATGTCTGCGCTGGCGTGGAAGCGGGGCAGCACCTGGTCGGGCACGTAGCCGGCGAGCACGACGTTCTCCAGGCGGTGGCCGGAGACGAACGACTCGACCATCCCCCGCAGGGGGCCGTCGCCCACGATGATGAGGCGCGTCTTCGGCACACGCTCGTGCAGGTAGCAGTACGCCTGCAGCAGGTCGCGAAGGCCCTTGCGCTTCTCGAGGCGGCCCACGAACAGCACGTTGACGCAGCCGTCGCGGAGGTGGTGGATCGGGGTGAGTCCCGGCCGGAAGCGCTCGACGTCCACGCCGTTGGGGATCACCGCCGGGTCGATCTGCGAGAAGTAGTGGCGGACGAACTCGCGGGCCGGCCGGCTCACCGCGATCGTCGCGTCGAGGTGACGGAGGTACCCCTTCAGGATCGGGCGTCCGTAGTAGTAGCCGAGGTTCGACTTCGCGAACGCGTGGAACGTGGCCACATGCGGCGCCCGGTCCATGCGCAGCAGCGTCAGCGGGAGCGCGGGCAGGAACGGCTCGTGGAAGTGCAGCACGTCGAACCGCTCCCGGTCCATGATCTCGCTCACCTGCCGGGCCATATGGAAGCTCAACGTGATGCGGGCCACGGAGTCGTTCCCCGGCAGCGGGAAGACGCGGCCGATCCGGTAGAAGTCCGGGATCTCCTGCTCCGCCTCCTTGCGGCTCGACGGAGCGAACGTGCGCACCTCGTGACCCAGCTGACGGAGCCAGCTGCCGAGGTGCTTGATGTGCTCGGTCACGCCGCCCGGATGGCTGTAGTCGTAAGGCGAGACGAGACCGACCTTCATTTCCTCAGTGTGAACCGTCCATCCTGGAGTGCGTGAGCCGGCTCTCGTGAGGGCCGGCCGGGAGCGTCGCTTCCTCCGCCCAGATCGGGTGCGGCATGTGCCACTGGTCGGGATGAGCCCGGATCATCTCCTCCAGACGGGTCACCAGCTCGCCGGTCACCCGCCGCACGTCCGCCGAGCGGTCACCCGTCGACTGGGCGAAGACGGGCGGGTAGCCGTACGCCTGGAACGTGTCGTCGGGCAGACGATACACCGCCACCGGCAGCAGCGGCGTCCCCCGCCGCAGCGCGATGGCCGCGGGGCCGTCGGGGATCCGCGCCGGCCGCCCGAAGAAGTCGACGATGACGCCGGTGCCGAGGATGTCGCGATCGATCGCCGTCACGACCATCTCCTGGCTGTCGAGGGCCTGCAGGACCTGCCGGAGGCCGGACCGGTTGAGCGGGAGCACGCTGATTCCGAGGCGGGCGCGCGTGCAGCGGTACCACTCGTAGAGTTCGCGCGGCTCCAGCTCCTCCGCGAACAGGGAGACCGGCGCGACGGTGGCGGACCAGATCGCCGCCGCCACCTCCCACGAGCCCATGTGCGCCGAGACGACGAGCACCCCACGACCGCGGGCACGGGCCGCCTCCAGGTGCTCCATGCCCTGGATGTGGAGCAGCGCACGCAGGTCCTCGACCCTGGCGACGGGGAGGCGCATCAGGTCCGCGTACGCCTTCGAGTGGTTGCGGAAGTTTCGCCAGGCCAGCCGCCGCAGCTCGCGCGGGGTCAGGTCGGGCAGCGCCACCCACAGGTTCCGCTTCAGCTCGGTGCGGGCCTTGCGTGCGAAGACGTAGGCCAGCCTGGCCACCATGACTGCGAGCGCGTACCCGAGCGGCCTCGGGAGCCGCTCGACCAGCCACTGCATCGCTTTGAACGCCCGGTACTGGATCACGTGAGGATGCGACGGAAGGCATACCACTGATCGGGGTATGCGCGGATGAACACGTCGAAGCGATCCATCACCTGCTGCATCACCTCGGCAACGGCCCCCCTTTCGCGGCAGCGCCGCGCTTCCGGCGGCTCGATCGGGGGGTCGACGTGGAGGTGGTAGCTGCCCGACCCCGATCGGCGAGTGTAGATGGGCAGGATGGGTGCGCCCCGCCGGCAGGCGATGGCCGCCGGGCCGGACGGGACAGTCGCCCGGCGCCCGAGAAGCCGCACCTCGACCCCCGGTCCGCGCGGCAGGTCGCACACCAGCGCGACCATCCCCTTCTCGTCCAGCACCGCGTTGATGGTCCGCACGGCCGAGCGGTTCCGCGGGATGACCTCCAGGCCGTGGAGCGAGCGTGTCTCGACGACCGCGTCGTTGAGCGAGCCCGGGAAGCTCTCGGCGACCGCCGCGATCCGGTAGCCCCAGATGCCGGCGATCGACCCGGCCATGTCCCACGACCCCATGTGCGGCAGCGCCAGGATCGCGCCGCGCCCGCGCGCCAGCGCGTTCTCGACGTGCTCTCGGCCGGTGATCGTGACCATCGCGCGGACCTCGGCGGGCGTGAGGCCGCCGATCAGGAGGAAGTCAGCGAGCATGCGTCCGTAGTTGGCGAACGCCCGGCGCGCCACCTCGCGCACCCGCGGGTGGTCCTCGGGCAGGCCCAGGGCCGCGCCGTAGTTCGTCCACGCGTTGTGCCGCCGGCCGCGATCGGTGGCCCACCACATGGTGCCACCGAACGCGGCCACCGGATAGCGGACCGCGGGTGGGACCGCCCGGACGAGCCGGGCGCCCACTGCGTAGCTAGTCCTGAGCGGCCGCAGCGGGGTGTTCGGACGGCTCGGCGCTGCCGCGGCCATACCTGGTGATGAACTCCTCGGTGAGCCGCCTGGCGTCGTGGTCGGTGTACTGCCGGGCGGGCGACTTCATGAAGTAGGCGCTCGGTCCCTCCAGGCTGCCGGACAGCCCGTGGTCGAGCGCGAGCCTGCAGCACCGGACGGCGTCGATGACGATGCCGGCCGAGTTCGGCGAGTCGTGCACCTCGAGCTTCAGCTCGACGTTGAGCGGGACATCGCCGAAGCTCCGACCCTCGAGACGGATCTGGGCCCACTTCCGATCGTGCAGCCAGGGCACGTAGTCGGATGGGCCGATGTGGACGTTGTCGGCCCCGATCTCGTAGTCGAGCTGCGAGGTGACAGAGCGCGTCTTCGAGATCTTCTTGGAGATGAGCCGCTCGCGTTCGAGCATGTTCAGGAAGTCCGTGTTGCCGCCGAAGTTGAGCTGGTACGTGCGCTCCAGTTTGACGCCCCGCTCGCGGAACAGGCGCGCGAGGGTCCGGTGGACGATCGTGGCGCCCACCTGCGACTTGATGTCGTCGCCGATGATCGGCAGGCCTTTCTGCTCGAAGCGGCCCTGCCAGTAGTGCTCCCGGGCGATGAAGATGGGGATGCAGTTCACGAAGGCGCAGCCGGCGCTCAGCGCTTGCTCGACGTACCACTTGGTCGCCTCCTCCGAGCCCACCGGAAGGTAGTTGACCAGCACGTCGGCACCCGTGCGCTGGAGGATGCCGGCCACGTCGGCAGTCTCGCCGGGCGCCTTCACCACGACGTCGCTCAGGTACTTGCCGATGCCGTCGTGGGTCATGCCCCGCTCGACCGGGACTCCGAGGTGCGGGACCTCGCAGAACTTGACCGTGTTGTTGGGGCCGGCCCACATGGCCTCGGACACGTCCTTGCCCACCTTCTCGCGGTCGACGTCGAACGCGGCGACGATCTCGATGTCGCGCACGTGATACCCGCCCAAATCGACGTGCATCAGCCCGGGCACGAACTCGTCGGGCGCCGCATCGCGGTAGTAGTGGATGCCCTGGATCAGCGAGGAGGCGCAGTTGCCAACGCCCACGATCGCGACCCTGACCTTGCCGTGTCCGTCGTCGCCGGTCCTTCCGTTCTTCATACGCTGTCCCTCACTCCGATCGTCCTCTTGTCGTTCAGCAGCTCCCAGAGCGCCAGCTGATGACGCCGGATCCCCTCCAGGTCCAGGGAGCAGTGGACCTGGCGGCCCTCCTTGCGCGTGCGCACGGCGCCGCCCCGGCGGAGCATGGCCAGGTGCCAGCTCACGCGCGGCTGGCTGATCCGCAGCGAGGCCGCCAGCTCCTTCACACTCATCTCCCCCCGCTCCGCCAGCCGTTCCAGGATGTTCAGGCGGGTCGGGCTGGCCAGGGCCCGGAAGTGGATGGGGAGCTGCCGCCGCTGAATCTGCGGATACATAACGGATCCTTTATTCTTAGCCTAAAGCATAAAGAGTCCTTTATGCATGGCTCTCAGCTTCCAGGCGGGACGTTTTCCGGCGCCCTGGGTATCCTTCTTCTTGACAGTGAACGGGTCACGGCAGTCGTCGGCCGAGCTGGCTCAGGGCATCGTCCAGGAGGCCCAGGACCTGGTTCAGCTCGAGGTGCAGCTGGCCAAGCAGGAGCTGAAGGAGCTCGCGACGCGCAACGGCATCGCGGCCGCGCTGCTGGCGTTCGGCACCGTGCTCCTGGTGCTCGCACTGCTGGTCGTGCTGCCCCTGCTGCTGCTGGTGGTGCTGTGGGACCAGCACGTGCTGGGAGCCATCATCTGGCTCGGTGGCTACGTCGTGGTCGGTGCCGCGCTGCTGCTCGCCGGCCGGCTGCTCCTGCGCCTCGAACCGCCGCGGCGCCTGCTCTCGAGTCTCGAGGAGACCAAGCAATGGGCCCTTCGTCAGATGAGATCCAGCGACAGATAACCGAGACGCGAGGCTCGATGGAGTCGAAGATCGTCGAGCTGCGCGAGCGCAGCGAGCGGCAGCTTCAGCGCGCCAGGCGGACGGCGCTGATCGTGGTCGGCGCCGGTGCCGCGCTGGGCGTCGCGGCCGTCGGCGCGTTCGTCATCTACCGGCTGACCCGCCCGACGACCACGCGCGAGCGCGTCCGCCGCCTGGTGCCGCGCCGGCTGGCCGCCGTGCCCGGACGGATGCGCGATCGCGTGCCGCCGGTGCGGCTGTATATGGGCGATCGCCAGGTCGGCGAGGAGCCGCGGACCACGCCGTGGGAGCGGATCGCCGTGCGGGCGGCGCAGGCGGCCGGCACCGCGGCGGCGGGCGCGATCGCTTCGCGAGTCATGGCGGGGGTGGCCGAGCAGCTGCGGAACCGCGGCGAGGGTCGGTAGGCGCGGATGTCCGCGTGGCGGGACCGGCGGGTGGCGGGTGAGGGCGCCGCTCAGCTCGGATCGAGACGCAGGTTTGCGCCCGACAGCGGTTCCGACTCCGGGCCCGCCAGCCAGGCGATCACCCGCGCCACCTCGTCGGGGCGCAGCGCCGGCTCCTTCGGGGCCCCGCTCAGCTCGAGCATCGGCGTCGCGATCGAGCCCGGGCTGACGGCGTTGACCCTGATGCCCGACGGACGACCCTCCACCGCCAGCGCCTCGGTCAGGCCGGCCAGGCCGGACTTCGCCGCGACGTAGGCCGCCATCCGCGGGAACTTCTCGGCGCCGCCGACGCCCGATAGGCTGGACACGTTCACGATCGTCCCGCCGCGCCGCATCCGCCGGAGGGCGGCGCGGCTGCAGAGAAACGCCGACCGGAGGCCGGCTCGCAGCGTCTCGTCCCACTCGTCCGCGGACATCTCCGTCACCAGCCGCGGGATGAGCACCGCCGCGTTGTTGACGAGCGCGTCCCACCGCCGCAGGCGCGCGGCCGCGCGTTCGACCTGCATCTCGTCCGCAGCGTCGATCCCCCCGGTGCGGCTCCAGGACACGACCGCCCACCCATCGGCCTCGAGCCGGCGGACCACCGCCTGGCCGACGCCGCCCGAGCCGCCGGTCACGACGGCGACCCTCACAGCGCCGCCAGGGCGGCCTCGTACGCGGCCGCCGAGCGTTCGATGCTCAGCCGGCGCAGCGCGCTCTCGCGCACGAGGCCCCGGTCGAGGCCGCGCGCGGCCGGGATCGCCGCGACCAGCGCGTCGAGGTCGCCGGACCGGACCAGCACGCCCCCCACGCCCTCCTCCACCACCTCCGGCAGCGCCCCGCGCCGGTAGCCAACGACCGGGCACCCGGCCATCTGCGCCTCGGCGGCGACCATGCCGAACGGCTCGTCCCACTCGATCGGCATGAGCGTCACCGCGGAACCGGCCATGAGCCGCCACAGCTCGCGGCGGTCGACCGGTTCCACCGGCACGCCGACCTCGCGCTCCCAGTAGGCCCCGTCGTACACGGTGCCGACCAGCAGCGGCTCCAGCCCCGCACGGCCGGCAGCGAGCACGGCGGCCGCGGTGCCCTTCTCGGGCGAGACCCGGCCCGCGATGAGCGCGCGGGCCTCGACCGGGACGTGCGGGGGCGTGAACGCCGGCACCCCGTTGGGCAGCACGCGAATGCCCGTCAGGCCCGCGGCCGACCACGCCCGCCGCATCGACTCCGACACCGTCGCGCAGCTGGCGTAGAGCGCCGCCGCCACGACGCCAGGGACGAGCGGGGGCAGGTGCAGGGTGTGCAGCACCGGAAGACCGGCCGCGAACTCGAACGCCTCCACGTCGAACGCGTGCTGGGACACCGCGTCGCAGCCGTCCGCGCGCACCATGGTGAACAGGCGCTCGAAGGCGGCCCGCAGGGCGGGCATCCCCGCCGGCGGGGCGCCACCCGGCATCACGAGCGCCGCCTCCACCCCGGCCGGCGCCGGCACGGTCACCATCCGCGGGACGGCTGCGGACGAGCCCTCGGCGCAGTACACCGTGACGTCGTGGCCGCGCCCGTCGAGCGCCCGTGCCAGGTCCGTCAGGAACGCCTGGGCGCCGCCCAGCTGCGCCTCGCGCAGAGGCGTGACGAGCGAGGCGACGACGGCGATGCGCACGGGAGGGATCAGTCGCGGCGGATGAGCTGGAGGAACTCGGCCCGCGTGCGGGCGTCTTCGCGGAAGCAGCCCAGCATGCACGAGGTGACGGTCTGGCCGGCCTTCTCGACTCCCCGCATCTCCATGCAGAGGTGGCGCGCCTCGATCACGACGGCGACTCCGCTCGGCCTGGTCACCGACTCCAGGCCCTCGGCGATCTGCCGAGTCATGCGCTCCTGCAGCTGCAGGCGGTGCGCGTAGACGTCCACCAGGCGGGGGATCTTGCTCAGGCCGACGACTCTGCCCTGGGGCGCGTACGCGACATTCGCGTTGCCGAAGAAGGGCAGGAGGTGATGTTCACAGAGCGAGTAGAACGGGATGTCCTTGACCACCACGATCTCGTCGTAGTCCTGCTCGAAGAGGGCGTCGCCGATGGCGTCAGCGGCGTCCATCGAGTAGCCCTCAGTCAGGTGGCGCAGCGATCGGGCGACCCGGCCGGGGGTGTCCACCAGGCCCTGTCGCGCCGGGTCCTCTCCCAGTTCGCGGAGCAGGTGCTCGACCAGCCGGGGCATCTCGTCGTCGAACCGGTGGGCGACGGTCATCGCGAGACCTCCACCATGTTGTTCTCGGACTCGACCAGGCGCACCCGGCGGAGCTGCGCGCCCGGGGCCGACCGGCTCAAGTGCTCGTCCAGGCGGAACCAGAACGCCAGCGCGACGTTCTCGGCCGTCGGGACGACCTCGCGCAGAAACGGGACGTCGTGATTGAGGTGGCGGTGGTCGACGTGGTCGACGACGGCTTCGCGGACGACCCGGTCCAGGTCGCGGAGGTTGACGACCATGCCGGTCTCAGCGTCGGGCTCGCCGCTCACCGAGACCTCGAGGACGTAGTTGTGTCCGTGATCGCGCGCGCACGATCCGAACACGGCCGCGTTCCGCTCGTCGTCCCAGTCCGCCCGCCGCAGCACGTGCGCCGACGCGAACGTGACGCGACGGGTGAGCACCAGCACCCGGGGCGCCAGCACGTCGGAAGCCAGACGGCTGTCGGTATGAATCTTGAGCATTTTACCCCTACATATACTGACACTCAGTGCGCTACGAGGAGGCCGTCGCGACCGCCCCTGCAGGGAGCGAGCGGTTCCAGCCGGCCGACCTGGCCCGCCTCGGACGAGTCTCGCTGCGCCTGCTGCTCACGCCGGGCCCGAGCGCGCCGCCGCTCGAGGAGGTGGCCGCCGCGCTGTCGGACGACCGCCGCGCGCTCCTCGCGATCGCCTCCGCCCTGCCGCCGGCACGAGGCGAGCGGCTGATGCGCCTCGGCCAGCGCCGGTGGCCGGTCGCCGAGCGCGAGGCGGCCGGACGCCGCGTGGTGCGGGGGTCGTTCTGGTACCTCGCCTACGAGCTGGCGCCGGAGCTGTGGGACCGGCTGGCGCGCGCCGAGCGGATCGCTCCCCAGCTGCTCGCCGACCTGCCCGCGGACGGGTCCAGGGTGCTGGAGGTCGCGGCGGGAAGCGGAAGGCTCACCGAGGATCTGGCGCCACGAGCGGCGTGCCTGGTGGCCGTGGAGCCCTGCCGGCCGCTGCGCGAGCTGCTCCGGCGGGTCGCCGGCGCGGCCATCGTGGCCGGGACCGGCGCGCACCTGCCCGTGGGTTCGGCTTGGGCGGACCTGGTCGTGTCGTGCGCCGCGTTCGGACCGCACCCCCCGCTCGGCGGCGGCGCAGTGGTCGCCGAGCTGGAACGATGCTGCCGGCCCGGCGGGACAGTCGCCCTGGTTTCGCCCGAAGAGCCGGAGTGGTGGCAGGAGCACGGGTACGCGCTGCAGGTCTATCCGGAGCCCGCTGCCCGGCTCGACCCGGACGTGGAGGCGTTCTTCGGACCGCCCCACCCGCCGCACCGATTGCTGTACAAACTGCTGGCGACATGAGCCCGGAAGAAGCCGCCGCCTACCTCGCGGAGATCGCCTATCTGCTGCGGCACAAGGGCGACAGCCACCGGCCGCGCGCGTTCTCGCGCGTGGCGAGGAGCCTGCTCCGCGAGCGTCCGGACCTGGCCGCGCTCCGGGCGGCCGGAACGCTGGAGACCATCGACGGGGTGGGCGCCACGATCGCCCGAATCCTGGCCGAGCTGGTCGATACCGGCTCCAGCTCATACCTGGACAAGCTGCGTGAGGAGCTGAAGCAGACTGAGCTGACGGACCGGCAGTTCCAGCTGGCGCCGCTCGTGGAGATGGGCTACCGCGGCGACCTGCACTCCCACTCCGACTGGTCCGACGGCGGGGCGAGCATCTTGGAGATGGCGCTGGCCGCGAAGGCACGCGGGTACGAGTACCTGGCGATCACCGACCACTCACCGCGCATTACGGTCGTCAACGGCCTGGGCCCGGAGCGCCTCGCCGCCCAGCGCCGGATGATCGACGCCGCCAACGGCGAACTGGACGGCGTCACGATCCTGCAGGGCATCGAGGTGGACATCCTCGAGGACGGCACGCTCGACCTGCCCGACGAGACGCTGGCGGCTCTGGACGTCGTGATCGCGTCGCCTCACGTGAAGCTGCGCATGGAGCGCGCGGCGATGACGGAGCGCATGCTGCTGGCGGTGCGGAATCCGCACGTCGACATCGTCGGCCACCCGACCGGGCGGCGGCCCGGCTCGCGCCCCGGTGCCGAGTACGACTTCGAGGCGGTGTTCCGCGAGGCCGCCGGCCGCGGCGTGGTCATGGAGATCGACTGCGACCCGGCCCGCATGGACCTGTCCCCGGAGCTCGCCGCCCTGGCGGCGTCACTCGGCTGCCGGCTGAGCCTGGACTCGGACGCGCACGCCCCGGACCAGCTGCTCTACGTCGATCTGGGCGTCTGGATGGCCCGGCGGGCGGGCGTAGAGACCGACCGGCTCGTCAACTGGCTCGGGCTCCCCGAGCTGAGGGAGGCGTTCGCGTAGCCATGGCGCGGATCGGAGTGATGATCGAGGGGCAGGAGGGGCTCGACTGGCAGCGCTGGCGTCGCGTCGTCGCTGACGCCGAACGGCTGGGCTTCGCGGCGCTGCGGGTCAGCGACCACTGCCAGTCGGTGTTCGGCGTCGAGGGGCGGCGGTCGCTGTCATCCTGGGTCGCCCTCGCGCTGGCCGCCGAGTGGACGGAGCGCATCGAGCTCGGGACGATGGTCAGCCCGATGACCTTCTACGAGCCGGCCGTGCTCGGCCGCATCGCCCTGGCCGTGGACGAGCTGTCCGGTGGGCGCCTGCTGGTGGGCGTGGGGGCCGGCTGGAACCTGGCCGAGCACGAGCGCTTCGGCATCCGGCTGCCGCCGACCTGGGGGGAGCGCTTCGACCGGCTGGAGGAGGGCATCGACCGTATCCGGCAGACGTACGCGGGGAGGGACGTTCGGTTCCTCATCGGCGGCGGTGGCGCGCGCCGCACCCGCACGATCGCGGCCCGCGAGGCGGCCGAGTGGAACACGAATGCGCCCGACGGCGAGACGTACGGAGCCATGTCCGCCGGGCTCGACGAGCGCTGCCGGGAGATCGGGCGCGATCCGTCCGAGGTCCGCCGCTCGCTCATGAAGGGCTGCATCGTCGGCCGGGACCTCGACGAACTGCGCCGGCGGGCGGTCGAGATCGCGAAGGTCGTGCCGCCTCCGCGCTTGAGCGGGGAGGACGCCGACGCGATCCTGGCCTCGGCGCGGAAGCGCTGGTTTGTGGGCACCCCCGACGAGGTCGTGAGCCAGATGCGACCGTTCGCGGAGGCGGGCGCCGAGCTGTTCCTGCTCCAGCACTTCGCGCTCGACGACGTCGGGTCTCTCGAGCTGCTCGCCGCCGAGGTGGCGCCCAGGCTGGCGGCAATCGGCGCGCGCTGAAGCTCGGACGCCACGGCGGCGGCGGCCGGCTGGTAGCGTCTGAGCGGTATGGACGCCGACCTGGCGGTCATCGGAGGCGGACCGGTCGGCTCCACCCTGGCGCTGCTGGCGGCCCGCGCCGGCCGGAGCGTCACGGTGCTCGAGAAGGCGGGTCTGCCGCGTGACAAGGCGTGCGGTGAGGGCCTGATGCCGAGCGGCGCGCGGGTGCTGGCCAGCGTGGGGATCGATCTGGAGGCGGAGGGTTTTCCGCCCGTCGCCGGCGTTCGCTACCGGCTGGCGGGGGGCGCCTCGGTCCGCGGCGACCTCGCATCGGGTCTCGGCCGCGGCGTCCGGCGGCTCAGGTTCGACGCGCTCCTCGCCGAGCGTGCGGCCGCGGCGGCGGGCGTTCGGTTCCTCTGCGGCCACGCGGCGGAGGCGGTGCACGTCGAGCCTGGCGGCGTTCGCGTCGAGACCGGCGGCGGGACCCTGCGGGCGCGCGCGGTTGTGGCGGCCGACGGCCTGCGCTCCGGCACGGCCCGCCAACTGGGCTGGGCGCGCCGGCCGGCGGGACGCGCCCGCCACGCGCTGGTGGGGCACCTGGCAGCCGACGGCCGGGCGCTGGGCGACGAGATCGTGGTGACGCTCCTGGGCGAGGTCGAGGTGTACGCGGCGCCGTCCGGGCGCGGGGAGGTCCTGGTGGCAGTGCTCGGTCCGCGCGGCGCGCTGCGGGACCCGGCCTCGAGTGTGGCGGAGAGCTACCTCGCCGCCGTCCGGCGCGCTCACCCCGACCTGGCGGGCGCGGCGCTGATCGACCGCGTGCGAGGCGCGGGCCCATTCTTCGTGCGGCCGCGGACGGTGGCGGCGGATCGCGTCTTCCTGGCCGGGGACGCGGCCGGGTTCCTCGACCCGCTGACGGGCGACGGCATCGCCGCCGGACTGGCGCAGGCCGCGGCGCTGGCGTCGCTCCTGGCCCCGCTCGACCTGGCCGACGCGCGCCAGGTCGACGGCGCGGCCGCGCGGTATCGGGCCTGGCACGCGCGGCAATGGCGACGGCGCCGGCTGGTCACCTCGCTGGCGCTGGCGCTGAGCGGTTCCGCCGCCCTCGCTCGACGCGCCATGGCCGGGGTCGGGCGCCGGCCGCAGGCGCTGCAGGCGCTGCTCGAGGTCAACGACGGCTCGCGCGGGCTGGGCGCCGTCAGCCCCCGCGACTGGGCCGCGCTGGCGGGGTTCTGACGGTTTGGCTGCCAGGGCCCCCACCCCCAAGACCACCCCACCCGGGGGAGAAAGGAGACGCCCGCAGAGTACCGCTGCCCGGGTAGGTCGGGGAATCCAACCTGTAAACGCGGGTACGGCGGTTACGACGTTCCTCGGCTTCGGGACCGCGCTGCCCGAGCACACGATCGACGGCGAGACCAGCCTGGCCGCGCTCAGCGCCTTCTGGCCGCGGCTGCGCGGAGCGACGCCGGAGCCGCTGACCAGGCACCTGGTCGCTCCGGTCGAGTGGCTGCTCAGGCCCCGCTCCCTCGGTGAGACGATGCGCGCCTACGCCGAGCACGCGCCTCGCCTCGCCCGCCTGGCCGCCTGCCGTGCGCTGGCCGCGGCCGGCGTCGAGCCGGCCGAGATCGACCTCGTGATCTCGGTCTCCTGCACCGGCTACCTCGTCCCGTCCCTCGACGTCCAGCTCGCGACAGAGATCGGGCTGCGGCCGGACGTGACGCGGCTCCCGCTGACCGAGCTCGGCTGCTCGGGCGGTGCGGCCGCGGTCGCAGCCGCCCACCGGCACCTGACGGCGTTCGCGGGCGACCGCGTCCTGGTCGTCGCGGTCGAACTGCCCACGCTGACGTTCCAGCACCAGGACCGCTCGTTCGACAACCTCACCGCGGCGATGGTCTTCGGCGACGGCGCCGCCGCCGCCGTCATCGGCGCCGAGCCGTCCGCGGCGAACGGCCGGCTGCAGGTACGCGGCGCCGTCTCCCGGCTGCTGCCGGCATCGGCGGGCGCCCTCGGGTTCGACCTGCGCGACGGCGGCTTCCACGTGGTCCTGGACCGTCGGGTGCCGCGCCTGATCGAGCAAAACCTCCCGGACGTCGTCGCGGACTTCGCGGCCCGGCAGCGGATCGGGCGGCCCGCGTTCTACGCGGTCCACGCCGGTGGCCCCCGCGTGTTCGACGCGGTCGCGGCGGCGCTGGGCCTGACGCCGGCTGACCTGGCGCCGTCCCGCCGTGTGTTCCGCGAGGTCGGCAACCTCTCATCGGCATCGATCCTCTTCAGCATGGCCGGGCTGTCGGGCGCCGCCGGCGACGGCCTCGCCATCGCGTTCGGCCCCGGCGTGACGATCGAGCTGACCCACCTGCGGGCCCACCAGAAGCACCCCACGGAAGGTTCCTGACCAGGTCAGGATCCAGGTGGCCCGGTCGCGAACCGCCGCCGGGAACCACGAGCCGCTCGATCAGAGCACGCCGGGAACCAGCCGCGCCCGTCCCCGGAACGCCTCCTCGTAGCCGGGCACGGCCGCCAGCAGGCGCTCCTCCTCCCGGATGCGGTCGGCCAGGACCAGCGCGTCGAGCAGCGACAGCCCCAGGGCGCTCCAGGTCGCGCCGCCCGCCATCGGCAGCGCGGCGAACTCCAGCGCGACCGCCAGGTAGTTAGGGTGGCGAACGAACCGGTACGGGCCCGTCGTCACCGGCCGCAGATCGGAAGGCACCGTTGCCCGGACGTTCCAGGTCCTGCCCAGCACTGAGATGGTCCACCACCTGAGGGCGGTGGACGCGCCGAGCACCCCGAGCCACAGCGCCGGCGCGCGGGGCCGGCGTCCGCGCACCGCGGCCTCCACCAGCGGCAGGGTGCAGAGGCCCACGTGGGCCGCCACCATCAGCGGGTAGGTGCGGGCGGCCGCGCGCGGGCCGCGCACGGCCGCCTCGTTCCGGCGCGAGAGCGCCAGCTCGCGGAGGCGCTGCGCGCCGACCGCGGCGACCACGCCGACGTACCACGCCGGCGGGAGCCTCAGCGCTCCTCCTCGCGCACCGACAGCACCACCTTGCCGATGGCCCTGCGGTCGCCGATCAGCCGCACGGCGTCGGCGGCCCGCTCCAGGGGCAGCGCCGCGCCGACCAGCGGATCCACGAACCCCTCGTCCGCCATCCGCAGCAGGTCCTGATGGGTGCCGGCGCGGATCTCCGGGTGCTTCTCCAGGAACGCGCCCCACGCGGCGCCGACGATGTCGATGTTGCGGAACAGCACTCGGTTCATCGCCAGCGTGGGGATCGATCCGCCCGCGAAGCCGATGACGATCAGCCGTCCCTCCGGGGCGAGCGCCCGGACGCTGTCGTCGAACGTGGCGCCGGCGACCGGGTCGAAGATCGCGTCCACGCCGGCCGGGCTGACCTCGCGAGCACGGCCCAGCCAGCCATCCCCGGCCCGGACGCAGGCGTCGGCGCCCGCCTGGCGGGCAGCCTCCTCCTTGCGCTCATCGGAGACGACGGCGATCACGCGGGCGCCCAGCGCCCTGCCCACCTGGATGGCGGCGCTGCCCACGCCGCCCGCCGCGCCGTGCACGAGCAGCGTCTCGCCGGGGCGGAGCCGCCCCCGGCGGACGAGCGCGAAGTGCGCGGTGTGGTAGTTCATCATCAGCCCGGCGCCCTGTGCCATCGTCAGCCGGTCGGGCAGGGGGAAGACCACGTCCGCCGGCGCGGCGACGCGCTCGGACCAGGTGCCGAACGCGGTGACGACGACCCGCTGACCAGGCCGCACGCCGGCGGACTCGGGGGCGTCCACGACCACGCCGGCCGCCTCGAGGCCCATCACGAACGGCACCTCGGGCCGCATCTGGTAGAGGCCCTGTGAGAGCAGCAGGTCGGGAAACGACACGCCCGCGGCGTAGACGTCCACCAGGACCCTGGCGCCGTCGGGCTGGGGCTCCGGGCGGTCCGCCAGCCCGATGCCGTCGGGCCCGACGAGCCGCTCCAGGACGGCGGCCCTCACGGGACCGCCTCTGCAGGGATGCGATGCGCGTTCATCGGCTTCCATGTTGAACTAGAGTCAGCTCATGGATTTCGACCTGACTTCCGCTGAGCGCGCCTTCCGTGACGAGGTCCGGTCCTGGCTGCGTGACAACCGGCCGTCCTGGGCCGACGGCGACGACGAGGACGCCACCTCCCGGACCTGGTTGGAGCGGCGGGTCGCGTGGCAGCGCACGCTGCACGAGGCGGGCTACATCGGCCTGAACTGGCCGAAGGAGTACGGCGGGCGGGGCGCCACGCTGATGGAGCAGGTCATCTTCGGGCAGGAGATGATCGACGCCAGGGCGCCGAGTCCGATCAACGTGATCGGGCTGGGCATGGGCGGTCCGGTCATCATCGCCCACGGCACCGAGACGCAGAAGCGCCGCTACCTGAACGGGATCCTGAGCGCCGACGAGATCTGGTGCCAGGGCTTCAGCGAGCCCAACGCGGGCAGCGACCTGTCCGCGCTGCAGACGCGCGCCGTGGACATGGGCGATTACTACTCCGTCACCGGCCAGAAGGTGTGGACGACCCTGGCCCACGTGTCGAGCTGGTGCCTGCTGCTCACGCGCGAGCGGCAGGAGGAGAACCCGCGGCACGGCCTGACCTACCTGATCGTGGACATGAAGAGCCCCGGGGTCGAGGTCCGCCCGCTCGTCCAGATCACCGGCGAGGCCGAGTTCAACGAGGTCTTCTTCAACGAGGTGCAGGTGCCCAAGGCGCAGGTGCTCGGGCGGCCCGGTCACGGCTGGGACGTGGCGATCACCACGCTCCTGCACGAGCGCGGCACGCTGGGCACGACGCTGGCCAACCAGGCCTCGGTGACCGTGCGCGAGCTCATCGACCACGCCCGCGCCAGTGGTCGGACCCGCGAGCGGCTGCTCCGCCAGGCCGTCGCCCGCCACTACGTCGAGGCGCGCACCCTCCAGCTCGTCGGCCAGCGGGCGGTGACCAGCGTCATGAAGACGGGCATCCCGGGCCCCGAGGGGTCGATCATGAAGCTCTTCTACTCCGAGCTGAACCAGCGGATGCAGGAGACCGCGATCGATCTGATGGGCCCGGCCGGCCAGGTGGAGAACGGCGACCGCTGGCAGTACGGCTTCCTGCGGTCGCGCGCCAACACCATCGAGGCGGGCACCTCGGAGGTGCTGCGCAACATCCTGGCCGAGCGCGTGCTCGGGCTGCCGAGGAGCCGCTAGGGTCCTCAGCCAGCGGCGACGTGCTGGCGGTGGCGCTGGTAGACGAGGAAGGCCCGCGCCACCCAGAGGGTAGCGAGTCAGGTGGTCCAGGCCAGGCCCACGTGCTCGCCGTCGCGGAGGCGGAAGTACCCGCCCGCCCAGATGCGCAGGAAGGGGATCGCCGCGGTCGTCAGCGTCTCGAGCGTCAGCACCGGGTTGGGCCACGTCACGCCCAGCCCGGCGAGCGCGCGACCGACAGCGCCGATCTCGTCCACGACGCGCTCGAACGGCGACGTGCTGTAGAGCCCCGCCAGCGGCGCCGGCCACTCGGCAAGCACCCGGCCGCCGGCCACGACCGCGGCGCCGCCTCGCAGGTCGCGAACGCGGCGCGCGGCGATCGCCATGTCGTCTGGCCGGTCGCCGACGATGACCATGCCGGGCGACTCCCAGGCCGATGTGATGGCGACGGCGCCGCCGTGCAGACCGTACCCCTCCAGCAGCCCGCGGAAGCCGCGGTCGCCGCCCAGCCGGTCGACCACGGCGCACACCAGCGCGTCCGACCCGTCGGTCTCGACCTCACGCGTGACGACCGGCGCCACCTGCCGCATCGCCCGCCACCGGCCGGGGCCCGGGTGCGTCAGCAGCCCGGGGTCGAGGCCCGCGAGGTCGACGGTGTCGAGCATCCACGCTGGGTAGACGGGCACGGTGGACGGCGCCGGGCGGCGGCCGCCGACCAGCACGAGGCGTGGCCGGAATCCGGCCGCGCGCGGCAGCACGACCAGGTCCGCCACCATGCCCGGACCCAGCGCCCCCAGCCAGCGGCCGAGCCCGAAACGCTCGGCCGCGCCGTGACTGCCCATGCGGATCGCCCGCGGCAGCGGCAGGCCGAGCTCGACGGCCTGCTCCACGACCCAGTTCAGCGAGTCGCCGCGGACCGCCGGTTCCGGCTCGACCCCATCGGTCACGAAGCTGAGGCCCCTCGCGTCGAACGGGCCGTCCCGCCAGAGGCTCGCGATGGCCGGCAGGTCCTGCCGCGTCGCGCCGTGGCGGAGCTCGGCGTGCAGGCCCAGGCGGCGTCGGGCGAGCACGTCTTCCGGGGCGATGCTCTCGTGGTCCGCCGTGACGCCGGCGGCCGCGAGCGCGTTGAGTGCGACCAGGCGGGCGCCGGCGCCATGGCCCTCGACGGCCAGACCGCGTGCCAGCGCGGCGTCGATCAGGTCCCGGCTGCGGCGATGGCCACGCAGCAGATCGCCCCAGTACACCTCGCCCAGACCCACGATCCGCGGGTGGTCGAGCAGCGACGGCCAGTCGTCGTGGTCCAGCTCAGCGTCGCGCACCGGGTCGCAGACGACGAGGCCGGACGCCGTGAAGAGCAGGCGACCCGCGGTGCCCTCGGCGGCGGCGAGGAGCCCGCGGACGCCCTCCAGGCCCGTCACGACGCCCAGCTCCATCGACTCGACGACGGTCGTGGTGACGCCGGCCCGGACCTGCAGGTCGGCCATGTCGCCGATGTGGAGGCGGGTCAGGTGGGTGTGTCCCTCGACGAGCCCGGGCGCGACCAGGTCGCCTTCGAGGTCGATCCGCTCGGTCTGCGGGCTCGCGCGCGCCGCGACCTCCTCGTCCGGACCGGTGAACGCGACCCTGCCGTCCGCCAGCGCGAGTCCCCAGCCCTCCTGCACCTCCTCGGTGAAGACGTTGACCAGGGCCCCGCCCGTGAGCACCAGGTCGGCCTCCGAGTCGCCTCGGGCGACCGCGGCCAGCCGGTGCAGCGTCTCGGGAGCGGGCCGCAGGCGGACGGTCATTGGTGGGTACCTTAGCCGGGCCGGGGACTGACTTTCGTTCAATGCCGTCCCGTCAGCCATTACACTCTTTCGCCGATGGACTTCGCCTTCTCCGAAGAGCAGGACATGCTGCGCGCGTCGGCGCGGGAGTTCCTGGCCAAGCAGTGTCCGTCGTCGTACGTCCGCCGCATGATGGAGGCGGAGGACGCCTGGGACCCGGCCTTCTGGGGCCGGCTCGCCGAGCTCGGCTGGACCGGCCTCGGCATCCCGGAGGAGTACGGCGGCGTGGGGACGTTCCTCGACCTGGTGGTCGTGCTCGAGGAGGCGGGCCGCGCGCTGCTGCCCGGACCCTTCTTCAGCACCATGGGTCTGGCGGTGCCGACGCTGCTGGAGGCGGCCGGAGAGGCGCAGAAGAAGGCGGTGCTGCCCGCGATCGCGGCCGGCGACGCCCGGGCGACGGTCGCGCTGACCGAGCCTTCAGGACGCTGGGACGCCGAGGGCGTCACCCTCGGGGCGCGATCGTCGGGGGACGGCTGGCGACTCGATGGCGTGAAGCTGTTCGTGCCCGACGCGGCCGTCGCCGACCACACGATCGTGGTGGCACGCACGCGCTCGGAGGGCGAGGACGGGGTCACGCTCTTCCTCGTCTCGGGACGCCCGAGCGGGATGACGGTGCGCCCGCTGAAGACGATGGACATGACCCGGCGCTGGTACGAAGTCCGCCTCGACGCCGTGGAGCTGCCGGCCAGCGCAGTCGTGGGCGCGGTGGACCAGGGCTGGGCGCCGCTGCGGCGGGCGCTCGACTGGGCGGCGGCCGGGCTGTGCGCGGAGATGGTCGGCGGGGCCCAGCACGTGCTGGACACGTCGGTCGAGTACGCGAAGACCCGGCAGCAGTTCGGCAAGCCGATCGGCATCTACCAGGCGGTCTCGCACAAGCTGGCGGACATGCTGCTCGAGACCGAGAGCGCGCGCTCGGCCACGTACTACGCGGCCTGGGCGGTGGACGCGGACGCGCCCGACCGCACCCTCGCCGCCTCGATGGCCAAGGCGTACACGTCGGACGCGTACCGGCGCGCCGCCGGGAACGGAATCCAGGTGCACGGCGGCATCGGCTTCACCTGGGAGCACGACATGCACCTGTACTTCAAGCGCGCGAAGGCGTCCGAGGTGACGCTGGGCGATGCGACGTACCACCGGGAGCTGGTCGCACAGGCGCTGGATCTCTAGCAGTTGGTGTCCGTCCGCAGGGTCGGCCCGGCCGACGTCGAGGCATGGGCGCGCCTGCGTGTGGCGCTGATGGTCTCGGAGCGGATGATCGAACCGGCGGCGGACGCGAGCGCGGCGCTGGAGGCATCGATCGTGGCCTGGCTGCGTCAGCGGCTGGACTCGCCCTCGTTCGGCGCGTTCGTGGCGGTCGAGGAGGGCCGAGTGGTCGGATCGGGCGGCATCTCGATCTATGACAACCCGCCCGGCACGGGCCCGACCACCCGCGAGGCCTACGTCATGAGCATGTTCACGGAGCCCGACGCGCGGGGCAGGGGCGTCGCGCGGGCGGTGCTGGACGCGCTGCTCGGTTTCGCGCAGGCGGCGGGCGGCGTGGGACGAGTGTGGCTGCGGGCGTCGGAGATGGGTCGGCCCGTGTACCTGCGGGCGGGGTTCGAGCCCCGCGGCTCGTACCCGCAGCGCCATCTGGACGGCTGACGGCTACAGCCGCTCGAACTGCTCGACGTCCAGGACGAAGATCGTCGCGCCGCCCACCTGCACCTCCACCGGGAACGGCATGAACACCTCGCCGGGTTCCACCATCGGCGGCATCGGCGTCAGGTAGCGGTTCCGCTCGCGGCAGTTGGTCCTGACCAGTTCGAGCACCTGCTCGACCCGCTCGTCCTCGATCCCGATCAGGAGGGTCACGTTGCCCTGCTGCAGGAAGCCCCCGCTGGAAGCCAGCTTCGTGACGCTGATGCCCGCCTCGCTCAGGGCCTGTACCGTCTGGCCTGCGTCCTCGCCCTGGACGATCGCCACCACGAGCTTCATCCGCGTGATCCCTCGAGCAGGGGGCTCAGCGACGCCATCACCGCCGCGTGCACCTCCTGCGGCGAGCACGTCGCGTCCAGCCGCACCCACCGCGCCGGTTCCGCCTCCGCCAGCCGCCGGTAGGCGTCCACCACCGACCGGTGGAACGCCAGCTCCTGCGATTCCAGTCGGTCTGCCGGCCGCCCACTGCGCTGCACCCGGTCCAGGCCCGCCTCCGCCGGCAGGTCGAGCAGGAACGTGCGGCCAGGCCGCGGGAACGACGCCGGCCACCAGGTCGGGACGCCGCGCGCCCCGCCCTGGTAGGCCAGCGTCGTGTCGTGGTAGCGGTCTGCGATCACGATCCGGCCCGCCGCCAGCGCCGGCGCGATCACCCGAGCGACCAGCTCCGCGCGGGACGCCATGAACAGCAGCATCTCCGCCTCCGGCGCCATGTCCAGCCCCGAGTGCAGCAGCAGGTCGCGGATGCGCTCCCCCAGCGGGGTGCCGCCGGGCTCGCGCGTCACGACCGGCTCCCGCGCCGTGAGGGCGCGCCTGAGCAGCTCCACCTGGGTGGACTTGCCGGCCCCCTCCGGACCCTCGAAGGTGATGAAGAGACCAGTTGGTGGGATCGCGCGTTCCTTCAGTCCACGTCCGCGGCAGGCAGGATGCGCAGGCGCCGCTGCGGCTCCTTGCCCGTGCTCCGCGCGACCAGCTCGTGCTCCGTGACGAGCTGGTGCTGCAGCCGGCGGACATAGGCGTTCTGCGGCGAGATCTCCTGGGACTGCAGCGTCGTCTTGACCCTGCGGATCGCGTCCATGGCCTCATCCAGCGCCCGCTGCACGCCCGGGTCCGGCGCCTCGCCGCCGTACAGCCGCCCCAGCGCCTCCTTCACCTGCGCCACGGAGTTGCTCTTCAGGATGTGCACCGGCACGCCGCCGCTCTCGGCCTGGCGGAGGATGTCCGGCCGCCGCCGGTAGTAGTTCTTGAGCGTCAGGACCAGGTCCGCGCCGTCGAGGTTGCCCAGCACCTTCACGGGCAGGTCGAGCTCGCGGATCGACTGCTCCAGGTACGAGCGCGACACGCCGTACGGGAACACGGTGCGCGGCCGCCGCGTCGGCAGCAGCGTCACCTTGCCGCTGCCGTTCCCGGCGCCACCGTTCGCGTGGTGCCCGCCTCCGTTGCCGTGGACGGCCACCGGCCTGACCCCGCTGTCCTCGATATTCGAGATGATTCGGCCTTCACGGGTGCGCATCCGGATCCGCGGCGTGGGCAGCGGACC
>DASQZW010000219.1:0-3069 GCA_035638495.1 Terriglobales bacterium
CACGTTCGACTTCTGGCTGAACGCGACCGTGGTGGGCCAGGCCCAGCTGGCCAGCATCTACGAGGCTCGGTTCCGTCCCGAGTATCGCGTCGCCTTCGACGCGTGGATCGCGCTGAACCCCCTGAACAACCCCGGCACCCCGCCCGGGCCGTCCTTCATGCCGCAGTACCACGTCAACCAGGCGAACCGCGCCGCCGCCCTGGACGCCAGCGCGTCGTCGGCGTTCGACGCGGCGAGCACGGCGCGGGACGACGGCGACGAGTACGTCCGGGTGACGGTCTTCCTGGCCGCCGTCCTGTTCCTGGTGGCGGTGAGCCAGCGCTTCCGCATCACCGGGATCCGCGTCGGCGTTCTGGCGGTCGCGCTGGTCTTCCTCGCATACAGCCTGTACACGCTGGTCTCGCTCCCCCACGCCTGACCGCCGCTACGTGAAGTCGGAGTATTCCCGCTCGCCCTTCCGGTCCCTGCGCAGGACCGTGATGCTGAGGAAGTAGAGCAGGGGCAACCCCGCGAAGATGCCCAGGCTGAGCGCGGGCGCCACGGCGCAGAGGAGGATCGCCAGCAGGTACGCGAGCCCCGGGAAGACCGCCAGGGCCAGGCCCGCCCGACGCTGGCGGTCGTCGAGCCGCGTCGACAGCAGATGCGGACGCCTGGTGCCGTAGAGCCAGATGAGCAGGCGCATGGCGGCGATGGCGAGCAGGATCAGGCCGTAGATGCGCAGCGCCACCGGGTCCCGGTCGTACCGGCCGATGAGCGAGGCGGCGAACGGCAGCAGGCATAGCGGCAGCAGGAACAGGATGTTCAGCCAGACCAGGCCTCGATCGGTCTCGCGGACCAGGGCGAAGAGGTCCCGATGGCCTACCCAGTACATGCCGGCCAGGACGAAGCTGATCACGAACGCGGTGAGCGTGGGCCGGACCTGCTGCAGGGCACTGGCCAGGGACTGGCCCTGGCTGAGCTCGGGCACGTGGATGTCCAGCACCAGCAGGGTCATGATGATCGCGAACACGCCGTCCGACAGCGCGACGACGCGCGCGGGGTCGTGCAACCGCTCGGGCGTCGCGCGGGCATGTTCGCTTTCGCTGCGTGCCCGGCGGGGGTCCGCGCCGCCGCCCTCGTCCATCTCTCGACGGTAGGCTGGTGGCTCGGGACGGCGTGCGCATCCATCTCGACACGGACATCGGCGGGGACCCGGACGACGCCTGCGCGCTCGCCATGCTGCTGGGCTGGCCGGGCGTCGAGGTCACCGCCGTCACGACGACGATCGACCGCGGCGGCCTCCGCGCGGGCTGCGCCGCGCATGTCCTCGAGCTCGCGGGCCGCGCGGACGTCCCGGTCGCGGCCGGTGCCAGCGTCTCGCTGACCACCGGGCTGCCTGCCGACCCGGCCTGCGAGGACGAACGCATGTGGTCGAGGTCGGTGGCAGCACGGCCGTCCTCCGCGGGCGAGGCGTTCGACCTCCTCGATCGGAGCATCGCCGCCGGGGAGACCATCGTCGCGACCGGGCCGTACACGAACCTGGCGCTGCTGGAGATGGCGCGCCCGGGGAGCATCGCCCGGACGCCGATCGTGCTGATGGGCGGATGGGTCCGGCCGCCGGCGGAGGGCCTGCCCGCCTGGGGTCCGGACATGGACTGGAACGTGCAGTGGGACACACGGTCCGCGGAAGTCGTGTTCGCGGCAGCGTCCTCGCTCACCCTGGCCACCCTGCCCGCGACCTTGCGGGCGCACCTTCGCGAGGCAGATGTGCCGCGCCTGCGAGCCACTGGGGCGCTCGGCGAGCTCCTCGCCCGGCAGAGCCTGGCGCGCGCAGATGAGGCCGGGATGCGGGAACTCGGCCGCGCCCACGCCGCCCTTCCGGACGACCTGCTGAACTTCCACTACGACCCCGTCGCGTGCGCCGTGGCGGTGGGCTGGCCCGGCGCGGTGGTCGAGGAAGCACGCCTCCGAGCCGTCCTCGAGGATGGGGTGCTCCGCTTCCAGCCGGACCCGGCGGGCCGCCCGACCCGGGTGGTCGTCGATCTGGATGGACCCGCCTTCTCGGAGGCCTGGCTGACGGCCGTCGAGACGGCGCAGCGTCGGTCGCCGTAGCCACGGGCGGTGCGCGTTCGGGACGGCGAAATACGTGCCCGACTCGGTAGTCGCACGGATATCGTGATCGCGGCCGGCACCTAGCCTGCCCCCCAGGGGCCGCACCAGCGGCCGAGGAGGTACCGGCAATGGCTACAGAACGCTCAGCGGTCGAACGAAGTCGCGGGTCGGTCGCCGGCCGCGGGGGTGAGCAGCGATGAGCGCCCCTCGCGCAGCGAGCAGCCCCGGGCGGTCGTCGACGATCTTCGAGGCGTGGGGCCGCATCGTGTACCGCGGGCGCTGGGCGGTGCTCGCCGGATCCGCCGTGCTGCTGGGGCTGTGCGTCTTCGCGCTGGCGGGCGGCGGCTCCCTCACCAACGGCAGCCCAAGCTCGAACAGCCTGGAGGCCTTCCGGGCACAGCGGCTGATCGATCAGCAGCTGGTCTCCGGCCAGCCCTCCGGCACCTCGTTCCTGCTCATCTTCGGCAGCCGGCGTCTCTCCGCGACGGCGCCCGAGTTCCGCTCGGCGGTCGAATCGGCGCTGGCGCCCATCCAGAACGACTCGCGGGTCACGGGCGTCCAGACGCCGTACAACGCCCCGTCGCCGCGGGTGGCGCAGGCGTTCATCTCGAAGGACGGGCACGAGGCCCTGGTCAAGGTCGAGCTGAAGCACTCGGGCAACCAGGCCGCCAGCGACTTCACGGCGCTCCGGGGTGAGGTCCGCAGCGGCGACCCGACCGTGACGGCGACGGGGCAGGTGCCCGTCAACGACGCCTTCAACACCACGCTCGAGAGCGACCTGCGGCGCGCGGAGTACGTGTCGCTGCCGCTCGCGCTGATCCTGCTGCTCCTCATCTTCGGCAGCGCGGTGGCCGCGGGGCTGCCGCTGGGCGTCGGCGTGCTCAGCATCGTGGCCGGCCTCGCCGGGACGTTCCTGCTGGCCCGGTCGACCGACGTCTCGCAGTACGCGCTCAACGTCGTCACCCTGATCGGCCTGGG
>DASQZW010000220.1:0-2302 GCA_035638495.1 Terriglobales bacterium
CCGACCTCTCGCTGATCGCGGCCGGCTTCCTGCTCATCGTGATGATCCGGCGCATCAGCCGTCGCCAGCGCGACCGGCACGAGCAGCTCCAGGTCCGCTGACCGGGTCCACGGCCCGCCGGGTACCATCGCCCGGTGCCCAGCGAGCCCGAGCGCATCACTGTCCGCGAACGCCTGGCGCCCGAGATCACGGCCTCGCTGTTCGCGAACTACCGCTCGGCCGCCGACGCGATCCTGGAGCTGATCGACAACTCGGTCGACTCGCGGCTGCCCGGCCGGCCGCTGCGCGTCGACGTGGTCGTGCGGGCGGCCTTCGTCCAGATCACCACCGTCGGCGGCCACGGCATGGGGCCGCGGGAGGTCGAGGCGAACTACCTGCGCTGGGGCGCGTCACCCAAGCGCGGACGCAGCCTGCTCGGCCAGTACGGGCAGGGCGGGAAGGCCGCGATCGGCCACCTGGGCCAGGGCTTCACGATCGACGCGAGCCGGCCTGGCGACGATACCGCGTGGCAGTTCTCGGACACCCGGTATCGCGACCGGAGCCGGCTCAAGGTCTACGAGCTGCACCCGATCCAGAAGCGCGTCGACCCCGAGCTGGGCTACGTGCGGATCCGGATCGAGGCCGTGGACCGCAGGGTGGAGGTGAAGCGCCTGACCGCCCGGCTCCTCGACACGTACCGGCCGCTCCTGCAGGGCGATGCGCTGGCCCTGACGGTCAACGGCGTGGAGCTGCAGCCGGCGCCCATCCCGACGGCCGAACGGCACGAGTTCCGGGTCGACGCCGGCAGCGGGATGGTGAGCGGCTGGTACGGCGTGCTCGCGGAGGACGCGCCGGCGCTCGATTCCGGCATGCGCTGCTACCGCCTCGGCCGCCTGGTCGCCGGCGGCGAGCTCTTCGGCCACCAGGGCCCGGACCTGCAGCGCCTGGTCGGCGAGGTGGAGATCCCGGGCGTGCCGCTGACCACGAACAAGAGCGACTTCGACCGCGACGGCGAGGCCTGGCTGGACGTCGAGCACCACCTCCACGGCGTCCTCGAGCCCATCGTGCGCCGGCTGTCGCGCGAGGATCGCTCCAGGCCCCCGGCGAGCGCGGCTCGAGCCGCGGAGCAGGTGCGCAGGCTGCTCGGCCGCGCCCTCCGGATGGTCGAGGGCGAGCCGCCGGTGGCCGGCTTCGAGACGGCGCGGCCGCGCCGGGCCAGGACTCCCGCCGGGCAGCAGGAGCTGGCAATGCCGGAGCACGTGCGGCGGCGTCCCGGCTTCGGGAGGATCGCGCTGCGGCCGCTCGAGCGGGCGCTGCGCAGCCAGACGGTCGAGGAAGACGGCGTCAGGGTGATCGTGATCAACACCCGGCACCCGCTGTTCCTGGAGCGCCGGGGCGACACGTGGTACCAGCTGGAGACCGCTGCGCGTGAGCTGTTCGCGGCGGTGGAGGGCGCCTCGGTCGGGGACTACGAGCGCCGGGTGGACGAGGTCGTGACGCTCGCCCTGGACCTGCGCACACGCCGCCGCCGGGCGGCGCGCGCGCGCCAGGGTTCTCTCTCGCTACTTCCCGGGGACTGAGCCACCGGTGGCGGACCCGGCCGGCTCCTTCTTGGCTTTCGGCTTGGGCTCGAACGTGAAGCCGGTGTCCGAGTCGGCGTCCACGTCGATCACCACGGTGTCGCCGCGGCTGAACTTGCCGTGGAGCAGCTGCTCCGACAGCTGGTTCTCGATGCGGTTGGTGATCACCCGGCGGAGCGGTCGGGCGCCGAACTGCTTGTCGAAGCCCTCCTCGCCCAGCTTGTCTTTGGCCTGGTCCGTGATCTCGATGGTCACGTCCTGCTCGAGCAGGTGCTTCTGCAGACGGCCGACAAGCAGGTCGACGATCTGCCGCACCTGGGCCGGGGTGAGCGGCTTGAAGGTGACGACGGCGTCCACGCGGTTCAGGAACTCGGGCCTGAAGAGGCGCTTCAGCTCCTCGTCGATCTTGTCCTTCATGATCTTGTGGCGCCGGTCGGCGTCGGTCTCCTCCGCCGCCAGCGCGGCCTGGAAGCCGAGGGCCGTCTGGGCCTGGTTGATATCCCTGATGCCCAGGTTCGACGTCATGATGATCAGGCAGTTGGCGAAATTCACCACCTTGCCCTTGGCGTCGCTGAGGCGGCCGTCCTCCAGGATCTGGAGGAGCATGTTGAACACCTCGGGGTGGGCCTTCTCGATCTCGTCGAGCAGGATCACCGAGTACGGCCGCCGGCGCACCGCCTCCGTGAGCTGTCCGCCCTCGTCGTAGCCGACGTAGCCGGGCGGCGAGCCCACGAGCCGGGCCG
>DASQZW010000221.1:0-12788 GCA_035638495.1 Terriglobales bacterium
ATCGCCCGCCATCTGGAGCTTGATCGGTTGTCCGGTCTCCAGCAGCGATTTCAGGGACGACCCGGTCAGGTCCATGCCCCCGTGAGCGTTGCAGGCGAACGCGTACGCGGCGCTGTTCGGCTGATATTGGTCGAACGTGGCGGTCAGGAAGCAGACGTCGCCGTAGTCCTCGATCTCGAAGGTCTCCCGGTGCGGGTTCTCCGCGGCGAAGACCGGGTCAAAGAGCAGCCGGCACTCGAAGACCAGTCGGCGGTTCGGAACCACCTCCAGGAGCTTTCCCTCGAGGAGGGGCGTTACTCGGTCCGGGGCAAGGTAGGTGATGGGATCGCCTACCCGCCAGGTCGACTGGATTCTGGAGCCCCCCAGGTATTGCTCGGTGAGGTCGGGGTCAGTGAGAGCTCGCCAAACCTCGGCTGCGGAAGCGCGGATGTACTCACCACGCCGGGACACCAACTCGGTCATCGTCATGTTCACCTCGCTCAATGTCGCTCTATGAAGGACGTTCACTGATAGTCGAACGACGAGGTCAGATATCGACAAGTGGCCACGACTACCTTGCCCACGTGCGCGAGAGGCCGGCGCCCGAGCGAGCGGCCGTGGCCGCGATCGGGGTGCCCGTGGCGGAGGTCCGCTTTCTGCAGTTGGGCCGGTCGTGGGCGGCGGCCGAGCGGGGAGCTGTTCCAACTGGCCGCCTGCTGGGCGCCTGGCGGGTCAGCGCAACCGCGACCTCAAGCACACCGGTTGGACAAGTTCGATGTAGTCCCCGCCTGAATCGAGGACGGACCGCCCAGCCTCGACTGACCCGGCTCTTGGGCGCGCTCCTCTTGCAGCCGCGCAATGATTCGCGGCGGTTCACGCGTGGAACCGTTTTTGGAGTCGCCGAAAGTCCCAACGCCTGTAAGCGGTCGCTTACCCAGTCTTCCCCGCCCGTATTCGTCTGAATGCGATCGACCGTCGAACCTCCGCAACCACCACCCTGGAGCCCGATCGGTTGAGATCCCACTTCGAGGAGTTCAGCCCGGAAACGCGGAGGCGGTTGCCTCCCGTGCCGAGGTCGAGGCTATATGGTCACAGGATGCGCCGTGTCAAGATCGCGATCGCCGCACTCAGCGCTCTGCTGATCGTACTCGTCGCGGCCGTGGCCCTCCTGGTCGGAGGCCGTCATGGCAGCTACGCGACGGAGGTCGCCGACCGTCTCACCCACCCGGGGCCCGGGGCGTCCCTGACCGACCTGCGTGACACCGCCCAGCTACGCGACGCCTTCAACCAGGACGCGGGCACGCCGCGGCTCGTCCTCCTCTTCTCCCCGACCTGAGCCACCTGCCATGCCGGCGCCCGTTGGGTGCGCACGAACATCCTGGATGCCCATCCCTCCGCGCGACTGCGTGTTTACGTCGTCTGGTTCGACATGCTTTTCGGCGACGACCGGCGCTGGACCGACCTCCAGGTCCTGAACGACCACCGGGTGACGAACTACTGGGATGCGTCGAAGGCGACGGGCCGCTTCTACGCCGAGAAGGTCGACGGCTCTCCCGGCGTGGACTGGGATGCCTATTTCCTCTACGGCCCGGACGCGCGCTGGTCGGACACTCCAGGCCCGCAGCTCAGCTCGGGAGGTCCGGTCCTCGGCGCGAGTGACCAGCTGGCCTCAGCGGTTCGGCCATTCCTGAGCGGATGAGCACAGCGGAGCAGCGAACTGTCACCGCGCTCCTCACCGCCGTCACGCTGGTCGCAGTCGTGCTCCTGGCACTCCTCGGCGGGCCGACCGGCGGCCCGTTCCTGGTCCGATCGACCGCGATCGCCGCCGCAACGGACAACCATCTGCGAACGCTCGGTGCGGCCCTGCCCTTCGGCTACGCGTTCGGCGCCGGCATGCTGGCCGCCTTCAACCCCTGCGGCTTCGGCCTCGTCCCCGCTTACCTGGGTCTGCATCTCGGCCGCGGCCGCCTCCTCGGGGCGGTGCGCTTCGGAATCGTCGTCAGCGTGACCATCGTGCTCCTCTTCGCCGCCGGCGGCCTGGCGCTCGCCGCGGTCGGGGAGACGCTGGCGCGCTGGTTTCCATGGATCGGCCTGATCGTCGCCGGCCTGATGGTCGGCCTCGGCGCCCACGTGCTGACCGGCGGGGCGTTTCCCGGCGGCGCCGGCCTGGAGAGCGCCGCCGGCCGGCTCGGTCGAATCGCTTCGGGGCACGGGGTGGCTGGCGCCGCCGCCTTCGGGCTGGCGTTCGCGCTCACCTCACTCGGCTGCACGCTCCCGCTCTTCCTGTCGGTGTTGGGTGCCTCGCTGACGACGGCCAGCCCGATTGCGGCCCTGTCCGCGGTGACGCTGTTCGGGCTCGGGCTCAGCGCGGTCCTCGTGGGGTTGGGCTTGACCGCTGCATTGCTGGGCACGGCGGCGCTTTCATGGGCACGCGGACCCGGCCGCCTGGTGGAAGCCGCGGCGGCTGCCCTCCTCCTCCTCGGCGGCGCCTATGCCGCGTACTACTGGCTCACCATCGGCGGCCTCCTGGGCTGAGCATCGAACGAGCATCTTCGAGCCGGGCTCGGGCCACGCTCCGGCCAGCAGAACAGGTCGCCTTGTGGGGTGGGCTACTACGAAGACAGCCGAATGATCCCGCGGTCGATCGCGACCGTGACCGCCTCCGTGCGGTCCTCCACTCCAAGCTTGGAGAAGGCGTGCACCAGATGCGTCTTCACCGTCGCCTCGCTCAGATGGAGCCGGCGGGCGATCTCCTTGTTGCTCCGGCCCCGCGCGACGAGCTCCAGCACCTCGATCTCCCTCGCGCTGAGCGCGGATCGGGCCGGAGCTGCCATCCGAGCGACGAGCCGGGAGGCGACGGCCGGGGCCAGGGCCGAACGCCCGGCCGCAGCCGAGCGGATCGCCTGGATGAGCTCGTCGCGGGTCGCGTCCTTCAGCAGGTACCCGGTGGCGCCGGCCTCGATCGCGCGAACGATGTCGGCGTCGGTGTCGTACGTGGTCAGCACCAGCACGGCAACGCTGGGGGCCTCCTCGCGGAGGAGGGCGATCGCCGCCACACCGTCCATCCTGGGCATCCGGAGGTCCATCAGCACCACGTCCGGGTCGAGGTCGCGGACGAGCGCGATCGCCTCCGCGCCATCGCCGGCTTCGCCGACCACCTCCAGGTCGGGGCCGGGGTCGAGCATCGCGCGCAGCCCGACGCGGACCACGTGGTGGTCGTCGGCCAGCAGGACGCGGATGCTCATCGGCGCGCCGCAACCGCCCCAGTGCGAGCCGGGATCGCGGGCCGCGCCGGCGCGACGATGGGCAGCTGGGCAACCACGGTGGTGCCCTCCCCAGGCGCGCTTTCCACCGTCAGCGTTCCGCCAAGGGCCTCGACCCGTTCGCGCATCGCGGTCAGGCCGAGGCCGCCGCCGGGATTCGCTCCGATCAGCATCCCTGGAACGAACCCCCGACCGTCGTCCTGGATGTCCACCGCCACCTCGTCACCCATGTACGAGAGCGTGACCGTGACCTCTCTGGCGCACGCGTGCCGCCTGACGTTGGCGAGGGCTTCCTGCGTCACGCGCAGCAGCGTGACCTCGACCGGTGGCGCGATGAGAACAACGTCACCGGTTGCTAATGTGCGGGCCGCCACCCCGGTCTGCTCGCCCAGCGCTGCCGTCAGGCGATCCAGCGCCTCCCCGAGGGTGTTCTGCTCGAGGATCTCGGGCCGCAGGTCCCACACCAGTCGGCGGACCTCCTGCAGGCCTTCCCGCGCGGTGCGGGCGGCTTCCTCGATGTGGCGACCGGCCTCCGGCTCGCCCGCCCGATAGGCGGCCTGAGCAGCCTCCAGAAGCATCACGACGCTGGCCAGGCCCTGGGTCAGCGTGTCGTGGATGTCGTTCGCGATCCGCTGGCGCTCGCCGAGCATGCCCGCCTGCCGCTCGGCGGCGGCCAGCTCCGACCGGGCGCCGGACAGCTCCTGGAACGAGTAGATGCAGAGG
The DNA here is from genome assembly GCA_035638495.1 of Terriglobales bacterium. Taxonomy (GTDB): domain Bacteria; phylum Chloroflexota; class Dormibacteria; order Dormibacterales; family Dormibacteraceae; genus CF-161. Next base: position 3,966 of record DASQZW010000221.1, read on the forward strand.
ACGATCAGCGCGACGACGAAGGTCGTCCCCGCGACCGCTGACCAGCTCACGCCCCGCCACTGCGGCGTCCCGGGCGTGGCCATCGACCCGTCCAGGCCGAAGCCGGCCAGGGCCCCCAGCAGAACGACGAGTGCGCCGACGAACGCCCATCTCGGTCGGAGGAAGGTGAAGAGCTGGCCGAGCGCGACGATGCCGAGGTTCACATAGTTGGGGCTCAGCGTAACCAGGCCGAACCACAGCGCTGCTCCCACGGTGAAGTAGGTCGTGCGCCATATCGTCGACCTGCCCACGAGGTCGGGCCAGAGCACCATCCAGGACACGTACCAGGCCGCCAGCACCGCAGCCAGGCCCACGCATACCAGCGACACGACGGCAGACGGCCGCCCGGCCAGCACGGCAGCGGTGAACCCCAGCAGCATCACGAAGAAGACGACGTGCCAGATGGACGTCCAGCGGCCGCCCGCCAGCTCCGATCGCTCGCTGCCCAATCCAAACAGCGAGCGGCGGAGCCGGGCGACCGACCAGGGCGGCACGGGTCGCGACTGCCGGTCCATCGTCCCATCTGAACACATCGCGCGGTGAACCTCGTCAACCGGACGATTGATGCCAGCCTCAATCGACTGGCCGCCGAGAACCGTTCTCCCGGTCGATGAACTCACGCCGGCCCGCGCCGCATCGTCAGGGGCATGAGATCGCAACTCGGAATCGAATCGATTGGCGCCGCGGACGTCGCGCGGCACCGCGAGATGCCGAACCGTCACCTGGGAGGACTTGCAGAGATGACCGATACGCTCGCCAGCGGCGCCGACGGAGCCGGCATCAGAGTCGGCCGCGATCTCCTCCCCGGCGGTCGCACCGTGCGGCTGCTCGCGGGGCTCCTGTTCGTGGCGTCCGTCGCCGATGACCTGCTGATGGCGTCCGCCGGTCCGCTCTCCTGGCGGACGGTCGGCCTCGTGGTCTTCGCCTTCGCACTGGCCGCAGGCGGCTACACCGCGCTCGTGGCTCTCCTGGGCGACCGGGTCCTGGCCCGCATCGACCCCTGGCTGGGCGCCATCGTTCTCTATGGGCCACTGGCGGCGATCCTGACCCTGCCCTTTGTCCCGGGCTGGGCGGCCGTCGGAGCCAGCCTGTACATCGGGGTGTCCCTGTTGGTGGAGGCCGTCATCGGATACGGCGGCTGCGAGATCGCCGGGATCCCCGCCCTGGTGCTGCGACGGCGGTACACCGTCTACTGCCTCTTCAACAGCACAGACGTCGCCGAGCGGGCGCTGCGCGGTCGCTCCAGGTGGGTCGCCGCGCTACTGGGACTGCTCACGTTCGTGGTGACGATCGGCCTCTACGGGTGGGTGGCCTTCACGATCAGCCATCGCGTCGTGCTGCTGTCATCGTGGGTCGTCTACCTGATGTTCCTGATCGGCGGCTTCGCTGTGAGCAGGGCCGTCGGACCGGGCGCGTCGTCGCGAGCCATGCCGCGGTCGTGAGGCCCCGCCGGCCCCCGCGAGTCTCGACCCGGGACTACCGACTCTTGGCCAGCCGCGCGCCGAGACCAACCTGCCCGTCGGCTTACTCATCACACTTGCCCTGGATGGTCTCAGCGTCAGCTGATCGGGGCTTCCGGAGGCTCGAGCGGTGCAGAGGCGGTGCTCTGGTGCGCGGCCCGGGGCCGCCGGCGAAGCCTGCGGCCTCCTGCCACTTGACTCGATACTCAGGTACCGGGTTTAAGGTCGTCGCATGAGGACCGGGCAGGTTGCCAGCGAGGCTGGCGTCAATCTCCAGACGCTGCGCTACTACGAACGCCGCGGCCTGCTCCCGGAGCCGCCGCGCCGCGCGTCGGGCTATCGCGCCTACGCGCCCGATGCGGTGCGCATCGTGCGCTTCATCAAGCGAGCCAAGGCGCTCGGCTTCACCCTGGACGAGGTCGAATCGCTGCTGGACCTCGCCGCCGGCGGTCCTGAGTCGTGCGATATGGCCCGCGAGTTGACGCTGCGGCGGCGAGCTGAGCTGGACCGCCGGATCGCCGACCTGTTGGCGGTGCGGGCGTCGCTCGACCGGCTGGTCGCCACGTGCGCGATGCCCCGTGGGGAGCGTGAGTGCCCCCTGCTGCGGGCCCTCGAAGGAGATGCAAATGGGAGGGGAGATCGCGACCCGGCCGATGGATGACTTCAAACGGGCCTATCGAGCGCGGATCGAGCATGCTGGGCCCGTGATGCGGCTCACCGACGGCGTGGCCCGGATGGAGCCACGCGGCGCGGTCATCTCGCTCGTCGAGCCGCAGAGCCCACGGTTCGAGGGATGGTGCGACAGCCGCGACGCCGACGAGCAGGTCTGTCCAGAGCAGACCCTCTGCCCGTCGCCCCGGGCTGCGGCGGCCCGGCTCGCCGGCAGCGCGGGAGGGGGGCTGGTCCCGGTGCGGGAGTTCGCCGGCTGGACGCCGCGGGTCTGGCCGTCCTGGGCCGAACCGACGTGAGCCGCGTCTGCGTCCAGATCCTGCAGGTGCCCGACTGCCCCCTCGTCGGGCGCGTCCGCGAGACGGTACGGCGAGCGCTTGCCAGCACGGGCGTGCCAGCCGTGATCGAGGAGCTGACTGGCGAGTATGCCTCGCCGACCGTGCTGGTTGACGGAGTGGACGTCACCGGCCGGCCAGCCGGGAGCGGCGGCGCCTGCCGCCTCGACCTCCCTACCGAACAGCAGATCGTGACGGCGCTGCAGCGCCGCCACGTAGACCCATGAGAGGAGGCACGACGTGGAGCACGACAACGACGCCGGCCTCGCCGCGTTCGAGGCTGCGTGGCGCACATGGTTGGAGCACAGCGAGTGGATCACGGTGACGTATGGGGTGATCGGGTTGACCAACTTCGGTGAGCGACCTGTCCAGAGCCTTCGTTTGGCCGAGGTCCTGGGCCGATCCGTGACCGAGGCGGAGGCGCTGGCGCAGCAGTGGGGCTGGCCTGGGACGCGCGTCGAGGACGGGCTCATCTCCGTCGACCCCGAACGCGCAGGACCAGCCGCTCGCCGCCGGGCCCATGTCGGTGACCGCGCCTTCGGCGTGACCGGGTGCGCGGGCGACGTCTTCCTCTACGCGCCGCTGGTCCGTCCTTCTCTTCGCCTGGAGGAGACCTGCACGACGACCGGAACACCCATCCGGATCGTGTTCACCCCCAGTCGTGTCGAGCGTGTCGACCCCGACGGCGCGGTCGTACCGTTGCCCGCCGTGCAAGAGCTCGATCGGACGGAGGGCATGCACATCGAGGACATCGATGCCAACCTTTGAATCCAGACGCCCCTCTACGCCTCGGTCGAGGCGGCACGAGGATGGCTGGCCGATCATCCCGGCGGCCGTGTCTTCCCCATCAGAGAGGCGTGGGACCTGAGCCTCTTTCGCGACTGGCGTGACCGAATGTCGGCCCTCCTGAACCTCGACAACTGATACGCAGCGTGAGGGTGATCGTATGGACGAAGTGAGCCCGATCCTGAACCGTGAACTGAGCGGGGCAGCCTTCCGGAGGCTCGTCAAGACCGGCGCGCCCGCGCCGATCTCCGCCCTGGCCGCCGACCTGTCGCGGCCCGAGCCGCAGATCGACCTGGCGGTCGAGGAGCTGAAGAGCGAAGGCGGCATCCAGGTCGACGACCAGGGCCGGGTCGTAGGGGCGGCGGGCCTGAGCATCGGCCCCGACAGGCACCGTATCGAGCTCAGCCGCCGCACGTTCTGGACCTGGTGCGCGTACGACATCCTCGGCATCTTCGGCGCGCTGCGGGCCGACGGCACGGCGCACTCCAGCAGTCCGGCGACCGGTGCGTCGCTCGAGGTCCGCTTTCGTCAGGGTCGCCCGGAGCCGACGTCGCTCGTTCTCTTCCGCCCGGACGACGACTACAAGAGCTGCTGCGCCAACGTCTACGAGGACTGGTGCCCGAACAGCAACTTCTTCGAGAGCCGCGAGGCGGCCTCGGCCTGGGCCGCGGCCCGCGGCATTCCAGGACGCGTCATGGACCTGGCCGAGGCCGCCGACCTCGCAACCGCGAACTGGCAGCCGCTGGCCGGCGGCCTCCGCCTGTAAACCTGGAGACCACGATGCCCACAGAGATCTCGCGGAAGGAAGCGCAGAGGCTGATCGAGGCAGGCGCACAGGTCCTCGACGTGCTGGAGCTCAGCGAGTATCGGGAGTCGCACCTGCCCGGAGCGGCGCACATCCACCTGCGCCGTGTCCCGGAGGAGGCCCGCGAAAAGCTCGATCCGGATCGTGCGGTCGTCGTCTACTGCTCCGACTACGCGTGAGACATGAGCCCCCGGGCCGCGTCGCGGCTCGAGAGCCTGGGCTTCCGCGAGGTCTACGACTATGCGGCCGGCAAGATGGACTGGTTCGCGGCCGGGCTGCCAATCGAGGGAGAGGCGGCCGGCGAGGTCCGCATCGGTCAGCTGGCGCATCGCGACACCCCGAGCTGCGCGCTCGAGGACAGGCTGGGCGAGGTCAGCAAACGGGTCGAGTCGGCAGGCTGGGACCAGGCGGTCGTTCTCGACGGCCGGCGCGTGCTCCTTGGCTGGCTGGGTCGTGACGCGCTGCACGGAGACCCCTCTGCGGAGGTAGCGACAGTCATGCTGGAGGGCCCCACGACGTTCAGGCCGAACGAGTCGCCTGACGAGACCGCGAGGTGGATGGATGGCAAGGGCGTGGACAGCGTCCTGGTCACCAGTTCGGACGGCACCTTCCTCGGCGTGCTGAGACGTGGAGACCTCGACGTGCCTGCGCCGGGACGGCGGACAGCGGATGCCTGAACCGGCGGCTTTCGAGCGCATCATGGTCGCAGTCGGCGACGGCTCGCGTGCAGCGCAGCTCGTGGTGAGCGTCGCCGGGCTGGCCTCCGCCGGCGCCGCTGACGTGCTCCTCGTGTACGTCTCGGACTGCAGCGTCTGCTGCGGCGCCACGGACCACCCCGCCCTGCACGAACACGAGCGCGAACTGCTGCAGTCGCTGGTCGACGGCCTGTGCGCTCGGGGCGTCCGAGCGCGCAGTGAGCTGCGCGTTACGGCCAGCGGACGAGTCGCTGCGCACCTGCTCGACGCCGCCGCGGATTGGCGAGCCGACCTGCTGGTCGCCGCCGCCGGCCGGCCTGGACCTCTCCGCGGGCGCCCGTGGCGGCGCGTGCTGGCGAAGCTGCTGAATGACGCCGAATGCCCCGTGCTCGTCCTGCCCCGACATCCTCATGATGCCCAGAAGGCCCGAGGCCGGTATCCACCAATTGGAGGCGCGGCAACGTGAACGAAGAGCAGCCGACCTACGTTTCACGCATCCGGATGGTGCGGTCTGGCGGCCCGATCCGCCTTGCATACCTGCCGGCCGAGGAGCAGCCGGTGGTCTTCGGAACGCACGACGAGGTGCGCGAGCACTACGGGACCGCGCCGGGCCAATTCCCGGAGCGCGCAACCACCCTCGACTACGTTGTGGCGGCCGCGGCCGGCTGACTCACCGGCACCATTTGAGTGTGTCACTGACGGTGCCGGACTCAGTTGGATCTCCATGCCGGTTCGGAAAGACGAGTTCGCCCTCGGTCCGGAGGCGCTGCTGCGCGAGCACCGCCCCGACAGCGAGCTGCGGGAGCTCGACGCAGCGCCGGCTGGTGGCCGACTTCGGCTCGACGAAGACCAGGCCACGGCCGCGCTGACGCTAAAGCGCGCGCCGTACCTGTAGTCGTCCGATGACCAGGTCCACGTCGCTCCACTTGAGCCCCAGCGCCTCACCGATTCGGAGGCCGGTGGTGCCGAGGAGCACTTAGAGCGGGTGCCACCGCGTCTCCCTGCTGGTCTCGAGCAGGACCTCGAGCTGGGCCCTAGTGCGCCCGCATCTCCCGTAGGGGAGGCGGGGCACAGACACCAGTTCCGTCGGGATGCCACCCGGCTTCGAGCGGGTGACCAGCGTCTCTGCCTGCGCCTGCCGAGCCGAGGGCAGCGCGGTCTGCGCGGCCGGCCGCGTGCTGCTGCTGTCCGCGTGCAACGCCCCGTCCGCGCCGGCCACTCCCGCCGGCACGTGCGGTTCATCGATCCGGCGACGCTGGCCGTCGCGGCGGACAACCCGGGCGGTCAGCTCGCGCTGGCCGAGCCGGTCCCCGGCTGGGCGCGCCGGGTCCCCTGACGCCGCGGGACGGCGTAGCGTCGTGGTCCTTCCCGCAGCGGGGACCCGCCGCCGGGCAGGCGCGCAACGGCCCTCCTCGTGGCCCCGTGCTGCTGCGGGCGACGCGACGCCTGCCGGCCTCCTACGCCGTCCACGAACGTCATCCAGCAGCTCGTTCAGGACGATCGACACTCCCGGCACGGACACGGTCGTGTTCGGCCCGGAGAGGCGCCCGGCGTCATCGACACGCCGGCCGCGGCGGCGCTGCCGCAGCCAGTCAGGCTCGCGACCGGCCCAGGTTCCTCGCGATGACGATGGCGATGATGAATGCGATGACCGCGACCAGCAGTGACCCGACGATGGCGCCCCCGGCCGCGTCGCCGACTTTGCCGTTGCCGGCGAGCACGAACCACAGCAAGACGTTCGAGTAGATCAGGGCGGCGACGATCCCTGCCAGCAGCGCGGACGAGATCTGAGCGAACATGTGACCTCCTGCGAAGATGGTTTCGTAGCTCATATGAGAGGTGTCTGGCGTCGTGTCCGACAAGACCCGGATGTCACGAAGGGACCATGACAGCCGTACCGGCCCGTGAGCGCTGCCAGACCGGCACTCGGCCGCTACGCGTGGGCGACCATGGGGTTCGCATGGCTCATCCTCCTGGCAATCCCGGCCGGCAGCCTCGCCAGCGGCGGCTCCCCAAGGGTGATCGCCGGCGAGGCGCTCGGTCTCGTCGGGTTCATGGTCGTCTACGGCTGGTTCTGGCTGCGGGTGCGGCCCTGGGCCGCGGCCAGGGGCGGCGAGCTGGCGCTGATCGCCTTGACCACGTTCGCGACGTTGCTAGTCCTGGCCGATCCCGGCCGGTGGTGGCCGCTTCCCGCCTACTTGGCCGCAGTCGCGGGCGCGCTCTCGCCGCCACGGCGGGCCGCGATCGGCGTGGCGGGCGTCGCCCTGATCGTCGTCGCGCTGGGCTGGATCAACGGCCAGGATGCCCTCTCCGTCGCAGAGTCGGCTGTCGGGCTTGCGGTCCTCGGCGTCGTGGTCCTCGCGACGACGGAGCTGATCAGCACGAACGTCCAGCTCCGGGCGGCTCGGGCCGAGATCGGCCGCCTGGCCGTCAGCGATGAGCGGCTCCGCTTCGCCCGCGATCTCCACGACGTGCTCGGCCAGAGCCTCTCGCTGATCGTCTTGAAGGCCGGGCTGTCTGTGCGCCTGGCCGAGGCTGGCGACGAGCGAGCGCACGCAGAGATGGCCGACGTCGAGCAGGTCGCGCTCGATGCGTTGCAACAGGTGCGCGACGTCGTGGTCGCGTACCGTCAGCCGAGCCTGGACGATGAGCTGCGCGCGAGCAGCCGGCTCCTCGAGGCGGCGGGTATCCGCTGCGTGCTGCACGGCACCGTTGAAGCGGCCCCGCCGGCGGTGGACACCGCGCTGGGCTGGGCAGTGCGCGAGGGCGTGACGAATGTCGTCCGCCACAGCGGCGCGAGGTGCTGCACGATCGCAGTCCAGCGGCAGCCTGACGCCGTGCGGCTGGAAATCGCGGACGACGGTCGCAGCGCGGCCGCGGCCATCGGTGCGGAGGGCAACGGCCTGCGCGGCCTCCGCGAGCGGCTGGTCGCCTTGAGCGGCGAGCTGACGGCTCGGAGCTCACCTGCCGGCTTCGTGCTGACGGTCACCATCCCTCTCGACAGCGCCGCGGTGTCGGCGCGATGATCCGCGTCCTGCTCGCAGAGGACGAGCGCATGGTGCGGGAGGCGCTCGCCGTGCTGCTCTCGCTGGAGCCGGACATCGCGGTAGTCGCCCAGGTCGGGCGCGGTGACGAGGTGGTCGAGGCAGCCCTGCGGACCGCTCCCGACGTCATGGTCCTCGACATCGAGATCCCCGGCCGGGACGGCATCAGCGTGGCCGAGGAGGTTGGCGCGCGTCTGCCCGCGTGCCGGGTGCTGATGCTGACGACTTTTGAGCGGCCCGGCTACCTGCGCCGCGCCCTCAGCGCCGGCGCCGACGGCTTCGTGCTCAAGAGCACGCCGGCGCACCAGTTCCCCTCCGTCGTGCGGCGCACGGCGGCCGGGGAGCGGGTGGTGGACCCGGTGCTCGCCGCGGCGTCTGAGGCCGACGGCGACAGCCCGCTCTCGAAGGCCGAGCAGGACGTGTTGGCCGCGGCCGCCGGAGGCGCTGACGTGAGCACAATCGCCGGCCGGCTGGGCCTGGCCCGGAGCACCGTGCGCAACCGGCTGTCCAGCGCCATCCAGAAGGTCGCCGCGCACAACCGCGCACAGGCGGCCCGCATCGCCCGGGAGAAGGGCTGGCTGTAGGCCCAGAGGCGGCGGCCGCCGTGAGCCCGCGACACACCTCCTCCTCCCCCATGGGGTTGGTGAGGTGAACCTCACGAGCGGCCGGTCGCCTGGGTGGAGCGCCGACCATGCCCCGCCGTCCTGGATGGCAGCGTACTTGGTGTCGCCGCCAGAGAGTGCCACGAGGCAGAGGGGTTGGGGTGCGCGAATGCCAGGGTGGGACCGGGCCAGAGGCGCCTCCAGGCCGGCGTACATCACGGTCATCTGGCTGACGGATGTCGAAGCCGCAGTGTACGCCCGAGCGTCGGAAATGGCTCCAGCGAAGCGGACCAGCGCGAACGCCACAGTAGTTGGGGTCGCGGCGGCTGCGGGCACTGCCGGCTTCCGCTTCGTCCGCGACCGGGTGGTGGTGGGCGGAACCCCGGTC
>DASQZW010000222.1:0-5277 GCA_035638495.1 Terriglobales bacterium
GACGAACTCGTTGATGGCGATCTGGCGCGCGGTGGGTAGCGGCATGTTGTCGAGCTCGCTGTCCTGGATCACGACGTAGTTGTCGGCGCCGACCTCGTACCCCTTGACGATGTCCGAGTACGGCACCTCGTGGTCGCCCGACAGGCACCACCGCTTGTACTTGATGGGCGAGAGGTGCTCCGCGCACAGCTGCCGGAACGAGACGGAGTGCGATTCGGTGGCGACATAGAGGCGCACCGGGATGCTCACCATCCCGAAGCTGATCACGCCTTTCCACATCGAACGCGCCATAGGTAGTTCGGATCTTACGGTACGGTGACCACGTTGGAGCGGCGGCGTAGCCTGCTGACGTGCGGTTGGGCGACTTCGAGATCCACCTGCTGGTGGCTGGGGGCTGGCATCCGGACGGTGGGACGCTGTTCGGCGTCGTGCCCAAGGCGCTGTGGCAGCGCCGGCAGCCGGCGGACGAGAACAACCTCGTGCGCGCGGCCTGCGTGGGCGCGGTCATCCGGCACCGGGGCCGCGTGATCGTGTGCGAGACCGGGATGGGCACGAAGCTGCCGGAGAAGCAGGCGCTGCAGTACGGCGTCTGGGAGCCGGACGGCCTGCTCCGCTCGCTCGGCAGGCTGGGGGTGCGGCCGGACGAGGTGGACCTCGTGGTGACCACCCACCTGCACTGGGACCACGCCGGCGGCTTCACGCGCCGGAACGCGGGCGGCCGGGTCGAGCTGACCTTTCCCAGGGCGCGGCACGTCGTCCAGCGCGGTGAGTGGGACTTCGCGCTCCACCCCGACGTCCGCTCGCGGGCCGGCTACGTCGACGACGACCTGCTGCCGGTGGCGGAGGCCGGGCTGCTGGAGGTGGTCGAGGGCGAGGCCGAGGTGGTCCCGGGCCTGGTCGTGCGGCAAACCGGCGGCCATACGCCCGGCCACCAGCTGATCGTCGTTCGCGCGTCCGACGACCTCTCGTGCGCGATGACCGGGGACCTGGTCGGCCTGCGCCCGAACCTGCGCGTCCCGTGGGTGGCGTCCGCCGACCTGGACGTGCTGCGCACGATCGAGGAGAAGACGCGCCTGCTCGCGGAGGCGTCGGAGCATCGCTGGCTGCTGGTGCTGGGCCACGAAGTCGACCAGCCGGCCGGCTACGTCGATGCCCGCGGCGAGTGGTCCCCCGAGCCGGAGCTGAACGACCCGGTCGGGCCCCAGCTGACGGGAACCGCACCATGACGCCTGCCGGATTCGCACATCCGTCCGCAGGTACCCGACTCCTCCCTAACCTGTATCGCGGTTCTTAACAGGTTGGGTTGGCGCCGGGACCGGCGCCCGATAGGCTGCGGGGCATGTTCGCCTCCGTCCTCAGCAGCCTGGTCAGGGGCCTCGAGGGGCGCCTGGTCGAGGTCCAGGTCGACGTCGCCGCGGCCGGGATGACCGCCTTCCACCTGGTCGGCCTCGCCGGGGGCTCCGTGCGCGAGGCCAGGGAGCGCGTCCGCTCGGCGATCCGCAACAGCGGCCTGACCTTCCCGCCCCGCCGCCTCACCGTCAACCTGGCCCCGGCGGAGCTGCCGAAGGACGGCTCCGGCCTGGATCTGGCGATCGCCGTGGGCATCTGCCTGGCCGAGCTCGACCGGCGCAGCCCGGCCGGCGCGGCCTTCATCGGCGAGCTGGCGCTGGACGGCGCGGTGCGCCACGTCGACGGGGTGCTGGTGGCGGCCCGCTCGCTGGCCCGGCACGGCGTCGAGGAGCTGTTCGTGCCCGCAGTGGACGCCCCCGAGGCCGCGCTGGCGGGCGGGCTGCGCGTCCTGCCCTGCCCCAGCCTGAGCGCCGTGGTCGGCCACCTCACCGGCGAGGAGCCGCTGCCGCCCTTCACGGCCGGCCCGGCCCCCGCGGCGGTCGAGCCGGCGCCGGAAGTCGACCTGTCGGAGGTCCACGGGCAGGACGCGGCCCGCCGGGCCCTGGAGGTGGCCGCGGCGGGCGGCCACCACCTGTTGATGTGGGGCCCGCCGGGTGCGGGCAAGACGATGCTCGCCCGCTGCCTGCCCGGGCTGCTGCCGACGCTCACGCTCGAGGAGGCGCTGGAGGTCGCCCAGGTGCGGAGCGTGCTCGGCGACCTGCCGCCCGGCCATCCGCTGGACTGGGGCCGGCCGTTCCGTGATCCGCACCACTCCGTCTCCCGCGCCGGCCTGGTTGGCGGCGGCTCGGGCGTGGCGACGCCCGGCGAGATCAGCCGCGCCAACCACGGCGTCCTCTTCCTGGACGAGCTGGCTGAGTTCGACGGGGCGACGCTGCAGGCGCTCCGCCAGCCGCTGGAGCAGGGCCGCGTGGTGCTCACCCGGCGGGGCGGGGCGGTCAGCTATCCGGCCCGCTTCCAGCTCGTGGCGGCCACCAACCCCTGCCCGTGCGGCTGGGCGGGGGACCTGGAGCACGTGTGCCGCTGTGCGCCGCGGGCGATGGAGACCTACCGTCGGGCGCTGTCGGGCCCGCTGCTGGACCGCATCGACCTCCAGGTCGTGGTGCCCCGCACGCCGCTGGAGGCGCTGAGCCGGGAGGCGGACGGCGAGCCCACCAGCGCGGTCCGGGCCCGGGTGCTCGCCGCCCGCGGCCTGCAGTTGGAGCGTCAGGGCCGCCTCAACGCCGGCCTGCGGCCCGCCCAGCTGAAGCGGTGGGCGCCGCTGGCGCCGGCGGCCCGGACCGCGCTGGAGCGCTGGGCGGGCCGGCAGGGGCTGACCGCGCGTGGGTTCCACCGGGCCTGGCGCGTCGCGCGCACGCTCGCCGACCTCGACGGGGGCGCCGCAGTCGGGGAGCGGGACGTGCTGGAGGCGCTGGGATACCGCCATGTCGAGCACGCCGCCTGATCTCCGCGCCCGCGGCTGCTGGCCGCCGCCGGCCGGGCCGAGGGTGGCCATCGTGGGCGCGCGCCGTCCGACGCCCTACGGCGAGGCCGTTGCCGAGCGCCTGGCGACCGATCTCGCCCGCGCCGGCGTGGTCGTGGTCAGCGGGCTGGCGCTGGGGATCGACTCGGCCGCGCACGAGGGCGCGCTGGTCGGTGAGGGCTGCACCGTGGCGGTGCTGGGCACCGGCGTGGACGTGGTGTACCCCGCGTCCAACGTCGGCCTCGCCGACCGCATCCTGGCCGCTGGCGGGGCGCTGGTCAGCCAGTTCCCCGACGGCACGCGGCCCCACCGCAGCCACTTCCCGCGCCGGAACTGGACCATGGCCGCTCTTTCGGACGCGGTGGTGGTGGTCGAGGCCGCGGTCGGCTCGGGCGCCCTGATCACCGCCGACGCGGCTCTGACCCAGGATCGGGCCGTGCTGGCGGTGCCGGGCAGCGTCTTCTCGCCGCTCAGTGTGGGGTGCCACCAGCTCCTGCGGGACGGCGCCGGGCTGGTCCAGAACGCGCGCGACGTGCTGGCCGAGCTGCACGGGCCCACCGCGGTGCTGGACGACCCGCTGGCCGCCCCGCGGCGTCTCGGGCTCGAGGTGCTGCCGGCGCAGGGCCGCGACGCGCTGCTCCCGCACCTGTCGGACGCGCTGCCCGTCGACCCCGGCGACCTGGCGCGAAGGTTGGGGCTTGCGTTCCCGGATGTGGTCGCTAGACTGACGCGGCTCGAACTCGACGGCGTCGTCCGCCGGACCGGCGCCGGTTACGTTAGAGCGCAGGGCCGGGGAATGAGTCGAGCTGCAAGAGGGTAGAGGTTTCGCTGTGGCAGAAGGTCTGATCATCGTTGAGTCGCCCGCGAAGGCGAGGACGCTGAAGCGGTTCCTCGGGGATCGCTTCGACGTGCGTGCCTCGATGGGGCACGTCCGCGACCTGCCCGAGCGGGAGCTTGCGGTGGACGTCGAGGAGAGCTTCCAGCCTCGATACGAGGTGGTCGAGGGCCGGAAGCAGACCATCAGTGACTTGAGGAAGGCGGTCCGCGGGCAGCGCGAGGTCATCCTCGCGTCCGACCCCGACCGCGAGGGCGAGGCGATCGCGTGGCACCTGGCCGAGGTGCTGCGGCTTCGCGAGCCCAAGCGCATCGAGTTCCACGAGATCACCAACGAGGCGGTCCGCCGGGCCCTGGACAGCCCGCGCGAGATCGACATGCGGCTGGTCAACGCGCAGCAGGCACGCAGGATCGTGGACCGCCTGGTCGGCTACCGGCTCAGCCCCTTCCTGTGGAGCAAGGTCCAGAAGGGCATCGGCGCCGGTCGCGTCCAGTCCGTCGCGCTGCGGCTGGTCGTCGATCGCGAGGAGGAGATCCGCGCGTTCATCGCGGAGGAGTCCTGGACCGTCGACGCGGTCCTCTCGCAGATCCAGCAGCTCGTTCAGGTTTCGGAACCAGCTCAGCGCTTCAAGGCGCGCCTGGTCCGGCGCCTGGCGGAGCCGGACACCAAGCTCGAGCTGAAGACGGAGGCGGACGCCCGGGCGGCCATCCGGGAGCTGGACGGCGCCGAGTACCGGGTCGTCACGATCGACAAGAAGCAGCGGAGCAAGAACGCCCCGCCGCCCTACATCACCTCGACGCTCCAGCAGGACGCGTCCAGCCGGCTGCGCTTCTCGCCCAAGCGGACGATGCGGCTGGCCCAGGACCTGTACGAGGGGATCGAGCTGGGCGCCGAGGGGTCGACCGGCCTCATCACCTACATGCGCACCGACTCGACCCGCATCTCGGCCGAGGCCGAGGCGAAGGTCCACGAGTGGATCAAGGCCAACCTCGGCGACCGCTACCTGGGCAAGCCACGGAGGGAGAAGGCCCGGCCGGGCGCCCAGGATGCCCACGAGGCGATCCGCCCGACGGACCCGAACCGCCGGCCGGAGGACATCCGGCGGTACCTGTCCGCCGACCAGTACCGCGTGTACGAGCTGGTCTGGCGGCGGTTCGTGGCCAGTCGGATGGCGGCGGCGCAGTACGCCGGCACCACGGTCGACATCGAGGCGGGCCCGTTCGGGCTGCGGGCGAGCGGCTCCGTGCTGGTCTTCGACGGCTTCTACCGGGTGTGGGGGCGCGACGACGAGCGAGAGGAGCAGCTCCCCGAGCTGACCGAGGGCGAGGTGCTCGAGTTCCACCCGCCGCTCGAGGCCGAGCAGCACTTCACGCAGCCGCCGGCCCGGTACACCGAGGCGACCCTGATCAACGAGCTGGAGAAGCGCGGGATCGGTCGGCCGTCGACGTACGCGACCATCGTGGGCACGATCCAGGACCACACCTATGTCGAGCAGCGGGAGCGCCGGCTCCACCCGACGCCGCTCGGCGAGGCCGTGAACACGATCATGGTCGGCCACTTCAACGACATCGTC
>DASQZW010000223.1:0-18293 GCA_035638495.1 Terriglobales bacterium
CATCTGGCGCCTGTCCGGTGCCAAGTGGTTCTGCAGCAACGCCGGGGCCGAGCTCGCGCTTGTCCTGGCGCGGCCGGAGGGCGCCCCGCCCGGCACCCGCGGCCTGGGCCTGTTCCTCGTGACCCGTCACCTGCCGGACGGCCGCCTCAACGGCTGCCGCATCGAGCGCCTCAAGGACAAGCTGGGGACCCGCGACATGGCGACCGGCGAGGTGACCCTGGACGGCGCCCTCGCCCACCAGGTGGGCGATCTCGACCGCGGCTTCGTGCAGATGGCCGTGATGATCAATGCCTCGCGGCTGTCGAACGCGGTCCGGTCCGCCGGCATGATGCGGCGCGGATACGTCGAGGCGGTCGCGCACGGACAGGCGAGGTCGGCGTTCGGGCAGCGGCTGATCGACCTGCCGCTGCAGCGCCGCGCGCTGCTCGCCATGCTGCTGGACGTCGAGGGCGCGGTCGCGGCCATCTTCGAGACCGCCGCCGTCCTGGAGCGCGCCGACGCCGGCGACCGGGACGCCGAGTCCCTGGCGCGCGTCCTCACACCGCTGCTGAAGGCGACCGTGACGAGGCGCGCCCGCCACGTCACCGGCGAGGCGATGGAGGCGCGCGGCGGCGACGGCTACGTCGAGGAGTGGGTCCAGCCGCGCCTGCTCAGGGACGCGCACCTCGGCTCGATCTGGGAGGGCACCACGAACGTCGTCCAGCTCGACGTCCTGCGCGCGATGGCGCGGGAGGGCGCGCACCGGGCGCTCCTGGCCCGGCTGTCGCGCGCCGACCGCCCGCCGCACGAGTCGCTCGTCCGCCTGCTCGACCGGACGTGCCGGCGCCTGGAGGCCCGCTGCGACGAGGTGCTGGCCCTCGAGGGACCACGCCGTGAGCTTGCGATGCCGGGCCTGGCATCCGTCCTGTACCACCTGGTCGCGGCCACGTGCCTGGCCGAGGAGGCGGCCCACCAGCTCGCGGCCGGCGAGGGCGGCCACAAGCTGGTGGTCGCGGCCGCCTACTCGGCCCGCGAGCTGGGCCGCGGCGACGACCCGCTGGACGAGCCCGACCTGGTGGCACTGCTCGAGCCGCTCGAGCGGTGGGAGCGTCTGCCGGTCGAGGCCGCGGAGGCGGTGCGCCTGGCGGACTGACCGATGGCCGCGAGAGTGCTGTCGGGAACGCCGCGCGAACAGGGCACGCGCGAGAAGCTCCGGGTCGTGCAGGAGCAGGGCCGCGAGCAGCGCCGCCGTCACGTCCGGCGCGGTTCAGGCGAGTGCCGGGACCTGCCTCAGCGCCGCCCGGGCGCTGGGCGGGAGGGCGACGGCCTCGATCACGGCCGCGCTCACCTGGCCCATCAGGCCGCTCCACCAGCCCGCGTCGAGCCCAGCCGGCCGCTCGGCGACCACCGCGACCCGCACCGCCTCCGCCTCGCGCGGCGTGAGCCGGGCGCCGGTCGCCCACTCCCCGAGCAGCTCGTCCAGCGCGTCGTCCGGGAGGGACGCCGGGCTCACGACCGGCCACCGAGGGCGCCGGCCAGCTGACGGCGCGCCTGGCTGAGCTGGTAGCGCACGGTGCCCGCGGGCTCACCCAGCACCTCGCCGACCTGGGCGCTCGTCAGCCCGCCGACCACGTGGAGGCTGAGCACGGTCCGCAGCTTCTCGGGCAGCCGCCGGATCGCGCTGTCGAGCAGGGCCATCCGCTCGCGCTGCTCGGCGCGGACCTCCGGCCCCTCCGACACCGTGTCCACCGCCGCCCGCTCCAGTGCCGCCTGGGCGGACTCGGCCGTCGCGCGGCTGCGGTGGGCGTCGATCACGAGGTTCCTCGCCACGGTGAACACCCAGGAGCGCTGCCGTTCCGGCGGGAGGACGCGCCAGGCGTCGGCGCGCCGCCACGCCCGGAGGAACACCTCCTGGACCAGGTCCCGAGCCAACTCCCGGTCGCCGGTGCGGCCGAGCAGGAACGCGTGAACGACACGCTGCTGCTCGCCGTACAGCCGGTTGAAGTCGTCCTCCGCGTCACCGCTCACTCGCCCTCGTCCGCGTCCAGGTAGCCGATGACGCCCTGCTTCTGCACGGTCAGCAGCTGCAGCAGAGGCACCAGGTCCCGCGACGCCTTGATCGCTCCGTTGAGCGCGATCGCGGCGACCCGCTCCTTGACGAGCTGCGCCGGCACGTCCGGCTCGAACTTGAAGGCGCCGTTCAGCACCAGGGTCACCGGCTCGTCGAGCAGCTCGAAGAAACCCGCCGTGAAGCGATCGGCCCCGCTGAAGAGGCGCGGCGGAGCCGTGTACCAGACGGCGTCTCCGACCAGCAGCAGCGCCGGGCTCAGCAGGAGTTCGCTCTCCTCGGGCGCGACCAGCGAGCCCACGACCACGATGCGCCGAAAGCCGACCCTGGGCACCGGGGTCGTCACGAGCAGCGTCCCGGCCACGATGGCGATGTCGTCAGGGGCGCCGCCCGGATTGGCCAGGACGTCGCCCTTCACCCTGGTGTCGCCCTGGAAGACCCTGACCGACTGGCCGTCGACCCAGGGGTAATAGGCGACGCGGCCGACCGTCCGCCGGAGCGCCGGGGTGAGCGCGGCCTCGCTGCCCTCGGGGGCGACCACGGCGCCGACCGTCAGGATGCTGTGAATGCCCACCCGCTCGACCGGGCTCGTGATCACGAGCGCGCCGGTGAGCAGCAGCACCGTGGGCGTGTCGCTCGTCGCGGCCAGCGCGGCGCCGTCCATCGTCAGCGCGCCGACGTGGGCGTTGACCCTGGCGCCGTCGGGCACCGGCACCACGTTGGCCACGTTCTGCATGGGGATGCCCGCCAGCACCCCGGCCAGCGACTCGGGCACGACGACATTGGCAACGTTCCGAATGCTCTTGATCCGGCCGAGCTCGTCGGCCGACTTCATCGTGCTGAGGTCGAGCAGCGCGACGTTCTCGACCACCCCGGGCTCGTCGCTCATCTCGCCTCCCCGAGCGCGGACCGGATCGCCGTCTGCCCGGCCAGCCGCAGCCCCAGCCGCGCCAACCCGGTGCCGACAGCCTGCCGCAGCGGACGCCGGGGCTCTCGCGACCGGAGCGCGTCGATCGCCAGCCGGTTCCGCTCCACCATCCGCCTGATCTCCTCCTGCCGCGCCTTCGCCGTCTCGTACTCCATCATCGGTCCAAACCTCCTGACAGTGAGACGGACCGGGCGGCCAGGTGTTGGGTTTCGCTACGCGAGCAGCGGCAGCTCTCCCCAGCGGGCGGCGTTCTCCGTCGCCAGGAGGCGCCGCTTCCAGTCCAGCCCGCCGCCGAAGCCGGTCAGGGCGCCGGAGCTGCCGATCACGCGGTGGCAGGGCACGACGATCGGCACCGGGTTGGCGGCGTTCGCCGCGCCGACGGCGCGCACGGCCTGCGGCCGGTCGATGGCCCGCGCCACGTCGGCGTAGGAGCGCACCTCGCCGTACGGGATGGCCCGCAGCTGGTGCCAGACGCTGAGCTGGAACGACGTGCCCGCCAGGTCGACGGGCACGGTGAACACCGTGAGGTCGCCCCGGAAGTACGCGTCGAGCTCGCCGGCCAGGTGGTCCGCGCGCGGGTCGCTGGTGCGGAAGACGACGCCGGGCAGGCGGCGTCCGAGCCAGCGCTCGGCCGCGCCGAGCTGGTCCGGGAACACCAGGCAGCCGATCCCCCGCTCGGTGAGGGCCGCCTGGAACGTGCCGTGCACGGTCGGCACGGCGACCAGCGCCGCGGTCGTGGTGGTGGGCTCGTTCATGGCGTCAGATGGAACACGGCTGCCGCCGGATTCGTTGCGGACAGACGATCGCCGGCGTCGCCGTGCTCAGATCACCCCCCGCGAGGCGAGCTCGTCGAGGCGCTCCTCCGACAGGCCCAGCCGCTCCGCCAGCACCCGGCGCGTGTCCTGGCCCAGCCGCCTGCCGGCGAACCGGACGGCGCCCGGCGTGTCCAGCATCCGGAACATGACGTTCTGGATCCGGAGCGGCCCCAGGTCCTCGTCGTCCAGGGTCACGATCGACCCCAGCGCCCGGAACTGCGGGTCCTCCAGCACGTGGCTGGCGTCGTAGACCGGCGCGATCGCGGCCCCGGCCTCCTCGAACCGCCGCATCACCTCCTCGAAGTCCCGGCCGGCGATCCAGCCCGCTACCGCCCCGTCCAGGTCGTCGCCGTGCCGGGCCCGCTCGATCCCGGAGTCGAACCAGGGCTCCCCCACCACGTCCGGGCGGCCGACCAGCCGCATGACCCGCTCCGCGATCGGCGTGGTGCTCGTCGAGATCGCGACCCAGCGCCCATCCCTCGTCAGGTAGGTGTTGCGGGGCGCGTTGTTCGTGCTCCGGTTGCCGGTGCGTGGCAGCAGCAGACCCAGCTGGTCGTACACCGTCGGCTGCGCGCCGACCATGGTCATGATCGGCTCGATGATCGCGAGGTCGATCACCTGCCCCCTGCCGCCCCTGGCGTCGCGCTGGTACAGGGCGAGCATCACCGCGTAGGCGCCGGTGATGCCGGCGATCCCGTCCGCGAGCCCGAACGGGGGGAGTGTCGGCGGCCCGCCCGGCTCCCCGGTCAGCGCCGCGAACCCGCTCATGGACTCGGCCAGCGTGCCGAACCCGCGCCGGCCGGCGTACGGCCCGAACTGCCCGAAGCCCGTCGTCCGGAGCATGACCAGCCCGGGGTTGCCGTCGCAGAGCGTCTCGTAGCCGAGGTCCCAGCCCTCGAGGACGCCGGGCCGGAAGTTCTCGATGACGACGTCGGCCTGCCGGGCGAGACCCCGCAGCAGGTCCTGGCCGTCGCCGGTCGACAGGTCCATCGTGACGGTCCACTTGTTCCGGCCCAGCAGCTTCCACCACAGGCCGTGGCCGTCCTTGACGTGGCCGTGCGTGCGCAGCGGGTCGCCGGCCGGGTGCTCGATCTTGACGACGTCCGCGCCGAAGTCCCCCAGCAGGGTCGCGGCGGTGGGGCCGGCGAACAGCGTCGCCACGTCGAGCACGCGAATGCCGTCCAGCGGACCGGGAGCCACGGCCACACAAGCTACCCCACACAATGGTCCGGTGACAGAGAAGGAGAACGAGCAGAGCGGAGCCGACCTCCTCGTGGAGTCGCTGCTGGCGAGCGGGATCCGGACGGTCTTCGGCCTGCCCGGCGTCCAGCTCGACCCGGCCTTCGACGCGCTCGCGCGCCGCGCCGACCGGGTTCGCGTCTACCACACGCGCCACGAGCAGGCGACCTCCTATATGGCCGACGGCTACGCCCGTGCCTCCGGCGAGCTGGGCTGCTGCCTGGTCGTGCCCGGCCCCGGTGTCCTCAACGCGATGTCCGGCCTGGCGACCGCCTACGCCTGCAGCTCCCAGGTCCTCTGTGTGGCGGGCCAGGTCAACTCGCAGCACATCGACGCGGGTCGGGGCGTGCTCCACGAGATCCCGCACCAGCTCGAGATGCTGCGCTCGGTCGTGAAGTGGTCGGGTCGGGCGAGCCGGCCCGAGGACGTTCCCGTGGTGGTGGCGGAGGCCGTCCGCCAGATGCGGACCGGGCGGCCCCGTCCGGCGGCGGTCGAGGTCCCGCCGGACGTGCTGGACGCGACCGCCGGGACGGCGATGACGGCGCCCGAACTCGATGGCCGGCCGCCGATCGACGGGAGTCGCCTGGAGCAGATCGCGGGCCTGCTGCACGGCGCCGAGCGACCGCTCGTGATGGCCGGTGGAGGCGTGCTCCAGTCGGACGCGACCGCCGATCTCGCCGAGCTGGCAGAGCGGCTGGAGGCGCCCGTCCTGCTCAGCCCGAACGGCAAGGGCGCACTGTCGGCCCGCCACCGCCTCGCCTTCGAGGGCCCGCTGGCGGGGGACCTCGTGAACGGTGCCGACGTGATCCTCGCGGTCGGAACGCGATTCGCCAGCCCGGGCGGCTGGCGCTGGCGGCTCCGCCCTGAGCAGCGGCTGCTCCGGATCGACGCCGACCCCGAGGAGCTGACGCGCGACGTGGTGCCGCACGTGGCAGTCGAGGCGGACGCCCAGGCTGCGCTGGAGCTGCTGGCCGACCTGCTGCCGCCGCGGCCCCCGACCGCCTGGCGGGGCCTGGACGAGCTGCGCGAGCGCGTTCGGGCGGAGGTGGACAGCATCGAGCCGCAGCACTCCCTCGGCATGGCGATCCGGCGGGCGCTGCCGGACGACGCGATCCTGGTCCACGGCATGACCCAGGTCGGCTACTGGTCCCGCGTCGGCTACCCCGTCTACGAGCCGCGGACGTTCATCGGCTCCGGCTACCAGGGCACGCTCGGGTTCGAGCTCCCGACGGGCCTGGGGGCCCAGGTCGGCCGGCCGGACCGCCGCGTGGTCGTGACGGTCGGCGACGGCGGGCTGCTGTTCAACATCCAGGAACTCGCGACGGCGGTCCAGCACGGCATCCCGGTGACCGTCGTGGTGTTCAACGACAACGCGTACGGCAACGTCCGCCGGATGCAGCGACAGCGGTTCGGGCGGCTGATCGCCAGCGACCTTCGCAACCCGGACTTCGTTCGGCTGGCCGAGTCGTTCGGGGCTCGCGGCGCCCGAGTCGAGGGACCGGAGGCGCTCGAGCACGCCGTCCGTCAGTCGCTCGACGGCGAGGGGCCCGCGCTGATCGAGGTCCCGGTCGGCGAGATGCCGGACCCGTTCCCGATCCTGATGCGCGCCCGAGCCCGCACCTAGCTGGGTGCGGAGCCGCACATCTGGACCGATCAGCCGAATCCGCGCCTGCGGCGACGGGTCAGCGGGACTGCAGCTCCTGTGCCCGGCGCTCCCAGAAGCGGTGGCGCTGCTCCAGCCGGTCGAGCTCGGCGAGCAGCAGGCTCTGGTCGCTGCTGACCTCCGTGACCACCGCGTCCGGCGCCCCCTCCTTGTGGACCTCGGCCGTGCGCAGGAGCGTGCGCTTGAACGTCAGCAGCTCGCGATAGACCTCCAGCCAGTGCTGGGCGTCCTCCAGCAGCGGGGACTCCTCGGAGTCCACCTCGCCCGGGAGCCGGTGTTCGGGATCCACCAGCCGGTTGGCGATCCCGCCGACTTCACCCGACTCCATGCCTGGCTCCTGTGATGTCGATGCACGCATTGTGAGGCCACGCGCGAGCGATGTGCGATCTTTCGTCAGCCGCCGGCGTCCCCGACGTCGAACTCGAGCACCACGTCGCCCACACGGATCGTCAGGACGCCGTCGCGGCTGCGCACGTCGACGGCGCCGTTGAAGGTGACGTGCTCCACCCCGCCGTCCGCGACGTGCACGATCACGCCCTCGGGACTGAGGTAGACGTCAGGGAACGTCGGCCGCAGCGGCGTCCGCGACCGCAGCTCCCGCACCTCCGGCTGGGGCGCCGGCGCCCGAGCGGGAGCGGGTCTCGGCGCGGGCCGCCGGGGCTCGACAGGAGCCGGCTCGGCGGCTGCCGGCGGGGCGCCGCGCTCCTCGCGCGACCGCGCGCGCGCCTGCTCCAGTGAGCGCTGCAGGAGCTCTGCGCCAACGTCGCTCTGGAAGAAGGCGCTGGACACCCGCGCGGGGTCGTCGCGACGGCGGAGGCAGTTGCGGCAGTCGGCCACGGCGTCCGTGGCCTCGTACGTGCCCTCGGCGAACGTCTGCCCGCACAGGGTCACCACCGGCCCCGAGTCGGGCACGTGCGGCGTGAGGTGGACCCGTCCGCCGGTCCGCCGCCTGACCTGCTCCAGTTCGATGCCGACCGCCATCACGCACAGCATCGGCGAGCGCGCCCCGCCTGTCCAGCGAGAGCGCGCCGCCGCGGCTCACGGGAGAGGCCGCGAGGCTCTGCCGAGCCCCGCGGCCTGCGCTCAATACGCGCGGCGGTTCCGGATGAAGCCGAACAGCCAGAGCACCGCGGCGACGATGATCGCGATCCAGAGCAGGTTCACGATCACGCCCGTCGCGTGGAACAGCAGCCACAGCACGAACAGGACAACGGCGAGCACCAGCAGGGCATGGATCACGGCCTTCAACACCTCCCTGATTTTGTATTTACTGATATCGATGCTATCAGATTCGGGAGGCAGCCGGGCTCGCAGGCGAAAGTTTCGGGGAGGCCACCGCGGAGGTGGCCTCCCCTGGTGGGGGGGAAACCTATGTGAATTCGAGGGTTGCAGTGTCGCTATGCGGGAAGCGCCGCACCCTCTCCCAGTACAGAGCTACGTTACTCGGATACGCCCCCGAGCGATAGTCTGGAATTGACCCAGCACCGCCCGGTCATCAGTACAGTGCTTGACTATCAGGAAAGTGTAGGATCGCGGCACGCTCAGGCGCCGTTGCTAGCATGTTCACTCGCCATGACACGCAGCCGGATCCTGACGGTGCTCGCGCTCGCCGCGCTGGCCGTCAGCACCGGCTGCACGAGCCTGTCGCTCGACCGCAGCCCGGCTCCCGGGACCGTGCACGCGCGCGTCGTCGACGGCGCGGGCGGCGCGCGGCTGCTCGTCGTGCCGGTCTACATCTCCAGTCAGGGGCCGTACGACTTCGCCCTGGACACCGGCGCGGCCCGCTCGATCGTCGACAGCCGCGTCGCCTCGCGGCTGCGGCTTCCGACCAGCGGCACCGAGCAGACCATCACCGGGGTGTCCGGGACCAGCGAGGCAGCCCGCGTGCGGGTCACCTCGTGGCGGGTGGACACAGTCGCGCTGCCGGACGCGACGATCCTGAGCCTGCGCCTGCCCTCGGGGGGCAGCCCGGAACTCTCCGGGCTGCTCGGGTCGGACATGCTCAGCCGGTTCCGGACGGTGACGATCGACTACCAGACGGGGGCCGTCACGCTCAGCTGACCGACGGGCGGACGCCCGTCAGCCGGCCACGGGGCGCTCCGAGCTCGCCGCGTCCGCCTCGGCGAGCAGCGCGTCCAGGTCCGCGGCCCGGAGCGTCTCCACCTCGACCAGGCGGGCCACCACGGCGTCCATCCGGGTGCGGCTCGACTCCAGCACCCGCCGAGCCGCTTCGTGGGCGCCGCGCACGATCGCGCCGATCTCCTCGTCGATCCGCGCCGCGAGCCCGTCCGAGCACGCCGGCCGGGCTCCGGCCGCCGCGTCCTCTCCACCGGCGAACATCACCGTCCCCACCCGTTCGCTCATTCCCCAGCGCGTGACCATCCGCCTGGCCATGTCCGTCGCACGCCGGATGTCGTCCTCCGCTCCGCTGGTCACGTCCCCGAAGACGATCTCCTCCGCCGCGCGCCCGCCCATGATGCCGGCGATCCGCTGCTCGAGCTCCTCTCGGCCGAGCAGGTAGCGGTCCTCCTCGGGCAGGCTCAGGGTCAGGCCCAGCGCGGCGCCGCGGCCGATGATCGAGACCTTGTGCACCGGGTCGCACAGCGGCAGCGCCTTCATCACCAGGGCGTGGCCGACCTCGTGGTAGGCGACGATCGCCCGCTCCCGGTCGGAGATCCGCCGGCTCTTCTTCTCGGGGCCTGCCACGACCCGGACGATCGCCTCCTCGAGCTCGTCCATCCCGATGACCTTGCGGTCCGCCCGCGCGGCCAGGATGGCGCCCTCGTTGACCATGTTGGCGAGGTCGGCGCCAGTGAACCCCGGCGTCTGCCGGGCCAGCACGTCCAGGTCGACCGTCGTGTCGAGCGGCTTGTTACGCGCGTGCACGTCCAGGACCTCGCGCCGGCCGCGGACGTCGGGACGGTCCAGCGTCACGTGACGGTCGAACCGGCCCGGGCGCAGGAGAGCCGGGTCCAGCACGTCCGCCCGGTTGGTGGCCGCGATCACGATCACGTGGGTGTTCGTGTCGAAGCCGTCCATCTCGACCAGGAGCTGGTTCAGCGTCTGCTCGCGCTCGTCGTGCGCCCCGCCGAAGCCAACGCGGCGCTGCCGGCCGACGGCGTCGATCTCGTCCACGAACACGATGCAGGGACTGTGTCGCTTGGCCTGCTCGAAGAGGTCGCGGACGCGCGACGCGCCGACGCCGACGAACATCTCCACGAACTCCGAGCCCGACATGCCGAAGAAGGGCACCCCGGCCTCGCCGGCCACCGCCTTGGCGAGCAGCGTCTTGCCGGTGCCGGGCGGGCCGACCATCAGCACGCCCTTCGGGATCCGGGCGCCCAGCTCGGCGAATCGGAGGGGTTCCTTCAGGAATTCCACGATCTCTGTCAGCTCCTGCTTCGCCTCGTCCGCGCCGGCCACGTCGACGAAGGTGACCCCTGACGCGCCGCCCAGCACGGGTCGGGCGCGGCTGCGGGTGAACGTCGGCTGCTGGCCGCTCTGAGCTCGCGACTGCTGGAGCACGACGAAGACCAGGACGCCGAGGAGCGGCACGACGATCAGGATGGGCAGGAGCCGCTGCAGGAGGTTGGGGACGTCCGCGTTCACGTACTCGACGTCCACGTTGTCCGCGGTCAAAGTCGCGGCGAGCTGGCTGGTCTGGGCGGGGAGCTGGACCTCGTGCTGGCTGCCGTCTCCCGCCAGGACGTGGCCGGTCGTCCCCTCGATCTGGACCTGCTTGACCTCGCCTCGCTGGACCTGGTCGATCAGGTGGGAATAGGTCCACGAGTTGGCGGGGGTGGTGGAGAAGCCCTGCCAGCCGAAGGCGCCGAGCAGGCCAGCCGCGGCGAGACCGGCGGAGAGGAAGAGGAGATTGCGGCGGGCTGGACCGCTCATGGCGAGTATCTGCGTACCAGGGGACCCGGACCGGCCACGTCGGCCAGGCGTGGCCCTGGACGTGCCGTCCCCCCTCGGCGTTGCCGCGGCAACCGGAGGGTCACGGAGAAGAACTGTACAGGGACCGGGGTCGCGGCCGCAGGCTCGGGAAGCCCGCGCGAGGTCAGGGAGCGGATGCCGGCCGGCGCCTGCCGAACACCACGACGAAGAGGTAGCTCTTGCCGGCGGCGTGGGGCGAGAAGAACTCCGTGACCTCGTCGTCCAGCGACGTGGAGCCGACCGCGCCCAGGCGGAACGGGCGCGTCGCGAGGTGCAGCTTCCCCGAGTACAGCGACGCCTCCAGCTGGGCCAGCCGGTACCCCCGGTTGCCGTAGCGCTCGAAGACCGGCCTCAGCGAGGCGAGCGAGTAGCAGTTCACGTGCGCGTCGGCGGCGTACCCCTGGAGGCAGGCCAGGCGCTGAGCCTGGGCCCGGAAGTCCCCCTCCCGGAGCAGCTCGATCGCGGCGAGCCCGCGATGGTGGACGTAGACCCCCGGCGCCAGCCCCTCGACGTTGTTGACGATCAGGTAGCGGTCGTGCAGCGGCGGCGAGTCGGCCGCCAGGCAGTCGGCGTCGAAGCCCCGGGACGAGAGCTCCAGCAGCGTGGAGAACGCGTCGAAGGGGATCGGGACGTCGGCCGCGTAATGGCGTGTCGAGCGGCGCCCGAAGATCACGTCCTCGATCGGGACCCCGGACCACGCCGGCTCGGGCAGCGGGCGGAGCGCGACGACCGCTCCGGCCGGCTCCGGCGGCGGGCGCCGCAGCGGTTCGGCCCGCCAGGCGACCGCCTCCGCGCCGGACGCGAGCCCGGAGGCCGTGTGCAGGATCTGTATCTGCGGGAACTCCACCTGGCGCGGCGAGATCGACCGCGTCGGCAGCGCCAGCGGCGGCACCTCCAGGGCCGGCGGCGCCGCCTCGGTCGCTCGCCCGATGGCGCAGAGCGCGATGACGGCCTCGTCGCGGCCGTCGACGCCGAGCAACGCGTTCACCGGCGCGTCCGCGTAGCCCATCACCACACGGGCGCCGAGGTCGCCGGCAGCCGCGACGGCCAGGACGTTCGTGAGGGCGGTGCCGGCGTCCCAGAACGCGTGCCGGTAAGCGCGGGCCTTGTAGCGCCAGGCGTTGCGCCAGAACGTGCTGGTCAGCGCCAGGACCACGGGCGCGCGGGTCACCGCCGGCTCGCCGCCTGTGGCGTCGACCAGGACGCCCCGGAAATCGCCGGCCCGGAGCTGCCGGAGGCTGTGGTCGTGGGCCGCGTACTGGTAGACGCCGGCCGGCAGGTCGGGGAGGTCGGCGCAGACGAAGTAGACCTCGAGGTGGTAGCGCGCGCCCGTGCCGCCCGCCGTCCGGAACTCGACGGTCCCGCCCCTGGCCGTTCTGGCGTGCCGGCCCATGAGCCCGTTGGAGAGGAGGCCGATCCGCGCCAGTGCGGCGCGATCGGGAAGCGCGGTGGCGTCGGCCTCGGCTCCGGTGCGGGCGATCGCCTGGAGGGCGGGGCGCGGCGAGGGGGCGAGCTCGTGCGGGATCTCCAGCGGGGGCAGGGTCTCGTAGACCTTGAACGGGTAGGGTTCCAGCGACCAGTCCTGCTGCCAGATCGACGGCTCGACGTGCGGGGGCGTGCCCATTCCGAACCACTCGGCGCCGCTCTCGTCCCGGCCGGCGCAGTACTTGGTGGCGTCGTGGAACCGCCAGGCCACGGCCGTGTCGCGGTTGTCGCTGGTCATCGTGAGGAGGGTAGCTGGCCCCTGCGCTCGATCGCGACGGTCATCCGCCCGAGCATCTCCGCCAGGATGGCTGGCGACGTGGCGAAGTTGAGCCGCACGCACGTCTCGCCGCCCGGCCCGAACTCCACGCCCGAGTGCAGGCCCACGCGCGCCCGCTCCAGGAAGAACTCCTGCGGCCGGACGCCGCCCGGCGTCACCCCGGCGCAGTCGAGCCAGGCCAGGAACGTCGCCTCGGGCGGCCGGTGGCCGATCGCCGGCATCAGACCGGCCGCCCACGCGGCCACCTGGTCCCGATTGCCGCACAGGACCTCCATGACCGCGTCCAGCCACGGCTGCCCCTCGCGCCAGGCGGCGACCGTCGCGTCCACGCCCGTGACCCCGACGGTGCCCAGCAGGCGCCAGGGAATCGCCCGGCGGAACCGGGCCAGCAGCTCCTCCGACCCGAAGTGCATGACCCCGCAGCGCAGCCCCGGGATGTTGAAGCTCTTCGTGGCCGAGCTGATCGTGACGGTGCGCCGCGCGACCTCCGGGCCCATCGTGGCCAGCACGATGTGGGTGCTCCCCGGGTACACGAGGTCGCAGTGGACCTCGTCCGACACGATCACGAGGTCGTGCTCGACCGCCGCCCGGCCGGCCGCCTCCAGCTCCGCCCGCTCGAACACGCGGCCGCTCGGGTTGTGCGGGTTGCACAGGAGCAGCAGCCGCGTCCCGGCGTCCACCACGGCCTCCAGGCTCCCGGGGTCCATGACGAGCCGGCGGCCGTCGTCGACAAGGGGGTCGAACACGCGGCGGCGACCGGTCGTGGAGATCGCGTTCAGGAATGGCGGGTAGATCGGCGTCTGCACCACCACTCCGTCGCCGGGCTCGCTGAAGGCCACGACCGACGCGACGATCGCCTGGACCAGGTCGGCGACGGGCACCACCTGCTCCGGGTCGACCTCCCAGCCGAAGCGCGTCCGCATTCGACGCGCGAACGCCGCCTCCAGGCCGTCCTCTCCCTCGCGGGCGGGGTACCCGTAGTCACCCTCCTCGACCAGCCGAGCCAGGGCCCGCCGGACCGGCTCCGCGACGGCGAAGTCCATGTCGGCGATCCAGGCGGGCAGGACGTCGCCGCCGTAGCGGTGCCACTTCACGCCACGGCGGCGCCGCATCGCGTCGGCGGACAGGACGAAGTCGGGCGTCAGCCGATCTCCTGGCCCGCGAAGTGGCAGGCGGCCTGCTGCATCGGCCGGCCGTGTGGCTCCAGGTCGGGCTCGATCTCCGAGCAGACGCCCGGCACCCGTGCGATCGGACAGCGGGTGTGGAACCGGCATCCCGCCGGCGGGTTCACCGGCGACGGGATCTCACCCTGGAGCAGGATCGGGTCACGGTGTGCCTCGACCACGGGGTCCGGCACGGGGATCGACGACAGCAGCGCCCGCGTGTACGGGTGCTGCGGCGCCTCGTAGATGTCCGTGCGGTCGGCGACCTCCACGACCTTGCCCAGGTACATCACCGCTACGCGGTCAGACAGGTGGCGGACCACCGCGAGGTCGTGGGCGATGAACAGGTACGTCAGGTTGAACTCCCGCTGCAGGTCCTGCAGCAGGTTGATGATCTGCGCCTGGATCGACACGTCCAGCGCCGAGACCGGCTCGTCGCACACGATGAACGTCGGATTGGGCGCCAGCGCCCGGGCGATGCCGATGCGCTGCCGCTGGCCGCCCGAGAACTCGTGCGGGTAGCGGTTGGTGAAGTTCGGGTTGAGGCCGACGAGCCGGAGCAGTTCCTGGATGCGCTCCTGCCGGGCCCGGCCCCGGGCGACGCCGAAGTTGTCGATCGGCTCCGCGATGATCTCGCCGACCGTCATGCGCGGGTCCAGGGACGCGAACGGGTCCTGGAAGATGATCTGCACCTGGCGGCGGATGCGGCGCATGCGGGACCCGGAGAGCCGCGTCAGTTCCTGGCCGTTGAACACCACCCGGCCCGCCGTCGCGGGCTGGAGCTGGGTGATGACGCGGGCCAGCGTCGACTTGCCGCAGCCGGACTCGCCGACGAGCCCGAGCGTCTCCCCCCTGCGCACCTCGAAGCTGACGCCGTCGACGGCCCGGACCACCTCGCCGCCCGCCCCGCCGACCGGGAAGTACTTGTACACGTCCTCGACGCGCAGGATGACCGGATCGATGGCCGGCTGCGCGCTCGTCCCCGCCGACGCCTCAACTGCCATCGGCCGCCTCCTCGAGGTCCGAGCTGGCCTTCAGCTCCTCTGCGGCCTCGCGGGAGATGGTGACCGCCTCCAGCTCCTTCGCCGCCTCCTGGGGCACGTTCCGCATCAGCACCCAGCAGCGCGCCACCTGGTCCTTCCCGACCTCCGCGAGCGGGGGCTCCTCCTCAGAGCAGCGGTCCTCGCGGAACGCGCAGCGGGGGTGGAACTTGCAGCCCGGCGGCAGGCGGACCAGGTCCGGCGGCAGACCCGTGATGCTGACCAGCCGAGCGCTGCGGACCGCGTCGACACGGGGCACGGAGCGGAGCAGCGACCACGTGTACGGATGCTGCGGGCTCTTGAATATCTGCCCGACCGGGCCTTCCTCGACGACCCGACCGGCGTACATCACGATCACGCGGGTGCAGATGCTGGCGACCAGCGCCATGTTGTGAGTGATGAGCACGATCGCGGTGCCCAGCTCGCGGTTGAGCTGCTTGAGCAGCGTGACGATCTGCGCCTGGACGGTCACGTCCAGGGCCGTGGTGGGCTCGTCCGCGATCAGCAGGCTGGGCTCGTTGGCCAGACCCATCGCGATCATGGCCCGCTGACGCATGCCGCCCGAGAACTGGTGCGGGTAGTCCTCCTTCCGCCGCTCGGCCGCCGGGATGCGGACCCGGTGCAGCAGCGGCACCACGCGGCCGATGGCGTCCCGCGCCGAGAAGCGCTCGTGGGCCGTCATCGCCTCTTCGATCTGCGTCCCGACCCGCGTCACCGGGTTCAGCGACGTCATCGGGTCCTGGAAGATCATCGCAACGTCGTTGCCCCGGAACTCCCGGATCTGCTCCGGGTCCATCTTCGTGACATCACGGTCGCGGAACCAGATGTGACCGCTGACGATGCGGCCAGGGTCGGGCACCAGGCGCAGGATCGAGAGGGCGGTCATCGTCTTGCCGCAGCCCGACTCGCCGACGATGCCGACGGTCTCGCCCTCGTCGACGTGCAGGCTGACGCCGTCCACCGCCTGCACTACGCCCCGGGACGTGAAGAACTGCGTCTTCAGGTCCTCGACACGCAGCAGCCGAGGCACCGCTAGCGCCGCATGCGCGGGTCGAGCGCGTCGCGCAGCCCGTCGCCCACGAACGAGAAGGACAGCATCGTGATCGCGATCGCGATGCCCGGGAACAGGACCTGCCAGGGCGAGGCGTAGATGGCCTCGTAGCCGTCCAGGATCATCACGCCCCAGCTGGGGGTCGGAGGCTGGATGCCGACGCCGAGGTAGCTCAGCGCGGCCTCCAGGAAGATCGCCGCCGGGATGCCGAACGTCAGCGTCACGATCACCGGCCCCAGTGCATTGGGCAGCAGGTGCCGGAGGACGATCTTCAAGTCCGACGAGCCGACGGCACGCGCCGACTCCACGAACTCCTTCTCCTTGATGGAGAGCACCTGACCGCGCACCAGTCGCGCCAGGCCGACCCAGTTCACCAGGCCGATGGCCACGAAGATCGAGAGCAGGCTGGGACCGAACACCGACACCAGCACGAGCACGAACAGCAGGTCAGGGAACGCATACCAGATGTCGGTGAACCGCATGAGGAGGTTGTCGACGCGCCCCCCTGCGTAGCCGGCGACCAGGCCGATCGTGCCGCCGATCACGACGTAGATGCCCTGGACCAGGATGCCGATCGTGAGTGAGATCCGGGCCCCGAACATGAGCCGGCTGAGCGTGTCGCGGCCCAGGAAGTCGGTGCCCAGGAAGTGCTGCGCGCTGGGTCCGGAGAGCGACAGCTCGACGTGCTGCCGGATCGGATCCTGGACGAGGCCGAGCTGGACGAGCAGGCCCGCAAGCAGCGCGTCGAGGACGAGGACGACCACGATCGCCCCGCCCGCCACGGCGAGGCGGTTGCGCCGGAAGCGCCTCCAGACGTCGGTCCACAGGCCGACCTGCTCCGGGACTTCCCAGTCCTGCACGAGCTCGACGGGTGCCGACGGAATGGGGATCGCCATCTCAGGACAACCTCACGCGCGGGTCGATGAAGACATACAGGACGTCGACCACCAGGTTGGCGACCGCCACGATGATCGAGAACAGCACCGTGGTCGCGAGGATCATCGGGTAGTCGCGGGAGCTCACGGCCTGCACGAAGGAGCGGCCGATGCCAGGGATCACGAACACGGTCTCGACGATGACCGAGCCCGTCACGAGGAAGGCGAACGTCGGGCCGAGCGCGGTCACCACCGGGATCAGCGAGTTCTTGAGGATGTGCTTGAGCACCACGAGGCGCTCTGTCAGTCCCTTCGCCCACGCCGTGCGCACGTAGTCCTGGCGCAGGATGTCGAGCGTGCTGGCCCGGGTCAGCCGCGCGATGAACGCGGTCGGCAGCAGGGCGAGCGTTATCACCGGCATGATCAGGTGGTCGTCCAGGCCGAACCCCGAGACGGGCAGCGAGTACGCCTGTCCGGTGATGTTGTAGAGCGTGACACCGAAGACGATGATCAGCATCATGCCGAACACGAAGTTCGGCACCGAGGCGCCGAAGGTGCTGAAGCCCATCGCCAGGTAGTCGGCCCGGCTGTTCTGGCGCATGGCGGCGACGACGCCGAGACCGATCCCGACGGGCACGATCACGCAGAACGCCAGGACGCCGAGGGTCGCCGTGTAGGGCCAGCCGCTGAGCAGCAGGCTGCTCACGGTTCGGCCCTGGTACTGGTACGACAGCCCGAAGTCGAAGTGGCCGACGTTCCAGAGATAGATCAGGAACTGCTGCCAGATCGGCTTGTCCAGGCCATATCTGACGTTCAGGTTCTGGACGATGGTGGCCGAGAGCTGGCGGCCACCGCCCCGGTCCCACGGGCTGCCGGGCGCCAGGTGCATGAGCGAGAACGTGATCAGGATCACGAAGAAGACGACCGGCACCATCCAGAGCACGCGGCGCGCCACGAAGAGCGCTAGCGCGGCGCCGCGACTCGAAGGCGCCAGCAGGCGGCGGACGGGGAGGACGCCCCCCCTGGGGCGCCCTCCGATTGCCGTGTTCGCCATGTGTGGCTAGTGCTTCGCGATGTAGACGTCGTGGTAGTACATGTCACCCGGGATGTACTGGTCGTCGATCCCGGTGATCGTCAGCCCCTGGACGTACGGGCGGATCAGGTCGTACTCGGCCTGCTGGTACAGGAACCCGACGGTTGCGTTGTCGACCAGCTGCTTCTGCGCCTGCTGGTAGAGGGGGTTGCGGACGGAATCCGACTTGCCCGCGTCGGCCTTCTGGACCGTCGAGTCATAGCCGGCCATGGTGACGCAGCCCCAGTTGAGGCTGTGGCAGGCGTTCGCGAAGAAGATGTCGAACCAGTCCTGCTGGTCGGGGTAGTCCGCCCCCCAGCCGTCCGGGCCGTAGATGTCGAACTGGCCCTTCCGGATGCGGCTGGTGACGGTCTTGCTGTCGATCACGTCGACCGCGATGTTGGCCCCGAGGTTGTCCTGCCACTGCTGCGAGATGAACTGGTTGACCGTCTTGTTGCCGGTCGTGTCGCGGGTCAGCAGCTTGAACTTGGACAGCTGCGCCGGCGTGACGCCGGCCTTCTGCAGGAGGGCCTTCGCGCCCGCGGGATCGAACTTCTGGGAATCACCGAGCGACGGGTTGTAGCCGTTCATGCCCTTGGGGATGAACGTCTGGATCGCCGTGTCCGTGCCCTTCAGCACGTCCTGCGTGAGCTTGGTCCGGTCGATCGACTTGGCCAGCGCCAGCCGGACGTCGGGGTTGTC
>DASQZW010000224.1:0-34287 GCA_035638495.1 Terriglobales bacterium
CGCCGCTCGCGGGTGGTGCCGGCGGCGGTGCGGCGGGCGCTGAACCTGCGCGACCAGCACTGCCAGGAGCCGGGCTGCACGATGCCGGCCGAGCTGTGCACTCCTCACCACGAGCGCCATGTAGCGGATGATGGTCGCTCGATCCTGCCCAACCTCAAGCTCTACTGCGAAGTGCACCACGCGATGCGGCACCCCGAGAACGCCCGGTTCAGAAGCCCGGTTCGCGGCTCCCCCTAGCTGGGTTGAGCGCTCAGCAGCTCCTCGGCGCGCATCGCGGCCGCGGCGCCGTCACCTACGGCCGCCGCGATCCGCGGTCGCGACCCGGACCGGACGTCACCGGCCGCGAGCACGAACGGCGCGCTCGTCTCCAGCCTGCCATCGACGACGATGTGTCCGTCCGCGTCCAGGTCCAGCTCGTCGCCTACGCCGTCCGTGTTCGGCTCACTCCCCACCCGGAGTGCCACGCCCTCGACAGCCAGGGTCTCCCGAGCGCCGTTCACCACATCCGTCAGGGACAGGCCCTCGACCCGTTCGTCACCCAGGATCTCGTCCACACTCACCGCGAGGCGGATCGCGATCCGCGGGTCGGCCTCTGCCCGATCTCGGAGTAGGCCGCCGGCGGTCAGCGCGGCGCCCGGCGCCAGCACCGTCACGCCGGCGACCAGCGTCGCCAGGTACAGCGCGTCGGCCAGGGCGTGGTCGCCGGAGCCGACGACGGCGACCGAGCGCCCGCGGAACAGCCCCGCGTCGCACGGCGTGCAGTCGATCACCCCCCGGCCGCGCAGCCGGTCCTCGCCCGGCACGCCCAGCTTCCGGAAGCGGAGGCCCGCCGCCACGATCACCACGCCGGCGGCGTGGCTCCGGCCATCGTCGCGGACGACCCACCGCCCCCGCGAGAACAGCTCGAGCCCAGTCACCTCCGCCTGCTGGAGCTCCAGCCCCGCGGCGACCGCCTGCTCGGCCATCGCGGCGCCGAGCTGGGCGCCGGTCACCCCCGCCGGGAAGCCGGGGTAGTCCTCGACCAGGTCCACGTCCCCCAGGCTGCCGCCGTAGGTGCCGCGCTCCAGCAGCAGCACCCGGCGGCCGGCGCGGCTCAGGTGCAGCCCCGCGGTGAGCCCGGCCGGGCCGCTGCCGATGATCACGGCGTCGTAGTCGAGTGCCGCCACTCCGATCTGGAGCTTACCGTCGCTACGATGACGCCGTGGACCGCGGGCGGCTGGAGGCGTTCAGCGACGGCGTGTTCGCCGTGGCGATCACGCTCCTCGCCCTCAACCTGTTCGTCGGCGGTCCCGGCCACGGGTCGCTGCTGACGCAGCTCGCCGACCACTGGCCGGCGTTCGTGGCCTTCCTGATCAGCTTCTTCACGATCGGCGTGATCTGGGTCAACCACCACGCCCTGATGAACAACGTGGCGACCGTCGACCGGACCCTGCTGTTCGCCAACCTGGTGCTGCTGCTGTTCGTGGTGCTCATCCCGTTCGTGACGGGCACGATGGCGCCCTATCTGACCGCTGGCGATCAGGACGCTCACGTCTCGATGGCGCTGTTCGCGGCGGTGTTCGAGGGCATGGGCCTGAGCTTCGCCGCGATGTTCGCCTGGACGCTCGGCGGCGAGGGCCGCACCGTGCGGCCCGTGCCCCGGGAGGCGCAGGTGGCGGCGGTGCTGCGCTTCTCCCCGGGCGTCGCCGCGTACCTGGTCGCGATCGCGGTCTCGTTCGTCAGCGCGCCCGCGGCCCTGGCGATCGTGGGCCTGGCAGCCGTCTACTACATCTTCGAGCGAACGCCCCAGTCCATGGCGGGCTAGTAGTGCCCGGCGAAAGTTCGGTGGCCGCTGACGCGCCGGGAACCACGCATTCTGTCAATTGCGGAGTTCCGGGGCGCCCGATGGGCTCGAGAACTCCGCATTTGCACAAATGCGGAGTTCCCCGCCTGACCTGGTGACGAACTTCCACCGCGGAGCACTAGCTCTCACCGGCGATGCGCAGCGATCGCAGTCGCTGGCCCGCCAGCACCGTCGCGCCGATCGTCGCCGCGGCCAGCAGCCCCAGCGCCGCCAGCGGCGCGACGTCCGAGGCCGCGAACGTGCTGGACATGAACCAGTTCGCGAGCGACAGCGCCCACTGCTGCACGCTCAGCTCTCGAGCGCCGGGCACGAACCCGCCGATCAGGCTCTCCCAGACCAGCGCGTAGAGCAGGCCGGCCACCACCGCGTGCCGGGTCACCACGTTGATCAAGAGGAAGATCGCGCTGTACGCGACGACGCCGGCCAGGGCGCCGATCCCGAATCCCACCGCGAGCCCGTCCGCGCCGCCGACCATGATGAGCCCGCCGACCAGGACCGGAACGGCCGCGAACACGGTGGTCAGGCCGATCGCGACCGCCAGCTTCGTCTGCACGATCACCGGCCGCGGGATCGGCTTGGAGAGCAGGAATACGATCGACCCGTCGTCGATCTCGGTGCCCAGCACGCCCGTGGTCACGACCAGCGTGATCAGCGGCAGGAGCGTGGCCAGGCCGTACTGGTGCAGCAGCGCTGCCGTGACGGGCTCGTCCGCACGACCGAACGCCGTGATGGTGACGGCCAGCACGAGCAGCGTCGCGGGCAGCAGGACGAGCAGCAGCGCCCGCCTGCGTCCCAGCATGCCGCGCAGCGTGATCCCGGCGACGACCCCGTTCACGGCGTCACCAGGTACGAGAACACGCTCTCGAGCGACTCGTCCGCCGGGCGCACCTCCCGCACCCGGACTGCCAGGTCGCGGGAGACCTGGGGCACCAGCCACGTGAACCGGCCGAAGTCGGCGGCGTGCACCCGCAGGCCGTCCTCGCCGACCTCGATGCCTGTCGTGGAGCGGTCGGCGATCAGCGCGGTCGCCAGCCGGCGGTCGTCGCTGGAGCGGATCGTGAACACGTGCGGCCGATCGGTCATCAGGCGCCGGATCTCGCGGAAGTCGCCGGACGCGGCCAGCCGGCCGGCGATGATCACCTGGATGTGCTCCGCCACGCGCTCGACCTCCTCCAGGATGTGCGAGCTGAAGAGCACCGTCCGGCCCTCGGCGCCCATCGTGCGGACCAGGTCCATCATGTGCAGGCGCTGGCGGGGGTCCATGCCGTTGAACGGCTCGTCGAGGAGCAGGACCTCCGGCTCGTGCACGAGCGCCGCCGCAACCTTCGCGCGCTGCCGCATGCCCTTCGAGTACGTGTCGATGCGGCGGTCCTGCGCGTCGGTGAGCTCGACCGTGGCGAGGGCGCGGCGCGCGGCCTCCTCCGGATCCGGCAGCCCGTGGAGCCGCGCGCTCGCGAGCGTCAGCTGCCAGCCGGTCAGGTAGCCGTACACGGCGTCCCGCTCGGGCACCAGGCCGATCGTCCGGTACAGGTCGTGGTCGTGCCAGGTCGGCCGCCGGTCCACGCGCACGGCGCCGATCGACGGTTCCAGGAAGCCGGACATCATGTGCAGCAGCGTCGACTTGCCCGCGCCGTTGGGCCCGAGCAGGCCCGTCACGCCCGGCCCGACGTCCATCGTCACGTCGTTCACGGCGACCACGTTCCCGTACCACCGGGAAGCGTGCTCGACCTCGATGGTGCTCAAGACTCGATCCTCCGATAGCGCCAGTGCAGAACGGCCACGGCGAGGGCCACGTCCACGACGACCACGAGGGCGTAGGCCCATCCCAGGCGACCCGGCTCGAGCGGCGTGGCCGCCTGCACCCGCAGCGCCCACGCCTGGAAGCCGTCCAGCAGAGAGAAGGGGCTCAGCAGCCCGAACGCCGCCCCCACGTCCGACGCGCGGGTGACGCCGCCGACGATGCCGGCGACCGAGCTGGTCACCAGGTACAGGCCGATGATCCCGACCACCGCAAAGGCGCGCACCCGCGTGAACGCGCTGATGGCCATGCCGATCGCGGCCAGCAGGACCGCGTCGACCGCGACGCCGGTCAGGCCGACCAGGAGCCGTCCCGTCTCGTTCAGCACGTCCGACGCCGCGTGCGTGTGCGAGAGCAGGACCGCGACGTAGATGATCAGCAGCGGCGCCGCCAGCAGCGCGAACAGGCCCGTGGCGAGGGCCGCGAGCTTCGCCAGGACGTAGTCGTCGCGCTCCAGCGGGCGCGAGAAGTACAGAGACAGCGTCCGGAAGCGCAGGTCGCCGGTCACCACCTGCGGCGCCTGCGCGGCCAGGAACACCATCACGGCGATCTGCAGGTAGTACGCGTAGTGGACGTACGGGATCGGCGGGAGGGGCGTCACGGCCGTCACCGCTCCGCTGATCAGCGCGGGAGCGCACACGATGGCCAGGAGCAGGAACGGCAGCACCTTGGCGCGGGCCGGACGACCCAGGCCGTAGACCCCGCGCAGGCTGTGCACGAAGACCGCGCGGACGGCGTGCCGGCGCCCGAGGCGGGGGCCGTCATAGTGCCGGTAGCCGATGTCGTGGATGACGCCGGCGGCGAGCTCAGGATGCGACGACACGTGCCACCTCCTCCGGCTGCGGGTCGCGGAACACGTCCTCGATGTGGTGCCGGCCCTGCTCCAGGCGGATCAGTCCCAGTCCCAGGTCGGCGACGGCGTCGCGAATCATGTCGTAGGTCGCGTCGTCGCGCACGTCCACCAGCAGCGTCCTGCCGTCCTCGCGGCAGCGGACGCCCGCCAGGGCCAGCCGGGCCGCCAGCTCCTCGGCGCGCTCGTCCACCTCGATGGCAAGCGCGAGGCTGCGCTCGGTGAACCGGTCGATCGGGGAGGAGCGCAGCAGCCGGCCGCCGTCGATGACCACGACGTGGGTGCAGATGCGCTCGATCTCGCCCAGGTGGTGCGACGAGACCAGGATGGAGATCCCGAAGTCGACGCCGATGCGACGGACCAGGGCGAGCATCTCGGTCCTGCCCGCCGGGTCGAGGCCGTTCGTGGGCTCGTCCAGGAAGACGAGCCGGGGGTCGTGGACGAGCGCCTGGGCCAGCTTCACACGCTGCTTCATCCCGGTCGAGTACTCGCCGATGCCGCGGTAGCGCTCCTCGTACAGGCCGACGTGCCGGAGCGTGTCCGCCGCGCGCTCCCGGGCCGCGGTGGCGGGCAGCCCCGAGACGCGCGCCATGTGGACGACGAGCTCCGTCGCGGAGAGGTCGGGCGGCAGGCAGTCGTGCTCCGGCATGTAGCCGACCAGCGCCCGGACGCCGCCGCCCTGGCGGGCGGGGTCGAGCCCGAGCACCCGGACGCCGCCGCTGGTGGCCCGGAGCAGGCCGAGCAGGATCTTGATCAGGGTCGTCTTGCCGGCCCCGTTGGCGCCGACCAGGCCGACGATCCCGGGCGGGATCTCGAGCGTGAGCTCGTCGAGCGCGGTGACGCCGGGATACCGCATGGTGAGGCGGTCCACGGCGATCATGGGTTCCACGCCGCGCAGCCTGGACCCGATCGGTGTCGGACCTGTGTCGGAGCGGCCGCGAAACGGTCATCATTTGGAGACGCATGTCCCCTGAGGCAGGGCGCGTCCGGATCGACAAGTGGCTGTGGGCGGCGCGCTTCTTCAAGACCCGCTCGCTCGCCAGCGAGGCCGTGGACGGCGGCAAGGTGCACGTCAACGGCGACCGCGTCAGGTCGGCGCGCGCGCTCAAGCCGGGCGACCGGCTCGAGATCCGCCGCGGGCAGGAGGAGCTGGAGGTGATCGTGCGCGTGCTGTCGGAGCAGCGTGGCCCCGCCACCACCGCGCAGGCCCTCTACGAGGAGACGGAGGCGAGCGTGACGAAGCGCCAGGCGACGGCCGACCAGCAGCGCGCGCTGGCCGCCGCGATGCCCCGGTTCGAGGGGCGGCCGGACAAGCGGTCGCGGCGCGCGCTGGCCCGGTTTACCCGGCGCGACTCCCGCTGATCACCCGCGGCGCCACGCCCTGACCACCGAGCGCAGGACGATCAGGGCCACCACCGCGACGACCTGGGCGCCCAGCACGATTCGACCGACGTCCACCGCAGGCTCCCAGCGCACCTGTCCGTTGTCGATGACGTAGACCCCGACCGGGCGGGCCATTCCGCCCCAGCCGCCGCCCACGCCGCTGCCGGCCGGGGAGCCCTCGGCCTGGCGGCCTTCGCCGCTGCCGGCCCCTGCGCCGCCCTGGACGGCCGCGACCGGGACCACGGTCAGACCGTTCTGCTCGATCGGCTCGCCGAAGACCCGGCGCACCGTCAGCGTGTCGCGCGC
Source organism: Terriglobales bacterium (assembly GCA_035638495.1). GTDB lineage: Bacteria > Chloroflexota > Dormibacteria > Dormibacterales > Dormibacteraceae > CF-161. Next base: position 6,181 of record DASQZW010000224.1, read on the forward strand.
CTGCTCGAGGATTTCCTTCGCGTCCATGTCATACCTCCGCCGCCAACCTACAGGAGCTTGTGCAGCTTCACCTGGCCGGGAATCTCACGGTACCCGAGCTCCTCGTTGAGGTGCAGGATCGGAGCGTTGGCCTCGTCGTTGTCCGTCTCCACGGCCGTGACGCCGAGGTCGACGGCCTGGACGACCGTCTCGAGCTTGAGGGCCCTCGCCAGGCCCGCGCCGCGGTGCTCCCGCAGGACACCGGTGTATCCGGTGGCGACCGGCGTGCCGCCGTAGTCGAGGTGGGAGACGCCGACCGGACGGTCGCCGCTGACGCCGACCCAGACGCGCTCCGGCAGCACCGCCGGCGGTCGCATCCAGGCCCGCCAGGCGTCGTACGGGATGGGCACGTGCGGGAGGTCGCGCGGGATGTCCGCCGCGGTGACGGTCTCGATGCGGTGCAGCTCCGGGTACAGGGCCTCGCCGCCCAGCTCCGCGGCGGTGGCGACGCGCAGTCCGGCCCCCTCGACGCGCAGGCGAGCAGCCGAGCGCAGCTCGCGAAAGCGGTCCCCGTCACCGGCCAGGTCGAGGCGCCAGAACCGCTCACGCCGCTTGCGCTCCCAGCCGCGGCGGCCGAGGGCCTCCAGCGCCGCTGCATCGTCCTCCCAGACGCTTGCCCGGCCGAGGCCGACACCCAGCTCGCGGGCCGCGTCCTCGACGATCGACCAGGCCTGGTCGAACTGGTCCGGCCCGGCGCCGGCGAGGAAGACCGCCATGCGGCCCTCCCGCTCGGGGGCCTCGTCCCACATCGTCACCGCGACCCAACCCGCGGGCCGTCCGGCCTCCTCCAGCACGAGGGTGCGCATCCGCCCCATCTGCTCCGCAGTTCGCCAGCTGAGCCGCAGCTCCTCCTCTGACCACGGGTGGTGCGGCTGCGCCGCGCCGACGGCCCGCAGCGCGAACGCGACGTCGTCCGGCCCCAGCGGTCGGGCGGTGAGTCGGGAACCTGTGGTCATCCTGACCTGCCAATGATACGAATTGACACCCGAGCACCGCCGTCACCTCTGGGCGAAATTCCGTATAAACTTATACATCAATCACGCGGCAACCTCGCGGAGGGGAAGGAGGTCTGCGATGACGGTCACCCATCGGCGCCGCTGGCAGGCGCTCGCGGCGGGTGCGGCGCTCCTTGCGGCCGCCGGCATCGGGACGGTCGCCGCTGTCGGCTCGCACACCCTGCGGGCCGCCGCCGCGCCCTCGCTGCCGGCCCACGTCCTCACCGGCTACTGGCAGGACTTCACCAACGGCGCCACCCCGCTCCGCCTGCGGGACGTGTCGAGCAACTACGACCTGGTCGCCGTCGCGTTCGCCGGCGCCGACACAAGCACGCCGGGCGGCATCACCTTCTCGGTCGACTCCGGGCTCTCCTCGGCGCTCGGCGGCTACACCGACGCGCAATTCAGCAGCGACGTCCAGACGCTGCACGGCCAGGGTCGCGACGTGATCCTCTCCGTCGGCGGCGCCGACGGCACGGTCAGCATCAGCGACGCGACCAGCGCCGCCAACTTCGCCAGCAGCGCGTTCGCACTGATGCAGAAGTTCGGCTTCGACGGCGTCGACATCGACCTCGAGGCCGGCATCAGCGTCCAGTTCCTGGCGTCAGCGCTCGAGCAGCTGTCGGGCAAGGCACCCGGACTGATCATCACGCTCGCCCCGCAGACGATCGACGTCCAGCCGGGCGGCGCGTACCTCCAGCTCATCGACACGATCAAGGGCATCCTGACCATCGTCGACACGCAGTACTACAACTCGGGGTCGATGAACGGCTGCGACACGAACCTGTACTTCGAGGGCAGCGTCGACTTCATGACCGCCCAGGCCTGCATCCTGCTGCAGCACCTCCGGGCGGACCAGGTGGGACTTGGCCTGCCGGCGTCGTCGAGCGCCGCCGGCAGCGGCTTCCAGCCACCGTCCAATATGAACGCGGCGCTCGACTGCCTCGCCGGCGGCACGAACTGCGGCAGCTTCAAGCCGTCGGGCAGGTTCCCGAGCATCCGCGGCGCGATGACCTGGTCCATCAACTGGGACGCGGCGAACGGCAACGCGTTCTCGAGCACCGTGCACCCGCACCTGGCGGCGCTGGGAGGAGGTGGTGGAGGCGGCCCGACTCCCACGCCGACGCCCACTCCTACGCGGACGCCCACACCAACGCCCACCCCGACGCCGACGCCGACTGCAACGCCCAGGCCGACGCCCACGCCGACGCCCACGGCAACTCCTCCGCCGCCCACGCCGGGCGCGGGCAACCTGCTGGCCAACCCCGGCTTCGAGTCCGGCTCCCTGTCAGCCTGGACCTGCTCGCCGCTGGACAGCGTGGTTACCGGCCCGGTCCACTCCGGCTCCCACGCGGTGGCGGCGGCCGCGAACAACTCCGACAACGCCCAGTGCACGCAGACCATCTCGGTCCAGCCCAACCACTCCTATACGCTCACCGGCTGGGTCCAGGGCACGTACGCGTTCATCGGCGTGACCGGCACCGGCACCAGCGACACGAGCAACTTCACGCCGTCGTCGGCGACCTACACCCAGCTCAGCGTGCCGTTCACCACCGGGGCGAGCACGACCAGCGTGACGGTGTACGTCCACGGCTGGTACGCCCAGGGCACCATCTTCGCAGACGACCTCTCCGTCTCCTAGGCAGTCACCAACACATCGGGGGGAGCGGGGCCGGGAGCGCGCTCCCGGCCCCCACGCCGAGCGTCAGGCGCGGCGGACGCACGTGTAGGCGGCGTACGTCCGCGAGGGCCTGACGCTCGCGTCGCTGACGCCGAAGCCCGCGTGCCGCAGCATCGACTCCAGCAGCCAGGCGTACGTGCTGTGCTCCTCGCGCACGTGCGTCTCCAGTTCCTCGCGCGTCCACCCGTCCTCCGGACGCGCGGCCCCGCCCGCCACCCACGCCTCGACGACGCGCTCCGCCTCGGCCGGCTCGAACGCGTATACCAGGTCGTGCAGGCGGAGCACGCCGCCCGGACGCAGCATCTCGGCCACGTTCCGAAGCGCCACCCCCTTCCAGAAGTCCGGCAGGTGGTGCAGGGCGTTGCGCGAGTACACGAAGTCCGCCGGTTCGCCCTGGTGCGCGTACGTGAGAAAGCCCGCGTGGACGCACTCCACGTTGGGCACGCCCATCCGCTCCACGCGCGCCCGGAGCGCGGCCACCATGGCCGGCGAGACGTCCACCGCGACCACCCGCCGGCACAGCGGCGCGACGGCAAGCGCCAGCACGCCGGTGCCGGCGCCGAGGTCCACCAGCGTGCTGTTCGCACCGAGGCCGAGGCTGCGGAGCACCTCGAGGTCCGCGGCCGGATCGACGCCCGCCTTGCGCTCGTAGCCCGCGACGTAGGCCGGGTCGAGGTGCTCCCCGCCCGCGTGGGCGAGCTCGTCGAGCCGCCAGCCGGCGCCACTCACGGGGTGGCGATGATCGCGTGCGGCGACTGTCCGCGATACCGTCCCGGCAGCGGTGCCAGGACCGGCTCCCAGCTCTCGCCCCCGTCCGTCGAGCGGAAGAGGCCGCGGTTCGTCACCGCGTAGAACACGCCGCGCTCGCCCGGGTCGGTCGCCAGCAGGGCGCGCACCGTTCCCTCCGGCTCCGGCAGGCCCTCGCGCACCTCGTGCCACGCCCCGCCGCCCGTCCGCCGGTAGAGCGTCGAGTCCGCGGCCTGCGGGTTGTGCGCGTGCATCGGCGAGTTGGCCGCCGACACGACGACGGTCTCCGGATCGCCCGGATCGACCGCCAGGCCGTACAGGTAGTGGCGCCCGATGCCCTCGTCCGGTCGCTCCCACGTGTCGCCGCCGTCGCGGCTCTCGCTGTAGCCCCGGCCCGGCGCCATGAAGCCGTCGCCGGCCGCGGAGTACAGGCGGCCCGGCGCGTCGGGGTGCGCCGCCAGCGTGTGCGTGTCGTACGGGCCGTCCGGCGTCCGGTCGGACCAGGTGCGGCCCCCGTCACCGCTGCGGACGAGCGCCCCCGCCTCGATGCAGACGGCCAGCCGGCCGGCCGAGGCGGGGTCGAGGGTGATCCAGCGGACGTGGCTGGTCTCCGGCCGCGGCGGGAAGCTCCACGTCGGCGCCGAGGGCAGCGCGTTCATCGCCGGCAGCGGCTCCCACCGCCGGCCGGCGTCGTCGGAGCGCCACAGCGCGCTCGGGTCGATCCCCGCGTAGACCATTTCCTCGTGCGGGGCGACGACCACCGCGCTCACGTCCACGGACAGCAGCTCGTCTCCCGCGGGCAGCCACGAGGCGCCCGAGTCGACGCTGCGCCAGACCCCGCCGCCCACCGTGCCGCACCAGACGCGCTCCGGATGCGCCGGGTCAGCTGCCAGGCAGCGTGGCTCCCTCCCCACCTCGAGGCGCGGCTCGGCGTCCGCGCCGCGCACGACCAGCAGGCCGTCGTCCAGGGCCAGGTAGATCGTCGCCATGTGACACCTCCATCGCCAAGGCTACCGGCGGCACAGGACCGTGATCTCCCGGTGCAGCGACTCGTGCACGCGCTCCACGTGCCGCTCCAGCGCGACGAACTGCTCCGGAGCGTCGGGCAGCAGGCCCGACGGCGCCGCCAGCACGGCGACGCGGCCGCGCGGCAGCACCAGCGCCGCGGCTTCCAGGACCTCGCGGTAGAGCTCCCGAACGGGCGCGCCCGCGAGCGACGCCGAGAGCCCGTAGGGCAGGTCGCAGACGACGGCGTCGAAGGTGCGTCCCCACGCGTCCATGCGGCGCGCGTCGAGCACGCGGAGCGCGGCGTCGAGGCCGAGGGCATCGAGGTTCTCGCGCGAGCCGGCCACGGCGCGGTCGTCGCGGTCGGAGCCGTACGCCTCGACGCCCATCAGCGCCGCCTCGATCAGGAAGGAGCCGCTCCCGCAGCAGGGATCGAGCATGCGCTGGCCTGGCCGGACCGCCGACAGGTTGACGAGACACCGGGACTTGCGGGGCTGCATGCCGTACGAGCGGAAGAACGGGCGGTGCTGCATCCGCCGCGCCGCGAACCTCGCGTCGCCGACCCGCTCGCGGACCCTCCCCCACCACAGGCCGTCCGGCACGACGAAGGCGTGGAGCTCGGTGTCGGGAGCACGCAGCGCCACCTGCGGGTCCGGCAGGCCGTGCCACACCAGCCGGTAGAGCAGCTGGCGCACCTGCTCGGGCACCCCGGTGACGTGGATCGCGTACGTCCCGCGCACCGCCGACGCGGCGTCGAACGGCAGGCGGTCCGTGCTCCCGGCGCCCAGGAAGTCCAGCACGAGCGCCGAGTAGGCCAGACGGCGCAGTTCGTCGGGGAACGGCGTCTCCAGCAGCAGCAGGCGCCCGGACCGTGCGGCCACCCGGCAGGGCGCGCACGCCAGCACCTCGGAGGTCGGCAGCGTGCCGTGGAGGCCGGAGAGGACGACGAGGACGTTAGGCCGTCGCGGCCACGGATCGGCGGCGCTCCTCGGTGGCATCCGCGCCACCCGCCGCCGCCACGACCACGAGCCCGCTCAGGCCGTCGAGCCCGTGACGAAGGAGCGATGTGTCCATCGGGCCGAACGATATCAGAGGCGGGTGTCCCGGTCGCCTGACAGGGACACCCGACTCGCTCAGACGATGGTCAGGCTGATGCCGACGTCGTGTTCGATGCCGCCGCCGGTGGCGTGGATGGTCATCGCGAACGTTCCCGTGACGAAGGTGTGCTTGAGGATCTGGATCGCGACCTCGCCGTCGTGCAGGTCGCCGAAGCCGGTCGGGTTGCTGATCGACACCACGCCGTTGGGCGGGATGTTGCCGGTGAGGCTCAGAGTGACGGGACTGTTGAAGCCGTCGATCGAGTTCACGGTGACGAAGTAGGGCGCGCCGGTGCCCCGTTTCCGGGTCTGGGAGAGCGGAGAGACGACCACCTGGAAGTCCGGCGTGGCCGCGGCGGCGACCCGGTGGGCGGCCACGCCTGGAGGAGCGGGACCGGCGGACAGGGCGACCGCGAAGGTGAACGCGACCAGCGACAGCCTGAGGAGGGACCGGAGCCTGTCGAGCATCGAGACAACCCCCTTGTGAGCAGCGGCCTGCCGGCGGAACGGCTCGAGCACGGGCGACTGTACGTGCTGCCGCGGCGAGCGTCAAATCGGCCGCTGCCTGCCAGGTTTTCCTGACGGTCCGCTGACGGGCTGCGCTTACGGGATCCTGAGCTCGTCCGACTCGCGCCGACCGAAGTGATCTTCCAGGAATCGCTCGTTGGCCAGCAAACGCTGCACGTCCGCCTGCCAGAGGTCGTTGGCGACCTCGTCCAGCTTCGTTTCCAGAACGGACAACTGGTCTCGCACGACCTGGATCGTGGTGCGGCCGTCGGGCGCGGCCACCCAGTCGTCCGAGCCGGGCGGGATCGCCAGGTACGAGTGCAGCGTCCACGGCAGGTACTGGTCGAGCGTGCGCCGGACCAGGTGCAGGTTGCGGCTGCCGGCCGGGAACCTCCCCGACTGCTGGAGGAGCGAGGTCGCCTTCCAGTAGATGCGGTCGGCGACGGCGCGAACCTCGTCGGGGAGCCGGGCGAACGGGTCCGGGGGCGGTGGCGGCGCGGGCGGTGGCGGCGGCGGGCCCGCGGGCGCCCAGGTCCCGGCGGGGACGACGCTGTACGGCACGGCGACCCTGTGCTGCTGGCTCACCAGCTTGTACACGCCGAAGACGAGCAGGAACGGCCACCCGAAACTCAGGACCAGTCCCACGGCCGCCCCGATCAGCCCGACCAGGAGGCCCACCGCAGCGGCGGCGGCCGGGATGCCGATGAACACGACCCCGACGACCAGCGCGGCCCGAGCGAACGTGCTGCGCGGCCACCAGCGTCTCACTCGCTGGCGCATCCTCCGTCGCATCTTCTCACGGAGGCGGGTTTCCGGTCACCCCTCCGGCTCGCGGGGGGTGCCGGCGGAGGCCGCTCGCCGATACCCTCCGCTCGTGACCGATCGTTCCCGGCCGGCGGGCGCCCTGCTCTACGACCTCCGGGTCACGGTCGAGCGCATCGAGGGGCGCTCCGTGTGCGGCCTCCAGGTGGGTGACCACTTCGACGTGGTCGAGAGCAGCCGGCTCGTCATCCCGCCAGGGAAGCACTTCTGCATCTTCGCCCTGCAGTCCGTCCTGCCCCTGCTCGCGGCCCGGCAGCGCCGTCTGCCGCCCGGTGACTGGCTCGAGCACGACGCCCTGGTCACCTGTCCCGACCCCGACGAACGGGTCGTGATGCGGATCGAGCGCACCCGGCGCCGGCGCGTCCGTCTCGACGACGTCACGTGAGCGAGGTGGGGCTCGGCGTCCGCGGCGACCTCCAGCCCGGGCGCTACGCCGAGCTCGGCGAGCTCGCCGAACGCGCCGGCTTCGACGTCCTGAGCGTGTTCGGGGACCTCCTCTTCCAGCCGCCCCTGCCGGCGCTGCTGCTGGCCGCCCGGGCCACGCGCCGCCTGCGCCTGGGCCCCGCGTGCCTCAACCCCTACACCACCCACCCCGTGGAGATCGCCGGCCAGACGGCCGTACTCGATCACGTGTCCGGAGGCCGCGCCTACGTGGGCCTGGCCCGCGGCGCCTGGCTCGACGTGCTCGGCGTGCCGCAGGCGCACCCGGTCGATGCCGTGCGCGACGCGGCGCTGATCGTCCGGGCGCTGCTCGCCGGTGGCGCCGAGGGCCACGCCGGCCGCGTCTTCCGGCTGGCCCCGGGAACGCGCCTGGAGCAGCCGGTGCTGCGCCGCTCGGTGCCGCTCCTGGTCGGCGCCTGGGGCCCGCGGATGTGCGCGATGGCGGGCGAGATCGCGGACGAGCTCAAGGTCGGCGGGAGCGCCAGCCCGGCCATGGTCGCGGTCGCCCGGTCGCGGCTCGCCCGCGATTCGGTCGGCGTCGTGCTGGGCGCCGTGACCGTCGTCGACCGGGACGGCGAGCTCGCCCGCCGCCTCGCCCGGACCGGGGTGGCCCGGTACGTCGACGTGGTCGGCCGCCTCGACCAGGCGGCCGCGATCGACCCGGAGCTGATCGGGCGACTCCACGACCTGGTCGCGGCAGGCGACCACGAGGCGGCGGGGCGCCTGCTGCCCGACGACCTGCTCGACCGGTTCGCGTTCGCGGGCACACCGGAGCGGGTGGCGGCGCAGGCCGGCGCGGTCCTCGCCGCCGGCGCGCGGCGGGTCGAGTTCGGGCCGCCGCTCTCGCCCCACGGAATTTCGGCCGGAATCGAGCTGCTGGCCAGGCGAATTCTGCCCGCACTCCGGGGATAGAATCCGGCCATCGGGACCATCTGGGATACGGGAGGGCAGCAACATGAGACGCACGAGCGTCGGCGCGAGGGTGCTCGCGGCTGCATTCGTGGGATTGGTAGCGGTGGCGGCCGCCTGCGGCAGCGGCCAGACCAGCGGGACGTCGAACAAGACGCTGGTCATCGACAAGTCGTTCGACCTCAAGACCGCTGACCCACAGCGCGAGTTCGAGTTCACCGGCGGACCGGTGGACCACGCGCTGTACGACACGCTGCTGACCTTCAAAGGCGGCGACGTCACCAAGCCGCTGCCGCTCGTCGCGTCCGGGTACACCGCGTCGGCCGACGCCAGGACCTACACGTTCACGCTGCGCAGGGACGTGAAGTTCTCCGACGGCACGCCGCTCACGTCGGCCGACGTCGCCTTCTCGTTCAACCGCCTGATCAACCTGCACGGCAACCCGTCGTTCCTGCTCGACGGGGTGACGGTGACGGCGCCGGACGCGAGCACGGTCGTGCTGACGTCGAAGGACCCCAACCCGGCCATTCCGTTCATCGTGCCCAACCCGGCGCTGGGCATCGTGAACTCGACCGTCGTGAAGGCGCACGGTGGGAGCGCCCAGCCGGGAGCCGACAAGTCCGACACGGCCGAAACGTTCCTGAACGCGACGTCCGCAGGGAGCGGTCCGTACGTCCTGCAGAGCTTCAGCACCACGTCCGAGGTCGACCTGAAGGCCAACCCGAAGTACTGGGGTTCGAACAAGCCCGCGTTCCAGACGGTCGTCATCCGCAACCTGGAGGCGCCGACCCAGCTCATCGACGTCCAGAAGGGCGCCAACGAGGTCGCCCTCGACCTCTCGCCGGACCAGGCCTCGGGCCTCACCAGCGGCAGCCTCCAGGTCAAGCAGACCGCGTCGCCGAACGTGTTCTTCCTCTTCGCGAACCTGTCGCCGCAGGTGTCGCCGGTCACGCCCAACCCCCACTTCCAGAACGCGGTGCGGTACGGCATCGACTACCAGGCCATCCTGCAGCTCGCGGGAACGGGCGCCGTCCAGGCGCCGGGCGTCATCCCCAACTCGTTCCTCGGCGCGCTGCCCGCCTCGGCCGCCGTGAAGCGCGACGTCACGAAGGCGAAGAGCGAGCTCCAGGCGTCGGGAGTTTCGAGCCCCAGCGTCGACCTGGAGTACCCGAGCGACATCACGCTGAACGGACTCGCGTTCGACACGCTTGCCCAGAAGATCAAGGCCAACCTGGCCGAGGTCGGCATCACCGTGAACCTGAGGGGAGCGCCGGTCGCGACCTCGCTGGCGAACTACCGCGCGGGCAAGGAGCAGCTCGGCCTCTGGTACTGGGGCCCCGACTACCCCGACCCCAACGACTACCTGGTCTTCCTGCCAGGCGGGCTGGTCGGGAAGCGCGCCGGCTGGAACACCGGGGCCGCCCCGTCGCTGGAGCAGATGGGCGCCGCCGCGGGCAGCACCGCGGACAACCCCAAGCGCCAGCAGCTCTACCAGGACATCCAGAACGCGATGAACCAGTCCGGCCCGTTCTTCCCGCTGCTGCAGCCGGGCCAGATCGTCGCCGGCTCGAAGTCCCTGACCAATCTTGCATACAACGCCAGCTGGCTCATCGACGTCGCCGCGATCGGCACCAGCTAGCGAAACGACGGGCGGCCCGGGAGCGGCGCTGGCCGAGCTCCGCTCCCGGTACCCGCTCCCGTTCTTCGTCGGCCGCCGCCTGGTGGCCCTCGTCCTGCTCGGCGTCGGCATCACCCTGATCGCGTTCACGCTCACCGAACTCGTGCCCGGCGACCCGGCCGAGGCCAACCTCGGACAGCGCGCCGGCGCCGACCCGGCCGCCGTGCGGGCGTTTCGCGAGCACTACGGGCTGGACAGGCCGCTGCCGGTCCAGTACGGGCTGTACCTCGTCCACCTGACACAGGGCGACCTCGGACAGTCGCAGCAGAGCCACCGGTCGGTGCGCGCCGACCTCGGCGAGTACATCCCGGCGACCGCCGAGCTCGCGATCACGTCGATGCTGGTGGCGGGGATCTCCGGCATCGCGCTGGGCGTGCTGGCTGCGATCCGGCGCAACCGCCTGACCGACCAGCTCCTGCGCGTCGTGTCCCTTGGCGGGATCTCGATGCCGACGTTCTGGCTCGCGCTGGTCGGCCTCTACCTCTTCTTCTTCAAGCTGTCGCTGGTGCCCGGGGGCGGCCGGCTCGACCCGGGTGTCCCGGCGCCGCCGCACCTGACCGGTCTCTACACGATCGACGCGATGCTCGCGGGCCAGACCGACGTGGCGCTGAACGCCATGCAGCACCTCGTCCTCCCCGCCCTCGTCCTTGCCGCCTACAACATCGGACTGCTGACCCGCTTCACGCGCTCGGCCGTGCTGGAGGTGATCGACAACGACTACGTCCGGGCGGCACGGGCCAAGGGGCTGCGGGAGAGCCGCGTCATCACCCGGCACGTCCTGCGCGCGGCGCTGCCGCCGGTGGTCACGGTCGCCGGTCTGGCGTTCGCGAACGTGATGACGGGGACCGTCCTGGTCGAGAACATCTTCGCCTGGCCCGGCATCGGGCAGTACGCCTACCGCAGCGCGACCACGCTGGACCTGCCCGCGATCATGGGCGTGACGCTGTTCGTCGCGGTCGTCTACATCCTGGTCAACCTGGTGGTCGACGTCCTGCACGCGGCGATCGACCCGCGGGTGCGGCTCGCGTGAGCGTGCTGGCCCGGCCGATCCGCCTCCGGCGCGCGGCGCCGCGCACGCGGTCGCGCTCGGTCTGGAGGCAGCCGCTGGCCCTGGTCGGGCTCTCCATCGCGGCGGTCTGGTTCGCGCTCGCCCTGCTCGCGCCATGGGTGGCGCCGCACGACCCGCTCGGGCAGGACTTCGGCCTCTTCCTGGCGCCGTCGTCTGCGCATCCGATGGGGACCGACGAGCTGGGCCGCGACGTCCTCAGCCGCGTCATCTGGGGAGCCCGGCTGTCGATCCCGCTGGCGCTGACCCTGGTCTGCCTGGCGCTCGTCATCGGCGGCACGGTCGGCGGCCTTGCCGGCTACTTCGGCGCCTGGGTGGACGAGGTCCTGATGCGGCTCGCGGACCTGGTGTTCGCCTTTCCCACGATCATCCTGGCGATGGCGGTGGTCGCGGCCCTGGGCCCCGGCCTGCCGCACGCTGTGCTCGCGCTCGTCGTCGTGTCGTGGCCGGGATACGCGCGCGTGACGCGGGGCCTCGTGCGATCGGCGAACCAGTCCGACTACGTGGCCGCGGCGCGCCTGCTCGGCGCCTCGCCGCCGCGCACGCTGGTCCGCGACGTCCTGCCCAACGTCGCGGGGCCGATCCTGGTCCTGGCCACGCTGGACATGGGGAACGCCATCCTCCTGCTCTCGGGCCTCTCGTTCCTCGGCCTGGGCGCGCAGCCGCCCACGCCGGAGTGGGGCTCGATGGTGTCCACCGGCGCACAGCACTTCGAGCGGTGGTGGATGGGCACGTTCCCGGGCCTGGCCATCCTCACCATGGTGCTGGCGTTCAACTTCCTCGGCGACAGCCTCCGTGACGTCCTCGACCCGCAGTCGACGACCAGCCGCGAGGCGAGGCGCGCGTGAGCGACCTGCTCGACGTCCGCGACCTGCGCGTCGAGCTGCCCGGGCCGCGCGGCCCGATGCCGGTCGTGGACGGCGTCAGCTTCTCCGTGCGGCCCGGGGAGGTGTTCGGGGTCGCGGGCGAGAGCGGCAGCGGCAAGACCATGACCGCACTGGCCCTGCTCGGCCTGCTTCCCCGCGACGCGGCCGTCGGCGGCGAGGCCCTGCTCGAGGGCCAGGACCTGCTCCGGCTCCGCGGCGCCGACCTGCGCGAGGTGCGCGGCCGACAGGTGGCCATGGTCTTCCAGGACCCCCTGACGTCCCTCCACCCCATGCTGACGATCGAGCAGCAGCTCACGGAGCACGTGCGCTCCCACCTCCACGTGAGCGCGGCGGCCGCGCGTGCCCGGGCCGTCGAGCTGCTGACCGAGGTCCGGATGCCCGACCCGGCCGGCTCCCTGCGCGCCTACCCGCACCAGTTCAGCGGCGGCATGCGGCAGCGCATCGCGATCGCGATCGCGCTCGCGTGCGAGCCCCGGCTGCTGATCGCCGACGAGCCGACCACCGCGCTGGACGTGACCGTCCAGGCCGGCATCCTCCGCCTGCTCGACGGGCTCCGCCGCACGCAGTCGCTCGCCGTCATCCTCATCACGCACGACCTGGGCGTGCTCTCGTCGCTCGCCGACCAGGTCACGGTGATGTACGCCGGCCGCGTGGTCGAGTCCGGGCCGACGGGCGAGGTCCTGCCGCGGCCCCGCCACCCGTACACGCGCGGGCTGCTCGACTCCCTCCCCCACCCCGAGGCCGCCGAGGACGACCCGCTGCGGCCCATCGCCGGGGCGCCGCCCAGCCCGAGCGACCGGCCCGCCGGCTGCGCGTTCCATCCGCGCTGCCTCTACGCGGTCGACGCGTGCCGCTCGGAGGTCCCCGACCTGGTCGCCGTCGCGGCCGGGCGCCGCCTGGCGTGCCCGGTCGACCCGCTGGCGGCCGGCGAGGCGGCCGTCGGGTGAGCCTGCTCGAGCTGCGCGACGTCGAGGTCGTGTACCAGCGGCAGGGCCGGCCGCCCGTCCGGGCGGTGGCGGGCGCAAGCCTGACCGTGGACGCCGGCCAGATCGTCGGTCTGGTCGGGGAGACCGGCTGCGGCAAGTCGTCGCTGGCGCGTGCGGCCGTCGGGCTGGTGGCGCCCTCGGCCGGGGAGGTCTGGTTCGACGGCAGGCCGCTGCGCGCGCTGGGCCGGCGTTCGCGCGACCACCGCGAGGCGCGGGTGCAGATGGTGTTCCAGAACCCGTTCAGCTCGCTCAACCCACGGCGCCGGGTCGGGGCCCAGATCGCGGACGGCCTGTCGATCCTGGGCGGGCTGTCCCGCTCGGCGCGAAACCGGCAGGTGGGCGAGCTGCTCGAGCGCGTGGGGCTGCCGCCGTCGGCGGCCGATCGCTATCCGCACGAGTACAGCGGCGGCCAGCGCCAGCGCATCGCGATCGCCCGCGCGCTCGCGGCGGAGCCGGCGGTCGTCGTGCTGGACGAGCCGCTTTCCGCGCTGGACGCGTCGGTGCAGGCCCAGGTCGCGAACCTGCTGTCGCGGCTGTCGCGTGAGCTGGGGGTCGGAATGCTGCTGATCTCGCACGACCTGGCGATCGTGCGGCACGTGGCGCAGCGGACGGCCGTCATGTACCTCGGGCTGGTGGTGGAGAGCGCCCCGACGCGGCCCCTGTGGGAGATGCCGCTGCATCCGTACACGGAGGCGCTGATCGGGTCGATCCCGCACGCCGACGGCGCGGGCCGGCTCCCCGACCCGCTGGCGGGCGAGATCCCGGACCCTGCGCGGCCGCCGCACGGGTGCCGGTTCCACCCGCGGTGTCCGTACGCGTTCGACCGGTGCCGCGTGGAGTCGCCGCCCCTGGTCACCGCCGCCCCGGCTCGCGAGGTGGCGTGCTGGCTGCACGAGCCGGGCGGCGAGCTGGCCCCGCCGTCCCGGAGGGCTCATCCCGTCAGCTAGGTCAGCCCGTCGCGACCAGGTCCGGCGGGTACGCGTTCAGCTTCCGGCCGCCGTCGGCCTCGCACACCACGACGTCCTCGATCCGCACGCCCACCCTGCCCGGCGCGATGATCGACGGCTCGTCGGTGAACGTCATGCCCACCTCGAGCGGCGTGTGGTCCTCGACGGAGATGAACGGGCGCTCGTGCACGTCCAGGCCGATGCCGTGACCCATCCGGTGCCGGAAGTACGGGCCGTAGCCCGCCTCCTCGATCGGCGCGCGGCAGGCGCGATTGACCTCCGAGCACGGCACCCCGGGCCGCGCTGCCCGGCGGCCCGCCTCCTGCGCGTCGAGCATCACCTGGTACGCGCGCCGGTACTCGGCCGGCGGCTCGCCGCAGAAGATGGTCCGCCCGAAGTCAGAGCAGTAGCCGTCCAGCACGGCGCCGAAGTCGAACAGCACCGAGTCGCCTGGACGCAGCGGCGTGTCTCCGCTCGGGCTGCGCGACTCCAGCCGGCCGGCCTCGCCCCCCGTGAAGATGTGCGTGGTGAACGAGGGCGCCAGCGAGCCCTGCACCCGCATCTGGTGATCGACCTCCTCGACCAGGTCGTCCATCGCCACGCCGGGTCGCACGCGGTCCCGCACGGCGCCCATGGTCGCATCAGCGATGGCCGCCGCGCGCCCCATGACCTCGAGCTCCTCCGGCGACTTGATCCGGCGGAGGCGGTTGACGAGCGGCTCGGCGCTGACCAGCGATGGCGACCCGAGCGTCCGCAGCAGCTGCATCGTGGTGTCGGCCCAGAGCCGCGCGCCGACGGCCAGCGTGCGCACCGGGCCGAGGCCGGCCGCCACCCGGTCGAAGACCTCGCGGCCGTCGTCCTCTTCGCGGACGACCACCAGCTCGCCGGGGGCGTCCTCGCCCATGTCGAACTCGGCGTGCATCCGGGTGACCAGGAACACCGGGCCCCGGCCCGGCCGCAGGAAGCTGCCGGTCACCCAGTCGTGCGCCTGCGAGACGTTGCCGAAGTTCGGGATGCCGCGGCGCAGGCCGGTCAGGTACTCGAGGTCTGAGGAGATGGGCAGGAAGGCCGCGTCGACGCCGGCGGCGCTCAGCTGCTCGTCGAACGCGGCCCGGCGTGCGGCGTAGTCGAACACAAGCGGAGGCTAACAGCGCGGGGGGCTGCCCAGGTGTCGAGCGATGCCGGCGACCGCGAGGACCATGCCCACGAGCAGCATGAGGTCGGCCAGGTTGAACGTGAACGTGGGCGTGACGTTGAGGTAGTCGGTCGCGCCTCCGACCAGGAGCCGGTCCAGGACGTTGCTCATCGCCCCTCCCGCCTGGAGCCCCACGCCGGCCACCGCGACCCGGCTCAGGTGCCCCAGCCAGGCGGCGTACACGAGGACGAGGAGGCAGCCGAGCACACCGAGGCCGAGCGCGACGAGGGGGTCGCGCAGGAAGAGGTAGCCGGTGCCGCTGTTCTGCACTCGAATCAGCGTGATGGGGCCGAGCCGGGTGGAGACGCAGTCCACGATCGGGAACTGGCCGCAGACCGGCAGGCTGGCCCGCACGGCGACCTTCGCTGCCTGGTCCGCGGCCAGGCAAAGGGCAGCCACCGGCACCGCGAACAGGAGCCGGCGGCTGGCCGATCCGCCGGGCGCGGCGCGCCCGGCCGTCCTACTCGACAGCGGTCGGGGCGATCCCCACCAGGAAGACGATCAGCGGGATCGCGAGCACGAGCGCGCCGATGAGCCACCTCCTCATGCCGCTGCTCATCCGTACTCGATCGCGGTAGCGGCGTTCGAGATCAGGAAGACGATCACCGGGATCGCCAGCACCAGGCCGACCAGGATCCGTCGCTTCATGAGCCCTGCCCTCCAGCTGCACAGCCACCAGCGTTTGCCGCCCTACCGTACATCCTGGTTTTTGAGTGATCGTTCATGTATACTTCCGCGCATGCCCCGTCCGCGGGAGTTCCAGCCCGACGACGTCCTGGAGAAGGCGATGCAGGAGTTCTGGGAGCGCGGCTACCGCGCCACCTCGGTCGACGACCTGGTGAGGGCAACGGGCGTTCGCCCCGGCAGCCTCTACGGGGCGTTCCGCGGCGGCAAGCGGGCGCTGTTCATGGGCTCGCTCGCCCGCTACTCGAAGCTGATCGTCCCGCAGAAGCTGGGTGAGCTCGACGGACCGGACGCCTCGATTGCCGAGGTGCGCGCCTACTTCGACGGGCTCGTCCTGGACCTGCTCTCGCCGGAGGGACGCCAGGGCTGCCTCCTGGTCAACTCGGCCATCGAACTGGCTGCCGAGGACGACGAGGTCGCGGCGGTCGTCCGCGGTCACCACGCCCGGCTGGAGCGGAACTTCACCGCCGCCCTGCGGACGGCCCGTCGTCGTGGTGAGGTGCCGGCGTCGGTCGATCCGGTCGGCGCGGCCCGCCTGCTCGTGGCGGCCAGCCAGGGGCTCATGGTCGTCGGCAAGGCGAATCCCGACGAGGACCTGCTGCGCGCGATCGTCGCCAACGCGTTCACGGGCCTCGGGTAGGCCGGACGGCCGGCCGCCGCACCCGCGGTGGCCTTTCTTTTTGCTCACATAGTTGAGCAATCATTCAAGAATAGGGAGTTTCGAGATGCGAGCGATCGTCGTCACCGAGCCAGGCGCCCCGGACGTGCTCCGGATCCGCGAGGTCGCCGACCCCGAGCCGGCCGAGGGAGACGTCCTGGTGCGCGTCGAGGCGTTCGGCCTCAACCACGCTGAGACGTACTTCCGCAGCGGGAAGTGGCCCGGCCCCGCGATTCTCGGCATCGAGTGCGCCGGCACCGTCCTGGTCGACCGCACGGGCACGCTGGCGCCGGGCACGCCGGTGGTCGCCTTCATGGGCGGCATGGGCCGGACCCGCAACGGCGCGTACGCCGAGCTGGTCGCGGTCCCGGCCACGAACGTCGTGCCGGTCTCGACGTCGCTGCCCTGGACCGACCTGGTGGCCGTGCCCGAGGTGTATTCGACCGCGTGGAGCGCGCTCCACGCGAACCTGGCGCTCCGGGCGGGCGAGACCCTCCTGGTGCGGGGCGCCACGTCGGCGGTCGGCCGGGCGGCCGTCGACATCGCGGTGGACCTCGGTGCCACGGTGATCGGCACGACCCGCAGCGCCGCCCGCGTGGCTTCTCTCCGCGAGCTGGGCGCCGACCGCGTCCTGATCGACGACGGCCGGCTCGCCGAGCAGGTCGGCGAATTGGGCCTCACCGTCGACGCGGTGCTCGACCTGGTCGGGAACAGCGTGCTGCGCGACTCGCTCCACGTCGTCAGGCCGCGCGGCCGCGTGTGCCAGGTGGGCTTCCTGGGCGGGCTGGCGCCGATCGACGGCTTCGACCCCATCGCCGACCTGCCCACCGGCGTCCAGCTCACGTTCTTCGGCAGCTTCGTGCTCGGCACGGAGCACTTCCCGCTCGCCGACGTCCCGGTGGCGGAGCTGGTCGCCCGGGCGGAGGCGGGCGTCTACCGGGCGCGGCCCGGGCGGGTCTTCCGGTTCGAGGAGGTGGCCGAGGCGCACCGGCTCATCGAGGCCAACGAGCTCGACGGCAAGGCGGTGGTTGCGGTCCGCTGACCAGGGCCGCGAGGGAGGTGGCACCGCCGCCCGGTGCCACCTCATCATGCCCTCGTGAGGGATCCGATCGACATCCGGAAGGTCGGGGTCGGGGAGGACGTCGCGCGCGGGCTCGCGGACGTCCTGGTCGACTGCGTCGAGGGCGGCGCCTCCGTCGGCTTCATGCTCCCGCTCGAACCCGAACGGGCCGAGGCCTTCTGGTCCGGCGTGCTCGCCGGCACGACGCGGGGCGAGCGCATCGTCTTCGTGGCGGAGGAACGCGAGACGGGCGCGGTCGTGGGCACGGTCCAGGTGGTCCTGCAGGCGCCCGAGAACCAGCCGCACCGCGGCGAGATCGCGAAGATGCTGGTGCATCGCCGCGCCCGGCGCCGCGGCGTGGGCGAGGCACTGCTGCGCGCCGCCGAGGTTGCCGCGCGCGACGCCGGCAAGACGCTGCTGGTGCTGGACACGGCCAGCGCCGACGCTGAACGCCTCTACGAGCGCGGCGGCTGGCAGCGGGTCGGCGCCATCCCCCGCTATGCGCTCTGGCCGGAAGGAGGATTCTGCGAAACGATCGTGTACTACAAAGACCTGACGGCGTGACCGAGCGGTGAGTTCGGGGCCGGCGAACGGTCAATACCTTCATGTTCACTGAGCAGATGTCGGACCTGCTGGAAGCCGCGAGGAAGCGCGACCGCGAGGCATTCCAGCGGCTGTTCGAGCCCTACCGGCCGGAGCTCCGGCTCCACTGCTACCGGATGCTCGGCACGATCGACGACGCGGAGGACCTGGTGCAGGAGACGTTCCTCCGGGCGTGGCGGGCCGTCGACCGCTTCGAGGGGCGCGCCTCCGTGCGGAGCTGGCTCTATCGCATCGCGACGAACACCTGCCTCAACGCCCTCGCCAGCCAGACCGCCGCGCGCCGGTTCATGCCCGATGCGGTGGGCCCGCCGGCGGTCGAGATGCCGGGGAGCGAGCCGGCGGTCGAGGTCAAGTGGCTGGAGCCGTACCCGGATGCTGCGCTGGAGGACGTGCCCGACACCGCGCCCGGGCCCGAGGCACGCTACGAGATGCGGGAGGCCGTCCAGCTGGCGTTCGTGGCGGCGATCCAGCACCTCCAGCCCCGCCAGCGCGCCGTGCTGCTCCTCCGTGACGTCATGGGCTGGTCGGCCGCCGAGGCCGCGCAGCTGCTCGACACCTCGGTGACGTCGGTGAACAGCGCGCTGCTCCGAGCCCGGGCGACGATCGAGCGGCGCTTCCCGGATGGCCGGCCGGGCGCCCTGCCGCCCCAGGACGAACGGCAGCGCGAGCTCCTCGACCGCTACGTGCGGGTCTGGGACGCGGCCGACGTCGACGGACTGGTCGCCCTGCTCAGGGAGGACGCGGTCATCGCCATGCCGCCGTGGCCGCACTGGTACCGGGGGCACGAGGCGATCCGGAACTTCTTCGCCCGGGTCTGGCCGACCGACCGTCGATACCAGCCCCGCCTCGTGCCCACGGCCGCCAACCGCCAGCCGGCGTTCGCGGTGTATCGCCCGGGCGGCCAGGGCGGGCTCCTGGACGGCCAGGGAATCCAGGTGCTGACGATCCGGCAGGGCGCGATCGCCGACATCACGTTCTTCCGGACCCCGCGGCTGGTCGACCAGTTCGGCCTCCCGGTGCACCTGCCGGCGTGAGCTGGCCGGCGGCCGCGCTGCTCCGCTGGCAGTTCGCGCGGGCGCACGAGCTGCTCGAGGCGGCCGCCTGCCCGGCGACCGCGACGTCCTACGCCCAGGCGGTGCTCTGCGAGGACATCGGCGTGAGCGGCGTGCTCGCGGGCGGGAGCCCGCTCGCGCTGTCGACCTGGGCCGGGCGCACCGGGCTGAGCGCGCTGCCCGCGATGGAGGCCGCGATCGACTGGGAGGCATGGGCGCGCGCCGTCCGGATCGACCTTCCCGCCGTTCGGCGTTACGCCCGCGCCGTGTACGGCACGACGGACGCCTACCTCACGGACCTGCCCGACGAGGTGCTGCCGGTCCGGATCCTCACCGGCCTCCTGATGAACACGGCGATGCTCGTCGGTCGGGGCCGGCGAGTTCCGGCGCCCCCGCCGGTCTATACGAGTGGAGCACCTCATGCTCACACACTCATTTCGGAGGAGCCGACCATGGACTACCCGACGGTTGTCACGCGAGACGAGTGGCTGGCGGCCCGCAAGGAGCTGCTGGTCAGGGAGAAGGCCGCCACCAGGGCCGGGGACGAGCTGAGCGCGGCGCGCAGGCGGCTCCCGATGGTGGAGATCGACAAGGAGTACGTCTTCGAGGGCCCCGCCGGCCGGGTCAGCCTCCTCGACCTGTTCGAGGGCCGCCGGCAGCTGATCGTCTACCACTTCATGTTCGCCCCCGAGTGGGACGAGGGCTGCAACGCCTGCTCGGTCGTGGCCGACAACGTCGGCGACCTCGCCCACCTGCACGCCCGCGACACCTCGTTCGCGCTCGTGTCGCGGGCGCCGCTGTCCCGGATCGCGGCGTTCGAAGCGCGCATGGGCTGGACCCTGCCCTGGTACTCGTCGTCGGGCAGCGACTTCAACTACGACTTCCACGCGACCCAGGACGAGGCGGTCGCCCCGGTCGAGTACAACTACCGGAGCAAGGCCGAGCTGATCGAGGCCGGGCTGCCCTACATGGTGAGCGGCGAGACGCCGGCGCTCAGCGTCTTCCTCCGCGACGGCGACCGGGTCTTCCACACGTACTCGGCATACGGCCGCGGCCTCGAGGAGCCGACGCTCGGCATGTACCACCTCCTCGACCTCACGCCGCTGGGCCGGTCCGAGGAGGACGGGAGCAGCATCATCTCGTTCATCTACCACGACGGGCAGGCGCCGCTGCCCGACCACCGGCGCCCGGCATGAGCGGATCCGCCGGCGGAGGCACGGTCTGGATCCAGACGGTGGGCTCGCTCGTGCTCCTCGCGGCGGCGGTGCTCAGCGCGGCCCGGCTGGTCGAGGCCAGCCGGGCCGCGGCCCGGCCCGACCCGGCCGACGGAGCGGACGTGCTCATGGGATTGGGCATGGCCGCGATGCTCTGGCCGCTCGGCAACCCCGTCCCCACGGCGGCGGGCGTCCTGACGTTCGGGCTCGTCGCCTGTGGGACGCTGGTCGCCGCGGTGTGGGCCGCCGAGCCGGGTCGCGGGGTGACGTGGGTGGGGCACGCCGCGGGTGGCGCCGCGATGGCGCTGATGTTCGCGATGCCGATTGGGGTCGCCTGGACGGTGGTCACCTGGGCGCTGGGCGCGGGCTTCGGCGTGCTCGAGCTCCGCGCCGCGTGGTCGGCGCTCGCGCCCGCGCCAGGCGTGGCCGCCGTGGCCGGTCCGGCGCGGCCCGCGCCTTCCCTGGTGCTGGCGCCTCCGGTGACGTGCCCCTGCCACCTGGTCATGGCGGTGGGCATGGTCTCCCTGCTGCTGCTGATGGGGTGATCGGCGGGGCCGCGCCAGCCCCCTCCCCACTCCGGCCCGCTCGAATAGTTTGTTGGTTGCGAAGCTCTGAGGAGCGCGATAATGTAACGCTGGACTATGAAGGCCTCAATCGACTTCCACCGCGCGCCGCGTCTCGCACGGGACGAGGGAGGCCTCCTCTTCGACGAGCGTGTCCGCGACTTCGTCGGCGCCGGCCAGGGAGCGGCAGCCCTGGAGGCGCTGGCGGCCGTGCGGGCGGTGGCGCGCTCGCTGCACCTGCTCCACGAACGCTGGGCCGAGCGCCAGGGCCTCACCGACGGCCGCCTGCAGCTGCTCATCTCGCTGAGCCGCTGCGGCGAGGACGGAGTCAGCCTGGGCCGTCTGGCCGACCTGCAGGGCGTCACCCCGCGCAACATCACCGGCCTGGTCGACAACCTGGAACGCGCCGGCCTGGTCGAGCGTGCGCCCGTCTCGGGTGACCGGCGCTCGATCCACGCTCGCCTCACGCCGACCGGGCGCGAGCGGATCGGGGCGATCCGGCTGCCCGCCATGAAGCTCCAGTTCCGGCTCGCGGAGGACTTCTCCGACGACGAGCTGGTGCGGCTGCGGCACCTCTGCCTCAAGCTGCTTTCGAGCGCCGACAAGCTATCGGAGGAATGACGAACATGGCTGCTATTCGCGAAGAGCAGGCTGGCGCAGAGCCACCCGTCCAGGCCGCCGGGGCCGCGACCTCGCTCATGGGGCTGCACCCGAGGAAGAAGCTGACGATTCTCGGCGCGATCCTCCTCACCCTGTTCCTCGCCTCGCTGGACCAGACGGTGGTCGGCACGGCGCTGCCGCGCATCGTGACGGACCTCAACGGCGCCAGCCTCTACGCCTGGGTCGTCAGCGCCTACCTCCTCTCCTCCACCATCACGGTCCCGATCTACGGGAAGTTCTCGGACGTCTTCGGCCGCAAGCCGATGCTGATCATCGGCGTGTGCCTGTTCCTCCTCGGGTCCTGGCTGTCGGGCGCATCGCAGACGATGCAGCAGCTGGTCGCCTTTCGGGCGGTGCAGGGTCTCGGCGCGGGGGCCCTCTTCCCGCTCGTGATGGCGATCATCGGCGACCTGTACAGCCCGCGGGAGCGGGGCCGCTTCCAGGGCCTCTTCGGGGCCGTCTTCGCGCTGAGCTTCATCGTCGGGCCGTTCATCGGCGGCTGGATCACCGACCACATCAGCTGGCACTGGGTCTTCTACGTGAACGTGCCGTTCGGCATCGCCTCGCTCGCGGTCCTGGCCATCACCCTGCCGAGCATCGGGCGACGCCGGGCGTCGATTCGCGACCTCGACTACGTGGGCATCGTGGTGTTCACCGCCGGCGTGGTCCCGTTCATGCTCGGCCTGACCAACAAGGGAAACGTCAGCTCCACTGGGCAGCTGGCCAACTGGACCGACCCCAACGTGGGCGGCCTGATTCTCCTGGGCCTCGCGATCCTGGTCGTGTTCCTGTTCGTCGAGGCGAGGGCGAAGGAGCCGATCATCCCGCTCGAACTGTTCGGCGCTCGCGACTACTCGGTGAGCATGGCCGCCGTGTTCGTCTTCGGCATCGCGATGTTCGCCGCGGTGATCTTCATGCCGCGCTTCTACCAGACGGTCCGCGGCATCAGCGCCACGCAGTCCGGCTACTACATCTGGCCACTGCTGGTCGGCCTGATGGGCGGGAGCATCGGCACCGGGCTGCTGATCAGCCGGATCGGCCGGTACAAGTGGCTGATGGTGGCCGGCGCGGCGGTGATGCTGGTGGGCGGTTTCCTGCTCACCCACCTCACGGCCGACGTCGCGGACTGGACGCTGTGGGGATGGTTGCTCGTCCTCGGCTTGGGCCTCGGCCCCGCGATGGCGGGCTTCACGGTGGTCGTGCAGAACTCGGTGCCGCGAGACCGCCTCGGCGTGGCCACCAGCACGCTCACGTTCCTGCGCCAGATCGGCGCCTCGGTGGGCCTGGCGGCCGCCGGCACGCTCTTCTCCTCGTCCTTCGCGAACCGGCTTCCGACGAACCTCGCCGAGGCCGGCGTGCCCCAGCAGCTGATCCCGGCGCTCGTCAGGCTGTCGCCCGCGCTGCAGAACGTCGGCAACGGCCGCGCCCTGCTCGAGCAGGTGCTGCCGGGTCCCCTCCACGCCCTGATCCCGAAGGTGATCGAGGGCGCCAACAACGCGCTGGCGCTGGCGATCGGCGACCTGTTCTGGATCACGATCGTCGCCGGGGCGCTGGGCCTCGTCTGCACGCTGATCCTCCGCGACCTGCCGCTGCGCACCGCAGCCGACCTGCAGGTCGACGCGGCGGCCGCGCCGGACGCCGCTGTCGAGGTGGCCGGCTCGGGCTAGACCTTCTCCGGAACCGGGGTTGCTGCGCGTCCCGACGGGTCAGGAGAGGAGCCTGCGCGCCTCCCGGGCGAGGTCGCGGAAAAACGGGCCGCCCCACAGGCCGATCGAGAGCACACCGCCGAAGACCGCGACCGCGTCGACGCTCTGCCGCCCCTGCTTCGCCCAGTACACGTCCTGGAGGTTGAGCCAGAGCGCGAACTCGTCGAGCGTGAGGGCCGCGGCCGCTCCGAAACCGGCCGCCGTGGCGCGCGAGACGCTCCCCTCCCGGTCGTGCTCCGTCCCGACCAGCAGCAGCCACAGGTAGCCGATACCCAGCAGGCCGCCGATTCCGAACACCATGTGGTGCAGGTGCCGGCCGCCCACCGAGAGGTTGTGGAACGGCCCCACCCTGGCCCGGATCGCATGCGTGATGGCGCGCGCGACGCCGAAGCCGGCGAAGAACCCCAGCGAGCCGATGAACATGCGCTCCTGTCGCGACCGGCCCGAGAAGTGGCGGCGGTAGACGTCGGCCGGCGAGAAGTCGTGGCGCCCACGGCTGGCGGTCGCCGGTGCGGTGGTCGACTGGACGGCGTCGGCCACGTTCTGCTTCGTGTCCATCGCTCGATAGTAGGAAGCCCGGTCTGCGGGGGTCGGATCCACTCTCGCGAGGTCAGACGTCGCCGGCGCCGGTCAGCCGGAGCACGAACGCGAGGGCGAAGAGCGCCGGCAGCAGCCAGAATGCGCGCGAGAAGCCGACGGCCGCGCCGACAGGACCCATTGCGAGCGCGCCGCCGCCGATGCCCGCGTCGACGGCCATGTTCCAGATCCCGCTGACGCCGGCAGATCGCCCGGGGCCGGCCCAGCGCAGCATGCCGACGAACGCTCCCGTCTGCACGACGCCGAACGCGGCACCGTAGCAGGCAGCCGAGACGACGGCGGCCGGGGCGGCGTGGACCTGCAGCAGCGCGAGCGCCACTGCGCCCGCAGCGAGGCTGGGCAGGACGAGCGGGCGCTCGCCGATGCGGTCGACGGCGCGGCCCGCGGCCACTCGCGCGAGCATCCGCGTCACGCCGAAGACGAAAAGGAAGACCGGCGCCGAGCCTGGTCCCGACGTGCCCAGCACCACGGGCGTGAAGCTGACCGCTGCGCCGTATGTCAGCGTCGTGCAGGCGAAGGCGAGCCAGACGCGCGGCACGCCGCGGCTGCCCACGGCCGCGAGCACGCCGGCGCCGCCAGCGCCGGCCGCTCCGGTAGGCGACGCGGCCGGGGCCGGCGGCGCGGCCGGCTGGAGAACGACGCTGATGGCACCGGCAGCGCACGTCACGGCTCCGGCCAGGAAGACGGCGCCGGCGCCCCGGGCGTCGAGCAGCAGCAGCGCCAGCGGCGGGCCCAGGATCGTGGGCACCGAGGCGCAGAGTCCGAAGTAGCCGATCGCCTCGCCGGCCCGGCCGGGCGGCACCAGCGCGCCCACGGCCGCCACCGTCGCGGTGACCACCAGACCGAAGCCGGCCCCGGTCAGCGCGCCGCAGACGAGCATGGCGGGGAGCGTGCGGATGCCGGCGAAGCCGGCCATCGCGATCAGCTGGACGAGCATGGCTGCCAGCAGCAGCGGACGCACGCGGAAGCGGTGGAGGAGGCCCGGAGACAGCAGCTCCAGGACGATGGTGAACGCCGCCGTGACGCCGGTCACGAGCCCGGAGGAGGCGGGATCGTGGGTGGTGGCGGCGACCGTCAGGGGCAGGACCGGCAGTGCGAGGCTGAGCGCGGCCATCCCCAGCGCGCCGGCCAGCAGGAGCACGAGGAGCTGGGCCGACAGCATCCGCGCTGGCCCGGAGGACACGCGTGACAGTATCCACGCCGGCCGGCCGCGCCCGGCCCCGCGCACCCGCTACCGTTGGTCGGATGCGGGTCGCGACCTGGAACGTGAACTCGGTGAAGCAGCGGGTGCCGCGGCTGCTGCCATGGCTCGACCAGCGCCAGCCCGACGTCGTCTGCCTGCAGGAGACCAAGCTCGCTGACGACGCGTTCATCGAGCTGCTCGGCGGCGAGCTGGCCGGCCGCGGCTACGCGACCGCACACCACGGCGAGGCCCAGTGGAACGGGGTCGCGATCCTCTCACGGGTGGGGCTCGACGACGTGGCGGTCGGGATCCCGGGCGCGCCCGGCTTTCCGCACCCGGAGGCGCGGGCGGTCGCTGCGACCTGCGGCGGCGTGCGCCTGCACTCGGTGTACGTGCCGAACGGGCGGGTGCCCGACTCGGACCACTACCGCTACAAGCTTGCCTGGCTGTCCGCGCTGGGGGAGGCGGTCAGCGCCAGTCCGCAGTCCACGATCGTGTGCGGGGACATGAACATCGCGCCGACCGACGCCGACGTCTTCGACCCCGACGCCTACATCGGCCAGACGCACGTGACGCCGCCCGAACGGGCCGCCCTGGCCGACCTGGAGGCGCGCGGCCTGCACGACGTGGTGCGGGAGCACTGGCCGGACGCCCGGATCTTCACGTACTGGGACTACCGGGCCGGGATGTTCCACCAGGACATGGGGATGCGGATCGACCTGGTCCTGGCGACCACCCCCGTGGCCGGCCGGGTGCGGGCGGCATGGGTGGACCGGCAGGCCCGCAAGGGCAGCGGTCCGAGCGACCACGCGCCGGTGATCGTGGACCTGGACACGGCGCCGGACGGCGACATCGGCCCGGTCGTGCCGCCGCCGTCGGCGCCGGCCGTCCCCCGAGGCCGGGGCAAGCTGCCGCAGGCACGTCCGCCCGACTGACACGGCAGCCTCGGGACCGGCGAGGCGCGCAGCGTTTTGTCGCAGTCCGGCACCAGGGCAGCGATTGCGACCATCGGGCGGCGGATACAGTGCCGACCAGAGAGATGACCAGCACCCTTGAAGACATGGGACCGATCGACTACCTCGTCGTCGAGTTCCCGGGCAGCCGAATGAGCGGAGAGGGCCTGCCCCTCCTCGTCGACCTCGTCGATCGCGGGATCATCCGAATCCTGGACCTGGTGTTCATCAGGAAGCTGCCGGACGGCACCGCGATGCGCGTGGAGCTCGCCAGCCTCGGCACCAATGGACAGTCGGACCTGTCTGTGTTCGAGGGCGCGTCCTCCGGCATCCTGGACCAGGGGGACATCGACGCCGCGGCGGAGGCCATCCAGCCAGGCAGCACCGCCGGCCTGCTCGTCTACGAGAACCGCTGGGCGGCGCCGCTCGCGACGGCGCTTCGGCGCGGGGGCGCGCAGCTGGTCGCCGGAGGACGCATCCCCGTCCAAGCGCTGCTCGCCGCCCTGGACGCCGCGGAAGCCACTTCCCCGCGAAGCTGAGCCACGAGGAGGAGAAGTCATGCCAGGACTCGTTCGTGGGGTCGCACGCACAGCCGTGATCGCGGGGACCGCGACGGCCGTGTCGAACCGGGTCTCGCGCCGGCAGGCCGGGCGCTGGGCGAACCAGGAGCAGCAGCAGTACGAGCACGAGTACTACCAGCAGCAGCAGGCGTACCCGCCGCAGCAGGCTGCGTACGCCCAGCCGGCCGCTGCGCCGTCGGCCGACACGTCCAGCCAGCTGGCACAGCTGAAGCAGCTGGGTGAACTCAAGGACCAGGGCGTCCTCACCGACGCCGAGTTCGAGGCGCAGAAGCAGAAGATCCTGGCCGGCTGAGTCATACTGCCGCGCCTGCGGCGTCGAGTCGGAGGTTCGGCCCGGGGGCATTCGTCGCGAGACTGATCGTGCCCGCACGTCTACGCTACGAGGGCGGCGATGCAGCTCATCGACGGGATCCCCGTATGGGGTGAGGCTGATCCGGGCGCCCTGTCCCAGATCAGAACCTGCGCGCGCTTCGCGCAGCGGGTCGCCCTCATGGCGGACAACCACACCGGCTACGGGGTCCCGATCGGTGGGGTGATGGGCATGGTGGACTCGGTCAGCCCGACGGGTGTCGGCTACGACATCGGGTGCGGGAACAAGGCCGTCCTCACCGACCTGCCGTCGCGCGAGGCACGAGATCGGATCGACACCATCATGGACGACATCTGGAGCACCGTCAGCTTCGGCGTCGGCCGCAGGAACGCCGAACCGGTCGATCACGACCTCTTCGACGACGACGCCTGGCAGATCTCCGCGCTCCGCCCGCTGCGGGACAAGGCCGCCCACCAGCTGGGCACGGTGGGCAGCGGCAACCACTACGTCGACGTGCTGGTCGACGAGCGCGACCGGGTGTGGATCGGCGTCCACTTCGGCAGCCGCGGGTTCGGACACGGAGTCGCGACGCACTACCTGGCGGCCGGCGGAGCAAAGGACGGCATGCACGTCGAGCCGCTGGTGCTGTCGACGCGATCGGATCTCGGAGCCGAGTACGTCCAGGCGATGGAGCTGGCCGGCCGGTATGCGTACGCCGGCCGTGACTGGGTCTGCCGGCGCGTGGTGGAGCTGTTCGGCGCGCGCGTGCTGGACGAGGTGCACAACCACCACAACTTCGCGTGGCGCGAGCGCCACCGCCTCGACGGCGACCACGTCGAGCTCTGGGTGGTCCGGAAGGGCGCCACGCCCGCGTTTCCCGGACAGCGCGGCTTCGTCGGTGGCTCGATGGGCGACATCAGCGTCATCCTCGAGGGGATCGAGCACGAGCAGGCCGCCGAGTCGCTGTTCTCCACGGTCCACGGCGCGGGCCGCGTGATGAGCCGGACGAAGGCGGCCGGCAAGGTGAACCGCCGAACCGGCGAGGTCATCAAGCCGGGAGCGATCGACCGTGAGATGCTCGGCGAATGGCTCCGCCGTGAGCGGGTGGTGCTCCGGGGCGGCGGTCTGGACGAGGCCCCGCAGGCGTACCGGCGGCTGCCGCAGGTGCTGGCACATCACGCCGGCACCATCAGGATCCTGCACCAGCTCAGGCCGATCGGAGTGGCCATGGCCGGGGCGAACGAGTTCGACCCGTACCGGGACTGAGGGCCGGGTGTTTCG
>DASQZW010000225.1:0-5371 GCA_035638495.1 Terriglobales bacterium
CGCCGCCCGCGGTGGGCCAGCACCAGCCGCGGCGCCAGCGCCGGCGCCAGCGTCAGGTCGACGGCGGTGGCCTCGGGCAGCCGCGGCCGCCGCTCGGGCCGGGCGGCCGCGTGCCGCTCGCTGAGCCGCCACAGCTCGGCCGCCGGCAGCGGGTCCGGCAGCTCCCGCGCGAGCGCCTCCGGGAGCGGGCGCTCGCCCGCCTCGACGGCCATCGGACCGTGCGTGTAGATCCGGTCGCCGGCGGCCGGCGCGCGCTCGATCGCCCGCCACGTGGCCGCCAGCGGCCGCGTCACGTAGAGGGCGCTCGCGCCCCCGATCGCCTGCGCGCCCTCGTACCGGTTGAATCGCGGCCACATCTCCTCGACCAGCAGGTGGAGCGAGTGCAGGACGGCCTGGACCTTGAGACCGAGCGCCGGCTGCCGCTCGCCGTGCCCGTAGCAGAGGAGCAGCCGCGACCGCTCGTCACGGCGCAGCGCCTCGCAGCCGCGGGTGGCGAACAGGCGCACGCCGTCCGGCGTGTACGGCGGGTCGGTGAAGACCAGGTCTGCGGCGCCGGCCAGGTCCGCCGGCAGGCCCAGCCGCAGGTCCGCGAACCGGCAGGCGATCGCCGCGCCCAGCCGCGCCGCCGAGCGGTCGACGTGCTCCAGCAGCGCATCGTCGATGTCCGCGACGGCGATCCGGCACCGCGGCGCGATCAGCGCCAGCGCGAGCGACGTCAGGTCGTGGTCGCCGAGGCAGAGGATGGTGGCGCCGTCCAGGTCGTAGTGTCCGGCGAGGTAGCGGGCCCGGCGGAGGCGCGTCGCGACCGTCGCGGCGACGTGGTCGAGGGGCTTCCGGCGGCCCGGAGCGCCGGCTGTCAGCTCCGCCAGCGTCCGGTGGGTCGTCTCGACCCGTCCCCGCACCGTCGTCGACCAGGGCGAGGCCGGCTCCCGCAGCCGGTGGCCGCGCGGGCCGCTCTCCAGCCACGGCTCCAGCCGCGCCAGCACGTCGGTGACCGACCGGTGCGAGAGCGCGGTCTCGGCGATCAGGCGCTCGATGGGCACGGGCGGGCCCGCCCCGAGCAGCCGCACGAGATGCGCGACCGGTCGCGACTGCACGCCCCACTCCGCCCGCAGCTGCGCCAGGGCCTCGTCGAGCGTCGCGGCGGCCGTCTTCAGACCTCGACCACCGAACCGTCGGAGCGCGGGTCCGAGCCCGCGCGCCAGCGCCCGGTCCCGTCGACGACGAGCGCAGCCGCGTGGCCGAACTGGTGGTTCCGCGCCGGCATCAGCCGGCCGCCCGCCACCGAGCGAGCCACGGCGCCCGCCTCGGGGTAGTCGGCCTCCACCAGCAGGCCGCCGCCGCCGTTCACGACGCGGACCCGGGGCTGGGCGACGGCCTCGGCCGGGTCCAGCCGCCGCTCGACGAGGTTCAGGAAGACCTGCGCCTGGATCTGGGGCTGGCCATCGCCGCCCATCGTGCCGAAGGCCGCCCAGCAGCGCCCGTCGCGGGCCGCCATCGCCGGGATCAGCGTGTGCATCGTTCGCTTCCGCGGCTCCAGGCGGTTGGCGTGGCCCTCGTCCAGCCGGAAGTACATGCCGCGGTTCTGGAGCAGGACGCCGGTGCCCTCGGCCACCACGCCCGAGCCGAACGAGCCGGCGACGCTGTGGATCAGCGAGACGACCATGCCCTGCTCGTCCGCTGCGCACAGGTAGACGGTGTCGCCCTCCGGGATGGCCGGCGCCGCGCCGGCGGGCACGTGGTCCGGGTCCAGGAACGGTTCCGTCGGCACGTCCGCGAAGTCCGGGTCGGTGATCCAGCGGTCGCGCAGCGGGTAGACCTCGTCGCGCACCCTGACGAGCTGGGCGGCGAACTCGACGCCCGGCTCGAACCGCTCCAGCCGCTCGAGCCGCCGCAGCATGCCGGCCGCGCACAGGCCCTGCGTGGGCGGCGGCATCTCGTACACGACCAGGTCGCGGTACGGGAAAGCGATGGGCTCGACCCACGCCGACCGGTGGCCGGCCAGGTCGTCCGGGGTCAGCAGCCCGCCCCGGCGCTCCAGCGCCGCGACGATGGCCCGCGCGGTCGCCCCCCGGTAGAACCCGCCGAACCCGGAGCGCCCGATCTCGGCCAGCGTGTCGCCGAGCTCCGGGTTGCGCAGCGCCATGCCGGCCTTCAGCGGCGGGAACAGCTCCGCGGCCGCCTCGTCCCGCAGCAGCCAGTCGGCGTGCTCGACCAGGTACTCGGCCAGCCGCTCGGTGACGACGTAGCCGTCCCGCGCGTGCGCGACCGCCGCCTCCACGAGCGGGGCCAGGCCCATCGTGCCGAACCGCTCGATCAGGCGGCCCCAGGCCTCCACGCTGCCGGGCACCGTCACGGTCAGGGCGCCGTGCTCGGGCATCGTCTCGTGGCCGGCGGCGCGCACCGCCGCGATCGTCGCCAGAGATCCCGACCGCCCGGCGCCGGCCAGCCCCACCGGCCGGGACGCGCCCGGCGGCCAGGCCAGGGCGAACAGGTCGCCGCCCACCGAGGTCATCTGCGGGTACACGACGCACAGCACCGCCGCCGCGGCGACGGCCGCATCCACCGCGTTGCCGCCGTCGCGCAGGATCGCGGCGCCGGCCTCGCTGGCCAGGAAATGCGGGGTGGCGATGACCCCGTGGGTCATCGGCAGACGCCTGCCCCGCGCCGACCCCATCTGGAACCGGAGGGCGACGAGGACTTCGGGGGTGGTCCGGAAGGGGGGGCTTGCCCCCACCTGCGCTTCACGGGCACACCACCCGGAGCGACCCGGGCTGCACCTCGAAGAGGGCCGGCAGCACGCCCGGCTGCTCCCCGTCGGCGTCCACGCGCGTTGGCTGCGTCGAGCTGATCTCGACCCGCTCGGCCAGCGCGTGGCTGAGCTTCGGGTTCCCGGCGTCCAGGTGCGTTCCCTCGCGGATGCGGCGGAGCCCGCGCACGTTCTCCCACGCCCCGAGGTCGCCGGCGACGACCACGTCGAACAGGCCGTCGTGGGGCACCGCCTTCGGCGCGACGCACATGCCGCCACCGAAGAACCGGCAGTTGGCGACCACCACCTGCTGGGCGACCAGCTCGCGCGCGCGGCCGTCGATCACCACGCGCATCGGCCGGTTGCGCCACGTGAGCAGCGTGCGGATCGAGGCCAGCAGGAACGTAACCTCTCCGCTGACCAGGCGGCGGCCGCGGTTCACCCGGTCCACCACCTCGCCGCCGATGCCGGCGTCGGCGATGTTCAGGAAGTGGCGCACCACCGTCCCACCGGTGAAGCCCGTGCACGTGATCCGGCCGGTGTCGATCGTGCGCGCGCGGCCCTCCCGCAGCACGGCCGCCGCGCCCTCCAGCTCCAGCGGATGGCCCAGCGTCCGCCGCAGGTCGCCGCCCGTGCCCATCGGCAGGACGCCCAGGCACGCGCCCGTCGCGATCGGCTCACCCGCCTCGAAGAAGCCGTTCGCGACCTCGTTGATCGTGCCGTCCCCGCCGGCAGCCACCACCAGGCTGCGGCCGTCGCGCAGGGCCTGCCGGGCCAGCTGCTCGGCGTCACCCGGGCAGGACGTCGGGGCGACATCGAAGTCGAGGCCCGCCGCGCGCAGGCGGCCGGCCACGTCCGGCCAGCGGCGGCCGGTCTGGCCGCCGGCGGAGGCCGGGTTGACGATGACCAGCGTGTCCTTCACGACTGCCGCTCCCCTCCCATCCCCGCCGCGTTCAGCGTCGTGTGCGGATCCAGCGCCCGGCGGACGCGTGACCACACGTGCCACCAGCCTCCCAGCTCCGCCCTGATCCAGGGCGCCCGCACCTGTCCCACCCCGTGATGGTGGCTGATCGTGGCACCGTGCCGCAGGGCGATCTCCATCGCGCCCCGCCAGGCGCTCAGGTACGAAACCTCGGCGGCCGCCTCGTCGGGCGCAGATCCGGCGAACGTGAAGTACGCGCAGCAGCCCTGCGCGGACGGGTGACTGAAGTGGCAGAGCACGATGCCGGCTGCGGCGGCCAGGTGCGCCCGCACGTCCTCGTACAGCGCCGGAAGCCCCGTCCACACGGTCGCCAGCTCGATCGTGTCCAGGAACGCCCCCGGCGGCGCCAGGTACCGGCGCAGCCGGTCGGCCGAGAGGTCGAACCGGTGCGCCAGCCAGTGCTCCCACGGCGCCTCGCCCAGCGGCTCCGCGCCGGCCCCGGCGGCCACCTCGGAGACGGCGCCGGCCTCGGCCTCCGCAACGGCGCGCGGGCCGGCCGCGGCCGCCACCAGGAGGCAGCCGGCGTCGAGCCCCTGGAACGCCGAGTCGGCCGGGTCGTACAGGCGGAGGACCAGCGGCCGCAGGTCGCGCTGCATCACCTCCCGCACCACGGCGAGCCCCGCCTCCAGCCGGGCCAGCCGCCAGCCGCCGCCGATCACGGCCTCGGGCCGCCGGCGCACGCGCAGCACGGCCTCCAGCACGACGCCGAGCGTGCCCTCGGCGCCCGCGAACAGCAGGTGCAGCGGCGGTCCGGCCGCGGTCCGCGGGTGCGGGCGAGCCTCCGCGATCGTGCCGTCCTCGAGCGCGACGGTCAGGCCGACGAGCAGGTCCTCGACGCCGCCGTGCCGGGTGGACTCCTGGCCCGTCGACCGGGTCGAGACGAGGCCGCCCACCGTCGCGTCCGGCAGCGAGCTGGGGAAGTGGCCAAGGGTCAGCCCGCGCTCGTGGAGGCGCCGCTCGAGGTCGAGGCCGTTGACGCCCGCGCCCGCGCGGACCAGCAGGTTCGCCCCGTCGATCTCGACCCGGTCCAGGCCGCCCAGGTCGAGCACGAGGTCGCCAGCCTCGGGCGCCAGCGCGCCGCAGACGCCGCTGGCGCCGCCCATCGGGACCACCCGCCGGCCCGAGCGGAGCAGGGCCGCCACCTCCTCGTGGCTCGCGGGCCGCGCCACCTCGACCTCGGGCGGCGGCTCCCCGGCGCGGGCGCGCATCAGGGCCAGCGGCCACAGGTCGCGCACCCGTGCCGCGTCAGCCATCCGTCGCCGACCACCTGCCCGCCAGCCAGCCGGTGACCATCGGGACCCCGAAGCCGTAGCCGCGGATGAAGTCGTAGCCGCCCAGCAGCGAGCCGGCCGCGCGCAGGTTGTCGTAGGCGACGAGCCCGTCCCAGTCCAGGGGCCGCAGGCGGTCGTCGGTCAGCACCCCGGTCCGGAACGCCGGGTGCGGCGAGATCTGCTCCAGGTGGCGCAGGCGCACCGGCCACTCGCGGTCGACGCGGGCGCCCTCGTGGAACACGCCCAGGTCGCAGACCGGCTCCCGGACCAGGCGGTGCTTGACCAGGCCGCCGCTGATGTAGCGGCCCGAAGCGAGCACGAACTGGTCGGCCGGCAGCTCGGTGCTCGCGGTCAGCGCCGCCTCGACCT
>DASQZW010000226.1:0-7380 GCA_035638495.1 Terriglobales bacterium
GACTTGCCGTCGGCCAGCCCGAGCGCCAGGCTGCGCCGGCTCAGCTCGGACGTGAAGACGTCGTCGTCGCAGTCGTACACCACCAGCTTGCCGGCCCGGCGCAGCATCGAGAACCACGCCTCGGCCAGGCGCCGCCGCTCGGGCGGCCAGGCCAGTCTGGAGAGCAGGATCGCGTCGTAGCGCGGCGCGAGCAGCCCGATGCCGCGAGCGTCCTTGAAGTCCCAGTGGGCGGGGTAGCCGCGTCGTTCCAGCGCGCTGAACGGC
Organism: Terriglobales bacterium; assembly: GCA_035638495.1. GTDB lineage: Bacteria > Chloroflexota > Dormibacteria > Dormibacterales > Dormibacteraceae > CF-161. The sequence goes on from DASQZW010000226.1 coordinate 265, forward strand.
TGGAGACAACGCCAGAGCGAGGGTCCGCTGAGGTCGCCGACCATCCCCAGCATCGACGGCCCCGCCAGCCGCTCGGTCATCGACACCGATCCCGCACATGAGCAGGTAGTGGCGGGCCTCGGGGTGCCCGAGGTGGAGCGCGGTGTCCTGCAGGCCGAAGCTCTGGACGACCCGGAAGCGCTCGGCCATCAGCGCGTGCAGCCGGTCGTGCGTGTACGTGACGACGTGCGCCGCCCGGCTCGGCGCCGACGCCAGGTGGTCGAACGCCGCCGACGGCGTGCCGATCACGCAGACGCCGTGCGGCGTGAGATGCCTGACGATCGCGTCCAGAAACGCGGCGCCGTCGCGGACGTGCTCGATCACGTCCAGCGCGACCGCCGCGTCGAAACCGAGACCGCCATAGCGCTCCTCGATCTGTTCGACCGCCATCGGCAGGAACAGGTCGGGCGGATAGAGCTCGGCAGCGACGGCGATCGCGCCGGCGTCCGGATCGATGCCGCAGTACATCCGCTGGCGCGGATGCAAGGCCAGCGACAGCAGTCCGATCCCCTCGCCGCAGCCGACCTCCAGGACGCTCGATGCCGTGCCGACCAGCGCGGCGGCGGCGCGGTATCTGGCGAAGACCATCGCCAGGTGCTCGGGCGCGTGCAGCCACTGATCGGACGCCGACGGCCCGAGCGTCACGCGTGCGGCGCCCATCAGTGATCAACCCGGTGAGCGAGCGTGACGCGGTCCACGAAGGCGTGCCGCGCGCCCCTGGACTGCCACTGCGAGATGCAGGCCCAGTCGGCCGTCATGCTGGCCCCGAACGGGAACAGGCCGTGCCGCAGGATCTCGGTCCGATAGAGCACGTTGGTGATCTGGCCGCACGTCGGCGGGTCGCTCCCGATCGTCTCGCGGCGTCCGCTCTCCCACCAGAGGTCGACCCTGGAGTAGGCGAAGTCGGCGCCGCTCGACTCCAGCGCCGAGACCAGCGCCTCGACGTGGTCGGGGTCCATCCGCTCGTCGTCGGCCAGCCAGCCCTGATACTCGCCCGAAGCGAGCAGCATGGCGACCGTCAGCGGCGCCGCGCAGAACGAGTCCTCGAGGAAGCTCGACCAGTTGCGGCCGAGCGGGACGAAGCGCAGCGCCACGTCCCGGCCCGGGTCGAGCGTCTCGGCGCAGTCGAGCGCGGCGACCGCGACGCGGGCCGTCTCGCGGTCGATGCCGTCGCTGACGATCACGTGCTCCAGCGGGCGGTACGTCTGCGCCCTGACGTTCTCGATCGCCCCGCGCAGCAGGTGCGGGCGCCGCCAGGTCGGCGTCAGCACCGAGACGAGCGGTCGGGTGGTCACCATTTGCCCCCTTGTAGCTCACGGACCGAGGTGCTATCCTGCCGCTGTCACGGGTCTCCTCGCGGTGTCGGATGGACGGGTCGGCGAGGGTCGGGCGGTCGTCGGGTCAGCGACGGCCGCCTTTTGCGTGCTCACGGCGTTTCATCAGCGCACCACCGCGAAGACCCGCTCGGCCGGGGCGCGAAGCGGCATGTCGTCCGGTCCTTTGATGTATGGGAGAATGAAGATCGGCCGGTACTCGCCGCTCGACGGGTAGAACTGCTGCCGCCAGTGGCCCCGGACGATCCAGCGGCAGGTCCAGGCTCTCGGGTGGCCGTCGGCGTCGTCGCCCTCGTGCACGGCCCGACGCAAGCGGACGACCAGGATGGCGGGCGGCGTGCGGGCCTTCGCTTTCTTGAGCCGGCGCAGCGCGGCGCGGTCGATGCCCTCCGGCCGGGCGACCAGGATCCGCTGCTCCAGCAGCGCGAAGATCGCCGCGACGTACAGGAAGAAACGCCACGCGGCGCGTCGCTGCTCGGCCGACTCGAAGACGGGCACGCGGCCCGGCGGCCGCTCCCCGGCCGCATCCGGATCGAGGTCCTCCATGGTGATCCGTGTGCCCTGCTCCCAGGTGAGGTTCAGGAGCGGCCGGATGCGTTGCCAATCGCGCGGGTCGCCGCCGTAGACGCCGATCAGCAGCGTGTCGGGCCGCGCGGGTGGCCCGGCCCTCGCCCGGTGGACGCCCCAGGTCAACGCCACGACGTGCGGGAAGCCGACGGTGGACGGCAGCGGTGCTTCGAACCAGCAGAATCCGAAGTCGGTGGGCAGCGCCTCGCGCCGCAGCGTCCAGGGCGGCATCTCGGCCGAGACCTGCTCGAGCAAGTCGCACATCTCGGGCAGCCAGTGGTACGGGTCGGCGGCGGCGAGGGTCAGCCGCTCGCCCTGGTAGAAGCTCCGCATGCTCACCTGGTCGGGCGAGCGGTCGAAGAAGGCGCGGACGCCGTCGGGCGTGGCGAGCCAGCGCGCGAATCGCCGCTGCTGCTCCAGCGCCTGCGCGTACCGACTCGCCATGTTACGCCGATCTCGTGAGCTCGGCGGCGTCCGTGACCGGCGCGAACGCCCTGACGCAATTCGGATGCTGGAGCGAGGCCGGCTCCTGGCCGAGCGGGAAGACCCGCCCGTCCATCGCCGCGCAGGCGGCGTCGAAATCCTCGCCGTCGTGGACGCGGACGCCGACCACGACGCCCGAGGCGCGGTAGCTGGCGAGCGCGGCCGCGTTCTGCGACGTCCCGAGCTCACTACGGGCCACCGTCTCGGCGCGCGCCTGGGTGAACGCCGGCAGGCCCCTGAGCCGGCGCGCCAGCTCCGGGATGCCCTCGCCCTGCTGCTGGCCGGCCACCAGCTCGGCCCGCACCTGCTCGCGGGTCGTGTCGGTGATCCCGACCACGTTGATCCCGGCCGCTCGCAGGAACGCCCGCGTCTGCGGATCGTCGAGTCCGAAGGCGACCCCGAGCTCGGCCACCACCAGCCCGTGCGTCAGGTCCAGCACGTCGAGCTGGAGCGGGCGCAGCATGGCCGCCAGCCGCAGCGCCTCGGTCTCGGGCACCAGCGCGTCGGCGTGGTCCGCGCCGGCCCGGAGCCGCCGCTGGACGCGGCGGAGCTGAGCGGCGAAGAAGGCCTCCAATTCGTCCGTCCAGTCCGGCAAGGCGGACTCGCGCAGGTCGGCGTACCGGCCGGGCAGGTCCTCGGCCGCCTTCAGAGAACGACGGGGCCCCTCGGCTTCGCCGCCTCCCCGTGTGGTCTCGCGCCGCGCCGAGAGCGTGATGAGCGTCGGCCTGGCCGAGGCGGCGGCCGGCTGCGTAGCCGGCGCCGGCGTCGCGGCCACCGCGGGGATCGCGTCGGCGCCGCCCCGCGGCTCCAGCCCGAGCTCGGCCCTGGCTTCGTCGACGGAGATGATGCCGGTCTCGACCAGCGTCTTGAGACGGACGGCGAGCGCGTCCTGGTCGACCGAGAGCGCCCGGACCTCGGAGGTGTCGAAGTCGACGACCAGCCGGCCCGAGGAGTCGAAGTCGGGCACGAGCTGGAGCGTGATCTGGGCGGCCAGCGCCCGCCAGAGCGGGATCAGCTTCATCTCGGTGAACGCTTCTCTGGCCTGGGCCACGTTCGAGTACGTGGCGTGGTCGAGCCCGGCCCCGAGCCCGGCCACGATCGCAGGCACCCCCAGCACGGCCGAGATGCGCTCCTCGGGCACCCGGTGCAACGTCTTCATGTCCATCTGCTCGGGCGAAAATCCCAGCGCCGTGAGCTGCGCCCCCGGCGAGAGCACGGCCGCGCCCCCGACGTTGTCGCCGCCGTAGGCGCCCGAGATGCGCGCCTTCAGCTCGTCGGCCTGGTCCTGGGTGATCGGCGGCGCCTCCTTGTCGAACGAGAGGGTCAGCCCGTTGATCGCCAGGTTCGCCAGCAGCCGGTCGGCGTAGCGCGTCGCCTGCTCGTCGGAGCTGACCTCGCGCAGCAGCTGGCGCAGCGGCGAGACGCCGACGCGGTGGTCGACGTCGTTGAGTCCCAGCCGGAAGTGGACCATGTCGGCCGGCGGGATCTGCTCCTGACCGCCCGGCGAGAGCCAGTAGCGGTAGTAGCTGATGAAGTCGGTCGAGCCCTGCTCGGTGAACACCTGGACCCGGGACGGCGAGATCGGCCAGAGCGCGACCACGTTGCCGCCGGCACTCCTGAGCTTGCGCCAGTAGGCGTTGCCGTCGACGTGCAGGCAGACCGAGGCATACGCGAGCAGCGTGTCGAGCGTGTAGATCGGGTTCGGCGATGCCAGCAGCGCGCCGAGCGGCGAGTCCTCGACCTCGATCCGGTCGCCGCCCGAGACGTCGTACACCTCGAGCTCGGGCTCGGCGACGGCGGTCGCGATCGCCTGGAGACAGGCGAAGACGGCCGAGTTGCCGGAGCCGGAGCGGATCGACAGGGCCGCGTTGGGCAGGCTGCCGATCGTCGTCGCCAGCGTCCTGGCGGTGAACGCGACCGGCGCCGGCTGGATCGGCGGCGACGACTTCCGCTCCCTCACGATCGGCAGCCGGTCCCAGCCGGCCGGGGCCTTGCCGGCATTGAGCGGGCCCAACCAGTCGAAGATGGACATGTCGGCTCACCTCCACCTAGTAGACGTATACCTGTCTCTGGTCTTTCACCATGAGCCCCGTTAGGCTCCACACTAAGGCATCCAGTCTATCGGGGCTCGTGCCGCTCTCGGGCGTCCAGGTGGTGAGCTGCTCCTCCAGCTCGGCGAACACGTCGCAGTGCGAGACTCTGCGCTGCTCGTAGAGCGCCGCCACCGGCTGCGCCCGGATCGCCTTGCCGCGGCTGGCGTGGACGGCCTTGTACGCGACGGTGACCCCCATGGCCACCGCCGCCGTCCGAATGACCGACTGGACCATGTCCCCGCCAAAGTTCCCCTCGCCGATGATCGCGTCGGCCTCGAAGTCCAGGTACGCCTGCACGGCCCTACGCCCCCAGCCGTCCGGCGACAGCCGGCAGGAGCGGTCGGCCAGCACGTAGCCGCGCCCGTCGGCGCCCAGCCCGCAGACCACGATGCCCTGCTCGTCGTGCTCGGCCGAGGCCCCGCCGCTCGGGTCGACCGCCACGACGACCCGCGCCAGGTCGGGAGGCTGTGGCGCGCGGTGGATCATGGCGTGGGTGAACAGCGCGCCTTCGACGTCCAGCACCCACTCGGCCTCGAGCTCCTGGCGGGCCAGCCTGGCGGTGTACTGCGAGCGCAGCGACCGCGCGTACTCGGGCGGCAGGAACGGGTTCGCCGCCGTGGTGGCCCGGACCAGCGCCGTCTCCTCGGTCGCCTCGGTCACGAACACCCGTCGCGTCCAGTTGACGCCGCCGCCGGGGCCGACGTTGCGCGGCTTCGGCGTGGTCGTGACCCAGCACGGCCCGGCCCGGCCGTGCTCCCTGAGGCGCCCGATGACGATCGGCCAGGTGTCGGGGTGGCAGAGCGCACCCTCGTCGATCCAGGCCCAGGACGCGCTCGGCCCCCTCAGCCGCTCGGGGTCCTCGGCGGACCTGAAGATCGCCTCGGCGCCGTTGGCAAGCTCGACCCGCAATTCGTCGCCCCGCAGCACCTGCGTCGCCAGCCCGTGCCCGCCCCAGACCTCCAACGCGGTCCGCCAGGTCGCGTCGCGGAGCATCCGGAAGCTCGGCGCCACCACCAGCCCGAGCGAGCCCGGCCGCAACGAGCGCAGCGCCTTGATGGCGCCGGCGTACGTCTTGCCGCTGTTGTGGTGCCAGAGCCCGTGCGCCGAGTAGTGCGCCCCATCGGGCACCGACACGTCGTAGAACTCGCCGTGACGGACGAAGGTTATGTCTGCTATCTCATCCCACGATACCTTACAATAACAGCATGGATCGGAAGCAGTCGGACGAGGCCATCCTGGCAGCGTTCGAGGAATTCGGGAATCAGCGACGGGTGGCTGAGCGGCTGGGACTGAGCCAGTCCACGGTATCGGCGCGCCTGCGCAGGTTAGGCATTCACGTCGGCAAGGGCAAGGCCGTGACGCACCGCCTGCCGATGGATGAGGTTGCGCGGCGCTACCGAGCGGGCGAGTCGACCATTGAGCTTGGCGCGGCATATCAGGTCGATCCTGAGGTGATCCGACGGCGGCTGCACGTGCACGGAACCGAGCGCCGAGGACTCCTGGAATCGCGTGCCCGTGGCTCGAAGAATGCCCAATGGAAAGGTGGCGTACGGGCCATGCACTGGTATCGACGAGAATCGTATGAGGTTGCCGCCATCTGTCTCGGCCATCCGCTCCACCCGGCCTGGGTGATCCACCACGTGGACGAGAATCCGCACAACAATGACCCGTCCAATCTGGTGCTGTTCCAGTCGCAGGGCGATCATCTGCGGCTCCATCAGCGCCTACAGATGCTCCGACGCCGAGGTGCGCCACTGGACGCCATCCGGATGGCGTTAGAAAGCGGTGGCCTGCGGTTACCACCACCACCCGCCCCGATCGTGTTCGGACGCGATATAGATCCGAGCGCCCTTTTCGAACGGCTGGCGTCGCCCACGCCGTCCCCGTGAGCGTCCGGACGACCGACGGCCACGACAGATCCGCGACCGGGACGCCCTCGATCAGGGTCTCAGCGGCAACACATCCAATGCCCCCAAGCATGAGGCTGTAGCGGGCGTCGTCCGCCACGAACGCCGCCTGCGCGGCAGATACCCGGAAGTCAAGACGCGGCAGCGTCGTCGTCGGCATCGTCGCCCCTCGCCACCCGGATCAGGCGGATCTCGAAGCCTCGCGCGAAGTCGCCGGGGCCGCCCTGCTCGGCACGGGCCACCGGCTTGCCGGCCACGCGGTCCCAGATCATCTCCAGCGCCTTCATGTCGCCCCTCAGCGCCTGCTCCACCAGCACCCCCATCAGCGCGTTCGCCTGCTTCGCCGTGAGCTTCTTGCGCAGGGCGTGCAGGAGCGGATCCTTCGGGCGCCCGCCCGGGTTGCCGCTCCGGCCCGGCTCGAACCTCACCTGTTATCCCCCTGTTCTCAGGCGGTCGATCATCGCTCGCCCCCGATCGCGGCCGTAGCCGGCAGCGAGCGCCCGCTCGGTGCGCTCCGGGTCGTCGGGCCACGGCCAGTAGCCGGCCGCGACCAGCAGGCGGTCGGCGTCCGCCCCGTCGAGCTCCAGCGCCCGCCCGAGCGCCTCGACCATCTCCCGTCTCGGGACGTGCGGCGACGCTTGCCCGGCTGCCGGCCGTTCCCGCTCCAGCCGATTGACATACCCCGGGTCGATC
>DASQZW010000227.1:0-30163 GCA_035638495.1 Terriglobales bacterium
CCGTTGGCCATGGCCACGGGCGGCGGGACGCCCGGAGCGCCGCCCCAGAACATCACGTCAATCCAGCCCTGGTTGGCCCACGACTGCCACGTCGGATTCAGCGGATCAGCGACGAAGGTGCCGCCGCTCCACGTCGGCTGCAGGGCGCGGAGCTGCGGGGTGGAGCCGTTCAGCCGAAACTGCACCGGCGTCTCGAAGTCGAAGTGGCAGGGAGACCCGACCGTCGGCGGTGGTGGCGGGGGACCGGTCACGCCGGGCGGGCCGAACTGGCCGGGCGTCCTCGCGCCCGGGGTGGGGCACGAGATGCCGCCCGACCCGCTCACGATCTCGGTTGGGTTCTGGTACTGCGCGACCAGGGACGGCGGGCCCGGCGCGCAGTCGAAGTTGCCGCCGTTGTTGTTGCCGCCGGCCGCGAACGCGGTCGGCGTGGTCGCGGTCAGCGCGACCAGGGCGAACAGCGGCCCGAGCGCCCGGCGGCGCCTCCTCAGGGGTTGCACAGCGGTGCCAGGGTCTGGCGGCTCGACGCCGCCGTGCAGTCGAAGTCCGACGCGAACACCCAGACGTCGCCCATCACCGGGTCGTGGCCGAGCTCGCCGCCCACCAGCTCGAACAGCGGGATGCCGGCGCCGACCTGTGACTTGACGGTCCGGTTGCCCTGGGGATCGATCCAGTCGGTCTCGACCGGGCCGACGGCGTCCAGGTAGATGGCGTACGGCTTCCAGATCTCCTCGGCGCGCTGGATGCTGGCCTGCAGGCTCTGGGGCACGGACCGCACGACGAAGCGGCGGAACGTCTGCAGCGTGTACTCCACGCGGTCGCCGGCCGCCCGAGCGCGTGCGATGTCGTTCACGTTGGGCTGGAAGACGGCCAGCGGTGCCGTGCTCAGCCCGGACCGGAGCAGGAACTCGCTCTGGCCGGTGCTGACGGCCCAGCGCAGGTACGCGAACGTGCGCATGAAGGCCAGCGCCCATGCGCGCGCGTCCGCGTCGGACACTGCGCCCTGGGTCTGATCGACCACGGCCGCGGCGCCGAGCGAGACCTGCTGGATCGAGGCCGGCGGCGCCTGGGTGGCGCCCAGCTTCTGCCAGGCCGACAGGGGCAAGGTCACGGCCTGCGATGGGGCGCCGTTCGGCGACGGCCGGCCGGAGACCGGCCCCGGCGTCGAGCCGCCGCAGGCGACCGCCAGCACCAGTCCCAGAGCCGCGACGAAGCCGGCACCCTGCCCCCCGTACACTACGGGGACATAGTGCCATGCCGCAGCGCCCTCGCGCTCGGTGGTCAGCTGCCGGCGAGCACGGCGGCGCCGACGGCGCCGCCGAGGTCGCCCAGCTCCGTCGGCAGGAATACCGGCGGCCGCTCGGGCACGTGGAGACGCGGCGTCGCGGCTGCCTGGACGCGATGCACGAAGGGCTCACCGAGGCGGTCGCCGAGACCTCCGCCGACGATGATCGCCTGCAGGTCGAGCAGGTTCTGCGCGTTGGCCAGCGCCAGGCCGAGGGCCCAGACGGCGCGGTCGATGAGCCTGATCGTCACCTCGTCCCCGATCTCCAGGGCGACCGCGATGGTGCCGCTCGTGACGCGGTCCCGACCACGCCGGCGCATGATGCGGAACAGCTCCGTGGAACGGCCGCGGGCGTCCTGCCAGCGGCGGGCGGTCACCTCCATCCGCTGCCGGCCCGCGTAGGCCTCCAGGCACCCGCGCTTTCCGCAGCCGCAACGCCGGCCCTGGTCCTTGACGATGGTGTGACCGATCTCGCCGGCCGCGCCGTGACCCTCGCGCAGCTCGCCGTCCAGGACCAGGCCGCCGCCCACGCCGGTCCCGACGAACACCCCGAGCAGGTCCCGGTAGGGCCGGCCGGCGCCGCATTTCCATTCGCCGTAGACGGCCGTCCGCACGTCGTTGTCGATCCGGACGGAGACGCCGCCCAGCGCCCTGGATACGGCGGGGCCGACGGCGACGGGTCCGGTCTCGAATCCGTGCACGTTCGGGGAGTTGCCTACGGTGCCGGCATCCAGGTCGATGGTGCCGGGGCTGCCGATGCCGACGGCGGCGAGGTCGGCCGTCCGGATGCCGGCCGCGGCGATCGAGGCCTTGAGCGAGTCGACCATGGTTGCGATCACCGCGTCCGCACCGGTTCCCGGCGTCTCCCGCCTGGCGCTGCCGACCACCTTCTGGCCCCGCATGACGACGGTCTGGATCTTGGTGCCGCCCAGGTCCACGCCGGCGGTCAGCCGCTCGCTCGGTCCGGCCATGTTCGGATAACGCTACTCCGTGGGCTGCTACGGCGCGGAGGTGAGGTAGCGCTCCAGCCCCGTCGCCAGGGCCTGGGCGATCCTGCGCTGGCCGCCGGCGCTGGTCGCGATGCTCGCCTCGCTGGGCCGAGTGAGGAAGAGCGGCTCGACGAGCACGCCGGGCATGACCGTGCCCTTCGAGAGCTGGCCGGGCTGGGCGGGCCCGAGCAGCATGAGGTGGCCGTAGCCGTCGCCCTTCTCGGAGACCGTGGGCGCGTCGAGCGCGTCATCGGTGACGACGCCGCGATCGTGGAGCTGCAGCTGCTGGAGCAGCGCCTCCTGGATGCTGTCGGCGAGCTGCTGGCTCCGATCGGCGAAGGGCCGAACGTCGTCGAAGATGGTTTGCGAACCGCCGACGGTGGCGTCGTTGTAGCCGTTGAAATGGATGGAGACCAGCGCGACGGCGTGCGAATCGTTGGCGCAGCGGACGCGGGCCTGGAGGTCCTGGCGGTGCTGCTGGACGTCGTAGGTCCCGTTCGTGAGGTCGCCGGCGACGAAGCGCATCACCGAGGTGTCCTTCGTGCGCGAGAGCACCACCCGGTAGCCGTCGGCCCGGAGCCGTGTCGCGAGCTGGATGGCGACCGCGAGGGCGGCCTGGGACTCCTTCACGGCGGTGCCCTGCTGGCCCAGGACGCCCGGGTCGGGACCGCCGTGGCCCGCATCGACGAAGACGGTCTGGCTGCGGCTCCGGCCGGTCGGCGCCTGGGCCTGGCAGGCGCCGGGCGCGTAGGCCGGCGGCGGCTGGGCGCTCGGGCTCGGGGCGGCATTGCCCGCGACGCGGCCGCTGGCGACGTGGGTGGTGGCGGCCGCCACGGGCGTGCCGATGCAGGCGCGGTCGACCGCTACCGCAGCGAGGACGCAGGGGACGAGCGCCACTGCGGCGAGGAGCGGCCGTCGCGGCTGGCGCCGTGGAGGCCGCCGCCGAACGCGGAGTGGGACGTAGGGCTGGTTGCTGATCGGCGATGTGCAGTGTAGCGAGTACCGCTCGGCCGAATCGCATGATCAGGGCGCGGCGCTTCGACCTGTTGGGCCAGGCGCGCGGTTTGCTGCTCGTGAGAGTCCCCTCAGCCGCCGAATGACGACGCTCAGGCGCAGCAACGCACGGTTCCGGGCTGCGAGCGGTCCACTTGCGCGTCGCTTGCGCATTCAGAGGGCCATTTGGCGCCAAAGGCCCTCTCACAGGCCCGGGAGTGGGCGATTGGCGCACATTTGGGACGGTTGCGACCCTGTTGGCGCTCAACCGAAGGGGGTCAGGGCCGCGAAGCGCCGAAGGGAAGCCTTGACCCACGACTGGCCTGCACCCAGGCCGGTCCGGCGGGGGCGCTCCCGCGCCCCCTTGGCCCGAACTCGCCCTCTCTTGGGCCCGCTACCGCTGCGTCAGACGCACCTGCTGGCGGCCTCCGTCAGCGGCGCCCAGACGTTCGCCTCCCGCGCCAGGTCCGCGGCCGCCGCCAGCGCTTCCCGGTCCACGTTCCCCGCCAGCCGCGAGCGCGTCGCCTCGCTGCGCCCGGTGCTCGTGTTGACAATGCCCAGCACCCGCTCGCGGTTCAGCCCCTCCGCCGCCGCGACGCGCATCGCCTCCGCCGCCGCGATCAGGTTGATTCCGGCCAGCGCCCGGCACAGCACGTCCAGGTCGGCGCCGCCCATCCGCGCCGCCGCCGGAGCCCCACGCGCATCGATCACCGCGTGCACCCGCGTGAAGTCCGCTTCCCGCCCCATCGCCTCTGCCGCTTCGATCCACGCGGCGCGCACGGCCGCGAGGAAGCGCGCCGGCGCGGAACGCTCCTCCGCGATCGTGAGCGCCGAAGCCAGGTCCTTCACCATCAGCCCGGCCGTGAAACCCGCGCCGTACGTCCGCGGCAGCACGTCGCGCGGGAACTTCACCTCGCTGTTCTGGCTCCGCGCCGCGCCCGCGTTGAACGCCGACACGACCGCGACCTCCTCGGCGCCGTGCCGGGCCGCCGTCACCAGCAGTTCGGACGTGCCCATCAGCGACACCGCGGACAGCGCGTTGTTCAGCGCCTTCGTCGCGTGCCCGGAGCCGGCCGGTCCCGCCCACCTGACGTTCGACGCGAACGTGGCCAGCACCGGCCTCACGCGCTCCAGCAGGTCCCGGTCGCCGCCCACCATCGCGGTCAGCGTCCCCAGCCGGGCGCCTGCCACCCCGCCGCTGAGCGGACTGTCCAGGAACTCGACCCCGACCGGCGCCAGTGCGGCCGCCATGCGGCGCGTGGTCGACGGCAGCGAGCTGGTCAGGTCGACGACGATGGGGGGCGCCGCCTCGGCGAGCCCGTTCAGGGAAGCCTGCACTGCCGGCGCATCGGGTAGACAGAGAAACGTGATCACCGAGTTCCGCGCCGCGGCGGCCAGGCTGGGGGCGGACTCGCCCTCGGGCAGTGCCGGGTCGTACAGCTTTACGCGGTGGCCAGCGGCGCGCAGCCGCCCCGCGATCGCCGAGCCCATCCGGCCGACGCCGGCCAGCGCGACCCGCACCGCTGCAGCGTACTGCGGTACCGGCGCGTATCGTCGGCTCCCCGGACCCTTTACCATCTGACGTCCGTGGGGGGATCGGCGGAGGCGGTACGCGTCGCCCTGCTCACGTACCGCGGGAATCCCCGGTCCGGAGGGCAGGGCGTCTACGTGCGTCACATCAGCCGGGCGCTGGTCCGGCTCGGACACCACGTCGAGGTGTTCAGCGGTCCACCGTACCCGGACCTCGACCCGCGTGTGCCGCTGACGTGCCTCCCCAGCCTGGACCTGTACCGGACCGAGGCGCTGTTCCGGCCGGTCCGCCGTCCCCGCGGCGCGGTCGACCTGCTCGAGCTCGCCACGATGTGCACGGGCGGGTTCCCGGAGCCACTGACGTTCAGCCTCCGGGCCTGGGCCGCCCTGCGGCGCAGGCTGGCCGAGTTCGACGTGGTCCACGACAACCAGTGCCTCGCGTACGGGATCCTCGGCATCCGGCGGGAGGGCCTGCCCGTCCTGGCCTCGATCCATCACCCGGTCCACATCGACCGCAAGCTCGAGATCGCCCACGCGACGGGCGGGCGCCGGCTGTCCCTGCGCCGCTGGTACGGGTTCACCCGCATGCAGGCGCGGGTTGCCCGCCGGCTGCCCGTCCTCACCGTGTCCACGTCCTCGCGGGCCGACATCGTGCGCGAGATGCGCGTGCCGCCCGAGCAGATCTCGATCGTGCCGCTGGGGGTGGACGCCGACGTCTTCCGGCCGCTCCCCGACCGCCGCCGGGTGCCCGGCCGCATCCTGGTCACCACCAGCGCCGACGTGCCGCTGAAGGGCCTCGCACCGCTGCTGCGGGCGTTCGCGATCGTGCGCGCGAGAAGGCCGGCCGAGCTCGTCGTGGTCGGCCATCCCCGGCAGGACGGCCCCATCCCGGGGCTGCTCGACCAGCTTGCGCTGAACGGCTCGGTCCGGTTCGTGGGCGGCGTGACGGACGCGGCTCTCGTGTCGCTGTACGCGGAGGCCGAGGCGGCGGTCGTTCCGTCGCTGTACGAGGGCTTCTCGCTTCCCGCGGTCGAGGCCATGGCCTGCGGACTGCCGCTCGTGGCCACGACCGGAGGCGCCCTGCCGGAGGTGGTCGGCGACGGGGGCCTGCTCGTGCCGCCCGGGGACCCACAGGCCCTGGCCGACCAGCTCACGGTGCTCCTCGACGACGCGGGACTGCGGCGATCGCTGGCCGCGCGCGGCCGCCGTCGGGTGGTCGACAAGCTCACGTGGGAGGCGACGGCACGCGCGACCGTCGAGCACTATCGCGAGGTCGCCGGATGCTGACCGTCGATTTCGACCGGCTCGGTGTGCGGCCCGGCACGTCCCTGCTCGACCTGGGCTCCGGCCCCGGCCGCCACGCGTTCGAGGCGTACCGGCGCGGCGCCCACGTCGTCTGCGCGGACCTGCTGCACGACGACCTCTGCCGCGCGATCGCGACCCTGTCCGCGATGGCCGAGGCCGGCGAGGCGCCGCCCGGCGGCTGGTTCTGCGCCGCGCGGGCCGACGCCCTCGAGCTGCCCTTCGCGGACGCCAGCTTCGACCACGTGATCGCCGCCGAGGTCCTGGAACACATCCCCGACGACCGGGCGGCGATGCGCGAGATCGCCCGCGTGCTGCGGCCGGGCGGCACCGCGGCGGTCACGGTGCCGCGCTGGCTGCCCGAGCGCGTCTGCTGGGCCCTCTCGAATCGCTATCACGACCGCCCGGGCGGTCACGTCCGCATCTACCGCGGACACGACCTGCGGAGCCGGCTGACCGAGGCTGGGCTGCGGGTGACCGGCGCCGACCACGTGCACGCGCTCCACTCCCCGTACTGGTGGCTGCGCTGCGTGGTCGGTCCCGACGACGACCGGGCGTGGGCCGTTCGCCAGTACCACCGCTTCCTGGTCTGGGACATCGTCCGCCGGCCGCGGGCCGTCCGGCTCGCAGAGCGCGCCCTCGACCCCGTGATCGGCAAGAGCCTCGTGGTCTACTGTGCCGCCTGACCTCTCCGGCGTGCTGTCCGCGTCCCAGGCGGTGCAGACGGCGCACGCCATCGCCTCGGTACAGCTGCCGGACGGGTGCATCCCGTGGGAGGACGGCCGCCACGCCGACCCCTGGAACCACGTGGAGGCCGCGATGGCGCTCGACGTGGCCGGTCTGCACTCGGCCGCGGCCCGGGCCTACCGCTGGCTCGCCCGCCACCAGCGCTCGGACGGCTCCTGGGCGGCCGGCTACCGCGACGGCCGTGCCGAGGAGACGCACACGGACGCCAACTTCTGCGCGTATGCCGCCACGGGCGTCTGGCACCACTTCCTGGCCAGCGGCGACGGGGGCTTCCTGCGCGATGCCTGGCCCGTGGTGGAATCCGCGATCGAGTGCGTGGTGACGCTGCAGCGGCCGGGAGGCGAGGTCTGGTGGGCTCGCGACGACCGAGGTCTGCCGTGGCCGGCGGCCCTCGTCAGCTCGTGCAGTTCCATCTGCAAGAGCCTGGAGTGCGCCGCCGCCGCCGCGACCGCGCTCGGCCGCTCCTGTGGGCCGTGGCGCGAGGCGCGCTCCCGGCTGGTGTCTGCCCTGCGCGAGCGGCCGGCCGCATTCGAGGACAAGAGCCGCTGGTCGATGGACTGGTACTACCCCGTGGTCGGCGGCGCGCTGCGCGGGGCCGAGGCCGACGCGCGCCTGGCAGACCGGTGGTCCGTGTTCGTGGTCGACGGCATCGGCGTGCGCTGCGTCGCGGACCGGCCGTGGGTGACGGTCGCGGAGTCCTGCGAGCTCGTGCTCGCGCTGGACGCGATCGGCCGGCGGACCGAGGCAGGGCGGGTGTTCTCCTGGCTGGCGCCGCTGCGCGATCCAGACGGCCACTACTGGACGGGCGTGGCCTTCCACCCCGAGGTCGAGCTGTATCCCGAGGAGCGGCCGACCTGGACGTCAGCGGCCGTGCTGCTGGCCGCCGACGCCCTCTGGGGCGGGAGCCGTACCGCCGGCCTTTTCAAGCACGCGGAGCGAGCCGACCGCCGCGGTCTCGTGGAACTGCCCAGAGGCCAGCGCCCGCCGGAAGACGTGATACGGCGCCTGACCGCCATGCGCCGGGTTGGGAAAGACGTCGTGGATGACGAGCAGGCCGCCAGCGCGTAGGAACGGGCTCCAGCCCGCGTAGTCGGCCTGGGCGGCGTCCTCGGAGTGACCGCCGTCGATGAAGACCAGGCCGAGGCGGGTGCCCCAGTGCGCGGCGATCGTGGCGGAGTCGCCCACGACGGGGATCACGACCGACTCCAGGCCGGTCGCCGCCAGTGTGCGCCGGAACGTGGGCAGCGTGTCGATGCGGCCGTCGGACCCCAGCAGGCGCGGGTCGAAGTACTCCTGCCCTGGCTGCTGCTCCTCGGACCCGCGGTGGTGGTCCACGGAGAAGAGCACGGTGCCGCAGGCGCGCGCCGCCGCGCCGAGGTAGATCGCCGACTGCCCGCAGTACGACCCGATCTCCAGCAGCGGCCCCAGCCTGCCGGCCCGCACGCCGGCGTCGTGCAGGGCGAGACCCTCCGAGTCGGGCATGAAGCCGATCGCCCGGCGGGCCGCGCGCAGCAGGTGGTCGTCCATCAGCGCGGCAGCGTGAGCACGTCCGCGACCACCAGGTCCGACGCGAGCGACAGGCAGAGCGCGACCAGGACCGCCGCCAGGACGGCGTCGGCACCCAGGCGGAGGGCGCGCTCCTCGGACAGTGCATCCATCCCCCGGCGCGCGAGCGGCGCCAGGTCCCGGGCCGAGCCCACCCCGGCCACCGCGAACTGCGCCGCCATCAGGACCCCGCACAGGGCGTGCACCGGCGCGGCGATGGCGGCGTGTCCCGTGCGGACCGCGATCAGGGCGACCACGATGGCGCTCAGGAAGACGACGCGGCCGGGTGCGGGGATCCGGCTCCGGCCGGGCTGCCTGAAGGCCACCGGAAACACCCGGGTGCGGAGCCGCCAGAGCACGCCCTGGAGGCCCAGCGCGAGCCCGCACAGCAGCTCGCACGCGACCGCCACGGCGATCAGGAGGAACGCGGCGCCGGGAGGCCCCTCGAACGGCTCCAGCGTCAGGCCCGGCCCGATCACGCGGGCGATCCGGCCCCGCCACGCCACCAGGAGCGCGTCGGAGCTCACCGGCAGCGCGCTGGCGTAGGACGAGTCGGCCCAGCCGTAGTAGACGGCCCGGCGGCCGTCGACCCCGAGCGTGACCGCGTGGACGCCGAGCGGCAGGCGGCGGTCGTCGAGCACCGTGGCGGCGGCCAGCTCGCGGCAGTCGGGTGGTGGCGAGCCGCCAGCGCCGCAGGCCGCGTTGCGGTCGTAGGCGGCGAGGGCTGGCGCGTTCGCGGCGTGGCCCAACAGCGCGGCGCTGCCGATCAGGCCGGCGGCGATGGCGACCAGCAGCACGGCGTAGCGCAGGCCGGGCTGGCCGGCGACGTTCGCCAGGGCCAGAGCCACCGGGCCGACTCCCGACGGCCGCCGGTGCGGGAGCGCGGGCTCCGCCAGCGGGTTGCTCCCCATGACGAACTGATTGTCCGCCATCGGGAGCGGCGGTCAGGTCAGACCAGGCTGCTGCAGACCCACTGGCCGGGGCCCGACCGCTGGTACAGCCACGCGGCAGCGTGCGCGTTGGCGCTGGGGTCGAACACCGACTGCGCGTGATACGGGGAGGCCGCCCACGTCGAAGGCAGGAACTGGAAGAGGCCCGAGGCGCCGCTCGACCGGTTCACCGCGTATGGGTTGTAGTTCGACTCGCACTTGGCCACGCGGAGGGCCCAGCTCTGAGCCGCGGCGCCGAGCGGCGCGAACGCGTCGAGGATGATCGCCTGGATGGCGCCGACGCTGCCCGGATCGAGGCTCAAGGGCATGGTGGTGGGGGCGGGCGACTGCAGCCGCTGGGCGACCACCTGGGCGACCAGCTTCGCGTACTGCCCCTCGAGCTGGCGCAGGAGCTGGATGGTCTGGTCGTGGTCCGCCTTCATCAGCCCCTGCTGCTGCCCCAGGCGCGCCAGGTCCTTGTCGAGGGCGTGCTTGGTGGCCGCCGCCCGGTCGCTCGCCGACGTCAGGTCCGAGATCCGCGTCACCGCCTCAGAGATCGAGGAGGACGAGAAGAGCATTCCGATGATGGAGTCCGGCTGGGCATAGAGCGCACGGGCCAGGAGCCTGACCTGGGCGCGCTCCCGGTCGACCCGCTGCTGCGTGTCCGTGACGGTCTGCTGCATGTTCGACATCTGCAGGTTCAGCTGCGTGATCTGCGCCGAGGCCACGGCGAGCTGCTGCTTCACGTCCTGCTCGCGCGTGGTCAGGTCGTCGGCGAAGACAGGCTGCGCCGCGGCAGCCAGGACGACGACCAGCAGTACTCCGAGTCGGCGCATATACGTCTACCCCCCTGGCGGCCGGTGGAACGCCGAAGCGTCCGGCCACCGGAACGGCGGACACGATAGCAAATCCGCGAGCGGTGTGGTCAGGTGGGGGTTCAGGCGCCGCGGCGGAGCTGCCGTCGGCGCCTGGCGCCAACCGTGAAAACGACGCCGTTGAGGAAGTAGACGAAACCCGCCGCCGCCGCGAAGTTCGCGCCGATGGGCAGCTGGGCGAGCGCGCCGGACAGCAGACCGATCGCCGCCACGCCGGCGAGCTCCCACATGGCGATCCGGGTGTCGGACCGCTCGAGGGCGTCCAGGCCGAGGCGGTCGCGCTGCCGGTAGGCGTTGGCATGCATCAGCAGGAGCACGGAGAAGGTGGCGGCGACACCGACGCCGTAGATCACGAACAGCAGGCGCAGGTCGTGCTCGCCGACGGACCCGCCGAGGGACGCGGTGTACAGGAACTTCAGCGGGTAGACGTAGCAGAGCACCACGAACAGCAGGACCAGCGTCAGGAGGACCGTCGTGACGTCCTCCAGGCCGTACTTGCGGAAGAACCGGTACTGCGTGTACCAGATCCACGCGAGGATCGCGAAGGACAGCGCGAACGCGGGGATGCCCTGGAGGGCCGCGACCAGCCCGGCGAACGTCCTGGGCACGTCCAGCGAGACGACCAGCAACGTCACGGCGAAGCCGAACGCGCAGTCGGCGAATCCCTCGACCCGGGAGATGTCGGCGCCGCGGTTGCGGAAGCCCGCCTGCGGCGGCTCGTCGCTCACCGGCAGGATGCTATCGGTTGGGGGTCCCGGCGGGGCCCTCGGGCTCCGCGTCCTGCCGCCGGCGGCAGGCCGGCGCGACCCGCAGGAGCAGCCCCGCCAGCCGCTCGTACTCGTCAGCCGTGTACTGCCCGATGAACAGGCGTCGCAGCGCCGCGGAGAAGGTCGGCTCCGCCTGCGCCAGCAGGGAGCGACCGCGCTCCGTGATCGCGGCGTACACGGCGCGACCGTCGCCGCCGCACGGCTGCCGCTCGAGCAGCCTGTCCGCGACCAGCCGGTCGACCAGCCGTGAGACACCGCTCGGGCTGAGCAGCACCGTGTCCGCGAGCTCCGACATGCGGAGCTGCCCGCCGCCCATGGCCAGCTGGAGGAGCACGGCGTGCTCGGCGAGCGAGATCCGATGGCCGGCCTCCAGCTCGGCGTCGAGCCGGCGCGTCAGGTCGGTGTGGGCGTTCAGGAAGTTGAACCACGCGCCCAGCTCCGCGTCCGTCAGCGGGATGGTTCCGTCTCCGAGTTCGTCTTCGATGGTCCTGGTCGAGGCTGCCTCCCAGGCGAGATTACCCAGCCGCGGTCAGTCGGTCCAGCCCGGACGGGTGTAGCCCGTTGCGTACGGCGGTGGCGCCTCCGCTCCGGCCAGCCCTTCGTCGGGGATCGGAGCCAGCGGGCGGACCGCCAGCGGCACGTGTCCGGCCCACACCGGGAGGTCCAGGTCGGCCTCGGAGTCCTTCGGGCGGCCGCTGCGAACCTTGGCCGACGCCTCGTCCAGCGACAGCCGGAGGATGGCGGTGGTGGCCAGCTCCTTGGGGTTCGGATGGCGGGCGTGGGCCCACCGGCCGCGGCAGACGTGCTCGATCAGCGCCTCGCTCGCCCGCATCTTCTCGGCGGGGTCGTCGACCTCCTCGGCCCTGCCCAGCACGACCACCGACCGGTAGTTCATCGAGTGGGAGAAGACCGCCCGCGCGAGCACGATGCCGTCCAGCAGCGTCACGGTCAGGCAGACGTCGGCCGGCCCGGCGGCGGCGCGCAGCATGCGCGAGGCCGGCGAGCCGTGGACATAGACCACCTCGCCGCTGCGGGCGTACATCGTCGGCATCACGAACGGCGTGCCGTCCACGACGAACCCGAGATGGCAGATCAGGCCCTCGTCCAGGATCGAGCGCACCGTCTCGCGGTCGTAGGTGCCGCGCTCGGGGTGCCGCCGGATCTTCGTGCGGGCCGTGGGCGCCGCCACCTGCTGGCCTGCCATGTCGCCTCCTTTGTAGTGATACAGAAGGGTGGATTGTTCTTACTGTAACAGACAAACGTCGCCATCTGATACAAACAGCACAACGATGGCACCGGACCTCATGCAGCACATCGCCGGCCACCGGGCCGGCGAGATCAGCGCCAGCGTCGAGGCGGCGATCCGGACCGGTGAGCTGGGCCCCGGCGAGACGCTGCCGTCCGTCCGCCGTCTCGCCGAGCACCTGGGGGTCAGCCCGACCACCGCGGCGGCGGCGTACCGCGACCTGCAGATCCGCGGCCTGGTAACGGCGGCCGGCAGGCGGGGCACCCGCGTCAGCCCGCGTCCGACCGTCCGGCACCTGTCGCCGGCCTCGGTGCCCCCGGGCACCCGCGGCCTCCTCGACGGCAACCCCGACCCCGCGTTCCTGCCCGATCTCGGGGCGGCGCTGGCCCGTCTCCACCCGCCCCCCCGCCTGTACGGCGAGCCGGCCAACCTGCGCGAGCTGCTCGAACTGGGCTCCCGGGTGTTCGCGGCCGACGGGATCCCGTCCGACTTCCTGCTCGTGGTCGGCGGCGCGCTGGACGGCATCGAGCGGGCGCTCACCGCCCACCTCCGGGCGGGCGACCGCGTCGCCGTGGAGGACCCGGGCTACCCGCCGGTGTTCGACCTGCTGCTGGCGCTGGGCCTGACGCCGGTGCCGCTGCCGGTCGACGACCGCGGCATCATGCCCGGCGGCCTGGAGGCCGCGGCGCGGGGCCAGCTGGCCGCCCTCGTCCTGACGACGCGTGCGCAGAACCCGACCGGCGCGGCGCTGGACGCGGAGCGCGCGCGCGACCTGCGTGCGGTGCTCTCGGAGCGGCCGGAGATCCTGGTGATCGAGGACGACCATGGCGGGCCGGTGTCGGGGGTGCCGGCCCACAGCGTGGGCGGCGACGCGATCGACCGCTGGGTCGTCGTCCGCTCGTTCTCCAAGTCGCTCGGCCCCGACCTCCGGATCGCGCTGATGGCCGGGGACCCGGTGACGATCTCGCGCGTCGAGGGACGGCAGCAGCTCGGGGTGGGCTGGGTCAGCCACGTGCTGCAGCGGCTGGTCGTGGCGCTGTGGGAGGACGCGCACGTCCAGCGCCTCATGTCTGCGGCGGCGGCGACCTACACGGCGCGCCGCGGCGCGCTGCTGGATGCCCTCGCCGTGCACGGGCTGCGCGCGCACGGCCGGTCCGGGCTCAACGTGTGGGTGCCGGTGCCCGACGAGCAGGTCGCGCTGCGCCGGCTGCTCGACGCCGGCTGGGCCGCGTCCGCCGGCGAGCGGTTCCGGCTGCGCAGCGAGCCGGCGGTCCGCCTGTCCATCGGGCGGCTGCCGGTGGAGGACGCGCCTGCGGTCGCGGCGGCGGTGGCGGCCCCGCCGCCGCGCCTGGCGCGCACCCGGACGGGCTGAGCGAGCGGCCGAGAATCTCGCACACTGGCGGCACACTCGCGGGCCAGATGCGCTCCCGGATCCGACTCCCGGCGCCACCCCAGGCGCCCCCCAGCCGAAACCCCCCACCCGGGGGGTGTCAGAGGGTGCGCTCGCAAGGCTGGTCGCTCGCGGGGTGGCTGTCAATCTGACCCGTTCACGCCGGTTGAACGGTTGGGAGGCGATGCTACGTTCGGGCGTATGAACTGGCCAATGCGATTCGGAGTGTTCCTCGCCCCCTTCAACCCGGTCGGACAGAACCCCACGGTCGCGCTCGAGAAGGACCTCGAGCTCCTCGAGTGGATGGACCGCTGGGGCTTCGACGAGGCCTGGATCGGCGAGCACCACTCCGGCGGCTACGAGATCATCGCGTCGCCCGAGGTGTTCATCGCCGTGGCGTCTCAGCGCACCCGTCACATCCGGCTGGGCACCGGCGTCGCCTCGCTGCCCTACCACAACCCCTTCCTGCTGACCGAGCGGATGGTCCTCCTCGACCACCTGACCCGCGGCCGCGTCATGTTCGGGGTCGGCCCGGGGCAGCTCACCTCCGACGCCGCGATGCTGGGCATCGACCCCAACCGCCAGCGCGGGATGATGGCCGAGAGCCTCGACGCCATCATGGCCCTGCTCCGCGGCGACGGCCCGGTATCGATGAAGACCGACTGGTTCGACCTGGTCGAGGCACGCCTCCATCTCCGCCCCTACACCCACCCGCGCTTCGAGATGGCGGTCGCCGCGTCGATCTCCCCCGCCGGTCCCAGCGCGGCCGGCAAGCACGGACTGGGCCTGCTCTCCATCGCGGCGTGGAGCCCCGCCGGCTTCGACGTCCTCGGCGACCACTGGGACATCGTCGAGGAGCAGGCCGCCCTCCACGGCACGACGGCGGACCGTCGGACCTGGCGGATGATGGGCCCGATGCACCTCGCCCGCACGGAGGCCGAGGCGCGCAGGAACGTCGTGCACGGCTTCCTCCCGATCTTCGACTACCTGGGCCACATCGTCCCCCTCCCGGCGCTGGAGGCGAGCAGCTTCGACGAGCTGATCGACAAGTTCAACGCGGCCGGGGGCGGCGTGGTCGGCACGCCCCAGATGGCGGTGGAGTGCATCGGCAAGCTGGTCGAGCAGTCGCGCGGCGGGTTTGGCGGCTACCTGCTGATGGGCGGCGAGCTGGCCGACCGCCAGGCGACGCTGGAGTCCTACCAGCTGTTCGCTGAAGAGGTGATGCCGCACTTTCAGGGCCAGCTGACCTCGCTCCAGGAGTCGCACGACTGGGTCCGCGAGGCCCCCTCGGCCACGCCCGGTATGACCCGCTGGCTCGACGCCACCACCACCGCCATCAAGAAGGCCATCGACGAGTATCGGGAGGAGCGCCAGGCTCTCAACCGGTAGCGGTGCGGTCCCCGCCCTGGTGAACCGGACAATGGGAGGCACCATGACGCACCTCCGCCTGGCCGCGACGGCGGCGGGCCTCGCGATCGCGCTCCTCTGCGGCCTGCTCGCCCTCACCGCCCTCGACGACACCCGCGCCCATCGCGACACTTCCCGTGAGGCGGAGCGGGTCCGTGCCCTGAGCGGCCAGCTGGTCGTCGTCCGCGGGCAGAGCGACCAGCTGACCGCGCAGCTCGCGACGCTGCAGACCGAGAACAGCGCGCTGCGGAACGATGCCCGCAGTCCGACGCTGCCGATGTGGAACGCGTGCACCGGCCCGTGCGCCATCGGGCCCGACGTCGTGCGCGTCGGCAGCGTGCCGGACACGTTCCAGCTCCTGCTCTCGTTCACGGCGGACGTCCCCGTGCGCAGCTACGTCTTCACGTTTCACCAGTGGACGCAGTTCGACAGCTGCGGGTTCGCGGTGCGCTGCGTCACCGGCTCCTACCAGGCCTCCGATCCCGCGACGTCCGTCGACACCACGTTCACCGACGCCGAGGGCTGCTCCGCATACGTGTGGGTGATCCAGTCCGACCGCGAGGGGACGATCAAGCCCGACGTCCGTGTGCACTACCAGCCGGCCGACCACCCGACCGGCGTGTGCGCCAACTCCTGACCGGCGGCTCAGGCGAGGCGCTCGCGGAGCCGCTGGCGCACCTCCGGACCAACGCCGATCGCGTCCAGGTACCGGTCCACGCCGCCGTGGCGGCGGTCCATCTCGGCGAGCATCGTGAGCATGTTCTCGGCGCGGGGGTAGTAGATCCGCCGGTCGCGCAGGCGCTCGGCCGCGTCGAGCCCGCCCGGGATCTCCTCCTGGTCGTCGACGGCCTCGTTCCACCACACGCTCAGCGCGTAGTCCTCGGCGATCGCCTCGCGCTCGACGCCGGCGGTGGAGAGGAGCAAAGCCACCACGACTCCCGTGCGGTCCTTGCCGGCATGGCAGTGCACGAGGACGCCGCCCGGCGGCGCCTCGGCGATGCCGTGCATGATGCGGGCGACCCCAGCCGCGCGCGTCGCCAGCCAGGCGAGGTAGTTCTCGGCGGCTGTCTCGAACCGGCTCGGCGCGCCCGCGCTCTCGCTGCCCAGGTAGGGCAGCGGGCGGTACCCGGGATGGTCGCGGAGCGGGTTCGGGGCGACCCCCCGCTCGCGCGGCGAGCGCAGGTCGACGATCGTCGTGACGCCGTAGGCCAGCATCGCGGCCTGCCCGTCCGGGGTGAGCCGGCGCAGGTCGTCGCTGCGGACCAGCGCGCGGAAGTGGGTCCACCCGTCGGGCGTAGGGAGGCCGCCGACGTCGCGCGCGTTGAGCAGGTGGTCCCAGCTGAGCCGCCGCTCGACGGCGGTCACCAGCTCACACCTGCACCTGACCGCCGTCCACGTTGACCGCCGCGCCGTTGATGCCCCGCCCGGCGTCCGACGCGAGCAGGACGCACACGGCGGCGACCTCGTCGGGCGCGACGAGCCGGCCCTGCGGCGTGAGAAGCGGCGCCAGGGCCTGCTCCCGCGTTCGCCCGGTCCGGGCCATGATGTTCGCCAGGCTGGCCTCGGTCATCGGGGTGTCGACGTAGCCGGGGCACACGCAGTTGAACGTCAGTCCCTTCGCCGCGTACTCGGCGGCCAGCGCCCGCATCAGGCCCAGCAGGCCGTGCTTGGCGGCCGTGTACGCCGAGATGTACGGCGCGCCGATCTTGGACGAGATCGATGCGACCGCGATCACCGCGCCCGCGCCGCGGCTCAGCATGCCGGGGACGGCGGCACGCGTCAGGAAGAACGGCGCGTCCAGGTCCACCGCCATGATCCGCCTCCACGCAGCCGTGTCCACATCGGTGAACTTGTGCGAGGTGGCGATGCCGGCGTTGTTGACGAGCACGTCGAGGCCGCCCAGCTCGTCCTCCGCCCGCGCCACGGCCGCCGCGCACGCCGTCTCGTCGGTGACGTCCAGCGGGATGGCGATGGCGTCCGGGCCGCACTCGCGGGCGACGGCCTCGATCTCCGCCGCCGTCCGGGCCGCCACGGCCACGCGGGCCCCCTCGCGTGCGAACGCGAGCGCGATCGACCTTCCGATTCCCCGCCCGCCGCCCGTCACCAGGGCCGCCCTGCCCTCCAGCGCTCGCATGCGTTGTATAGAAGCGTAGCCCGCCGCCGGCCTCGGATACGATCGCAGCGGAATGGACGTGACGCTGCCGCGGCTGGCCGACTCCCTGGACGAGGGGCTCGTCTCGCGCTGGCTGAAGCGGCCGGGCGAACGCGTGACTCGCGGCGAGCCGCTGGTCGAGATCGAGACCGACAAGGTCAACTCTGAGATCGAGTCGCCGTTCGACGGCGTGCTGACGGAGGTGCTGGTCGAGGAGGGGACGACGGTGCCGGTCGGCGAGATCATCGCCCGTATCGATGGCGATTGAGTTCTCAGGCGGTCCGGCGCGCTGGCCCAGGGCGAACGAGGTCACGTGGCTGACCCCCGAGCAGCTCTGCCGTGAGGGATTCGTCCGGTCGCGGGTCGTGATGATCAACGAGGCGCAGAGCGGCGGCCGACGGTGTGTCCGGAACCGGCGCATCGGCCGGCGGCTCCTGCCGGTCGCGTGGGCGGGCGGCGCGCGCGTGCTCGCGATGGAGGCGCTGGGACCGCCCGGCGGCGAACCGCCGGCCCCCGAGGTGCTCGAGCAGCCCGACATGGCGGAGCTGCTCGCGACGGCGGTCCGGCTGGGGTTCCGGCTGGCGGGCTACGACGCCGACGGCCGGGCCGTCCCGGTCCGGCTCCGCACGAAGCTGCGCAGCCCGATGTTCAGCAACTGGCGCGACTCGATCCAGGCGAACAACCTGGCCGCGCTGCTGCAGGAGCTGCCGCCGGGCGGGGGGATGCTGGTCTGGGCGACCAACCTGCACCACTCGAAAGTCCGCTACATGGCCTACCAGCCGACCGGCTGGCGGTTCCGGAGCACCACGGGCGTGGACCCGTTCGTTATCGACCAGACCGTGACGGTCACGTTCGTCGAGCGGCGCGCCGCCAACCCGGTCCTGAGCTGGGCGCAGACCGAGCTTCGTCGCCGCGACGGCGACGCGGGCTACATCTGGCGGCAGGGGCTGCCCCGTCTGAGCGCCGGCAGCGACGCCTGGCTGCTCTCGACGGACAACCGCCTGGAATAGCCGGACGCCGCTACGCGGCGGTCTCCCGCTCGTCCGCCGGGTACTCGACCACCGCGAGGACGCGCGGCGCCATGAAGCGCGCGCTGCGGACGATGCGGCCGTTGCGGGTCAGCTCGTTCACCTCGACAGCGGTGCGCGAGGTCTTGACCTCCACCCGCCGTCCGGCCCGGGCCGCCCTGATCCGGTACTCACGCGCCGCGCCGCCGCCCGCGTCCACCAGGACCTCCACGAAATCGCCTTTCGCCATGCAAACATTTATTCCCATTCGAGCGGTTTCCCAAGCTTTTCCACAACCACTCGACCGGCCTCGAAATCGCACTGCACGCGCACCGGGTCGCGGCTCATGACCAGGCGCCGGCCCGCATCGGAGTGCTCGACCGAGAGCGGGCCGCCCGCCCGCAGCTCCGGCGTGGAGCGGCGCAGCGCCAGCAGCCGCCGGTACCACGCCAGCAGACCGCGGTGCGGCTCGCGCTCGAGCTCTGACCAGTCCAGACGGGAGCGCTCGAACGTGGCCGGGACCTGCGGGTCCGGGACGTCCTCGGCCCGCCAGCCGAACGCCTGGAACTCCTCGATTCGGCCCCGGCTGGTCGCTCGCGCGATCGTGGGGTCCCGGTGGTCCGAGAAGAAGAGGAACGGCGTGCTCGCGCCCCACTCCTCGCCCATGAACACCATGGGAACCATCGGCGAGCACAGGACCACAGCGGCGGCGAGCCGCAGCCGGTCCGCGTCCACCAGCTGCGAGAGGCGATCGCCGGTCGCCCGGTTGCCGACCTGGTCGTGGTTCTGCGAGAAGCCGACGAGCCGGGCCAGCGAGACCCCGAGCCGGCCGGGATCCAGCAGCGCGGAGGCCAGGTCGTCCACCGTCCCGTAGGGCGCGTAGTAGCCCGTCCGCTCGCCGGTCAGCAGCACGTGCAGCGAGTGGTGGAGGTCGTCGGCCCACTGTCCGTCGAGGCCCATGGCCAGCAGGGACGGGTCGACTCGGGGCTTCTCGGCGACCACGAACCGCGGTGGGTCCAGCTCGTGCACGCGGGCCGCCAGCTCTTCCAGGATGTGTGGCCGCGAGGAGTCGAAGATCGCGTGGACGGCGTCCAGCCGGAGACCGTCCAGGTGGTAGTCGCGCAGCCACGCCACCGCGTTGTCCACCACGAAGTCGCGCACGGGCCGGCTGTCGCGGCCGTCGTAGTTGACGGCCTGTCCCCACGGGGTCCGGTACCGGCTCGTCAGGTACGGTCCGAACCGCTCCAGGTAGCTCCCCTCCGGGCCGAGGTGGTTGTAGACCACGTCGAGCACGACGGCCAGGCCCCGGGCGTGGCAAGCGTCGACCAGAGCCTTGAGCCCGTCCGGGCCTCCGTACGCGTGGTGCGGCGCCCACAGGTCCACCCCGTCGTATCCCCAGCCGCGGTCGCCGGCGAACTCGGCGACCGGCATCACCTCGACGGCCTCCACGCCGAGCTCGACCAGGTGGTCGAGCCGCTCGATCGCCGACGCGAACGTCCCGCGCGTCGTGAACGTGCCGGTGTGCATCTCGTAGACCACCACGTCGGCAAGCCGCCGGCCGCGCCAGGCTCTGTCCGTCCATCGGAAGGCGGAGTGGTCGACGATGCGCGACAGCCCGTGCACGCCGTCCGGCTGCCAGCGGGACCGTGGATCGGGCAGCGGATCTCCACCGTCCAGCCGGTAGCCGTAGTCGGCGCCGGCCGCCGCGCTCGCCTCACGCTCCCACCAGCCGCCATCGGCGGCCGCCATGTCCAGCCGCTCGCCACGCAGCTGCAGCTCGACCCGGCCGGCGCGCGGCGCCCACACGCGGAACTGCACTACGGACTCACCAGCTCCAGGAGCGCCACCGGAAACCCCGCCAGCAGGTCGGCGACCGGCACCTCGCGGCCCGCGACCCGCCGCCCGGTCAACCGGTCGACCCAGGAGCCGGCCGGCAGCGCCACCGCGGTGTCGCCCCAGCCGCCGGCCCGCTCGACGCCGAATCCCAGGCGGGGCACGACCACGCACACCGCCTCGCCCCTGCAGAAGGCGACCGCGTGCCCCGGCAGCGAGCCGAGCAGCGGCAGCTCACGGTACGAGCCCCGGTCGAAGGCCTCCGGCCGCGCCGCTCGCAGTCGGAGCGCCCTGCTGACGACCAGCAGCTTGGGCAGGCCCTCGTCGCAGCGTTCCAGCGCGGCCGCCGCCGCGCCGTCCTCGAGCTCGTCGAGCTCCGCCAGCAGCCGCGCGCGCAGCCCGAAGTCGACCGGCCGTCGGTTGTCCGGGTCGACCAGGCTGAGGTCCCACAGCTCGGAGCCCTGGTAGACGTCGCCCGCCCCCGGCGCCGTCAGGCAGACCAGCTTCATCGCCAGCGAGTTGACGCGGCCGGCTGGCACGACCCGGGCCAGGAACGCCTCCAGGTCGGCCAGGAACTCGGGGGCGGCGAGGACGCCGCTCGCGAAGTCGCGCAGCGCCCGCTCGTAGCCGGCTGCCGGCGCCAGCCAGGACGTCTGCCGCTTCGCCTCCCTGGCGGCCTTCTCCAGGTAGGCCAGCAGGCGCTCCAGCCCGATCGGCCAGGCGCCGACCAGGGTCTGGTACAGCAGGTACTCCGTGTTGCGGTCGGGCAGGTCCTGCGCCCGGTGGCGCTGATTCATCGCGGCCCAGCGTTCGACCGCGGCGGTCCAGGCGTCCGGGATCTCGGACAGGACGGCGAGACGGGCGCGCACGTCCTCGCTGCGCTTGGTGTCGTGGGTCGAGGTGGCGAGCATCCCGCCCGGCCACTGCACCGCCGCGCGTCCGCAGGCGAAGTGGAACGCGTCGGGCGAGAGGCAGAACCGGCCAGGGTCGCCGCCGACCTCGTTCAGCGCCACGAGCCGGTGGTACCGGTAGAAGGCCGTGTCCTCGACACCCTTCGCGGCCACCGGACTGGAGGTCTGCTGAAACCGTGCTGCCAGCTCGGCGGCGGGCTGCCCGCGATCCTCGTACTCGCGCAGCAGGATGCGGCCCAGCAGATCGGCCAGGTCCGCGTCCAGCTGCGGCCGGCGGCGGCGGGCCGCGGCCAGCGCCGTGGCCACTCGGGCCCGGTCGGCGGGCGACGCCGGATCGCCGGGCCGGACGTACGTGCGGTACACGTTCAGGCAGGCGAGCGCCTCGCGCAGGCACTCGTTCAGCTCCTGACGCGTGTAGTCGCGGTAGCGGCGGCTGCCCTCGCAGACCAGCACGAAGAGCTCGGTGAGCCGGCTGACGTCGCTCGCCAGCAGCTCCCGCATCACCTGGCGCTTGCTTCTGTACGCCACCTCCGCGAACGCCGCCGCTTCATTGCTGAAGCGCACGTAGGTCTCCGTCAGCGGGCGCTCGCCGGCGGGGTCCACGAACAGGCCGAGCACGCGGTTCAGGAAGTCGTAGCCCGTCGTGCCGGCCACCGGCCAGGACTCGGGCAGCTCCTCGTCGGGCGCCAGGATCTTCTCCACCACGATCCACGCGGCCGGCGCGGCACGGCGCAGGTGCTGCAGGTAGCCGAGGGGATCGCGCAGGCCGTCGGGATGGTCGACGCGGACCCCGTCCAGCACCCCGGCGCGAAGCCACTCCAGGATCCGCACGTGCGTGTCGGCGAAGACCTCCGGGTCCTCCATGCGGAGGGCAGCCAGGTTGTTGACGTCGAAGAACCGACGGTAGTCCAGCTCGGTGCCTGCCGTCTGCCACCGGGCCACACGGTAGTTCTGCTGCTCCAGCAGGGAGTCGAGCCGGTCCGCGTCGATGTTGACCAGCGCGATGCGGGCATCCAGCTCCGGGCCCGCCTCCAGCCGCTCGAGCCGGGCCAGCAGCGCCTCCTTCGTGAGGTGGCGGCGCAGCGCGCCCGGCCGGTCGTCAGGCGTCACGACTGGCAGCGCCGCAAAGAGCAGGCCAAGCCCCTCGAACCCGTCGCCCAGGATCAGCTCGTAGGAGCGGGGATCGACGGGCATCTCGTGCTCGAAGTAGCGCACGACCAGGCGCACGCCCCTGCGCTCGAGGCGCAGCTGGCCGGACTCCAGCACGCGCCCGTAGTGATCCCCCAGTACCGGTATCAGGATCGTGTCTCGGAGCTTCCGCTCGGGCGGGTTCCAGTCCACGTCGAAGTACGTCGCGTACCGGCTCGACCGGCCGTTCTCCAGCACGTCCCACCACCAGCGGTTGAGGTGCCCGGCGATGGCCATGTGGTTCGGCACGATGTCGAGCACCTGGCCCAGGCCGCTGGCGCCCAGCGCCTCGCACAGCCGCGCGTGCCCCTCCTCCCCGCCGAGCTCGGCGTTGACCCGCGAGTGGTCGACCACGTCGTAGCCGTGCTGGCTCCCCGGCGCCGCCTGCAGGTAGGGGGAGCTGTACAGGTGGCTGATCCCCAGCCGCGCCAGGTACCCCACCACCGCCGCCGCGTCGTCGAAGCCGAATTCGGGCGTCAGCTGCAGGCGGTACGTGGCCCGCGGCGTCCCGCTCATCGACGGATCGATGACGGTCGACGGGACAGGCTCAGCATCGAGTCGAGCGCCTCATGCACATGCTCTACCATATGCACATGCTCAATCGGAGGGTGCAAATCCTGCTCGACAACGGTCGCTACGACAAGGTGGCGCGGCTGGCGCGGCGGAGGGGCATCCCGGCGGCGGCGGTGATCCGCGAGGCCATCGACCAGCTCGCCGACGAGCAGGAATGGGAGGTGCGACGCCAGGCGATCGAAGCCATTCTCGCCGCACCGCCGATGGACGTGCCTGACGACCCGGCCCAAGTGCGTCGCGAACTGGACGACGCGCGGGCAGGTCTCGGGGGGTGATCCTGCTGGACACCACGGTCCTGGTGTATGCGGCCGGCCGAGACCATCCGCTCCGCGAACCGTGCCGGCGTCTGCTCGAGGCGCACGGCCGTCGGCGGTTGCGATGCACCACGACCGTGGAGGTGGTTCAGGAGGTCACCCACCTCCACGCGCGGGGCCGGACGCGCGCAATCGCGGTGACGCTCGCGCGTCGGTACGCGGCCGCGTTCGACCTGCTCACGACGGCACCCGCCGACCTCGCGCTGGGCCTCGACCTCTATGAGGCGTATCCGCGCCTGGGTTCCTTCGATTCGGTACTGGCCGCGGTCGTGATGAACCAGGACCTGGAGGCACTGGTGTCCGCGGACGACGACTTCGCCGACGTGCCAGGCCTCAAGTGGATCGACCCGGCGGCGGCCATCACTCGACTTTCCTGAGCAGCGCCAGCGAGCGCCCGGCCACCGGCACCTGGCCGCCCGCCCGATAGAAGCGGGGCAGCGGGTCGGCGGTGTCGAGAATGCGCATCCAGCGGCGGCCGTACGGTCCCCGCGGGATCGTGAACCGCATGGCCTGGTCGTACGCGTTGAGCAGCAGGAAGAACGAGTCGTCGCGGAGGCGCCGCCCGCGCGGGTCCGGCGCGGCGATCTCGTCGCCGTTCAGGAAGACCCCCAGCGAGCGGGCGTAGCCGTTCCGCCAGTCGGCGGCACCCATCTGGAGGCCGTCCGGCTTGAACCAGCCGATGTCGGTCAGCTCCTCGCTCTGGATCTGCACGCCCTGGAAGAAACGGCGGCGGCGGAACACGGGGTGGTCGCGGCGGAGCCGGATCAGCCGTGCCACGAAGCCCGTCAGGTCCGAGTCCTTGCGCTCCCAGTCGAACCAGGAGATGTCATTGTCCTGGCAGTACGCGTTGTTGTTGCCGCACTGGGTCCGCCCCAGCTCGTCCCCGCCCAGGATCATCGGGACGCCCTGGGAGAGGAGGACTGTGGCCAGGAGGTTGCGCTTCTGGCGGTCACGCAGCGCCAGGATGTCCGGGTCGTCCGTCTGGCCCTCGATCCCGCAGTTCCAGGAGCGGTTGTAGCTCTCGCCGTCCTTGTTGTCCTCGCCGTTGGCCTCGTTGTGCTTCTCGTTGTAGGAGACCAGGTCCTCGAGCGTGAACCCGTCGTGGCAGGTGACGAAGTTGATGCTCGCGTACGGCCGGCGCCCGTCGGCCTGGTACAGGTCGGACGACCCGGTGAACCGGTACCCGAAGTCGGCCAGCGTGGCCGGCTCGCCGCGCCAGAAATCGCGCACCGTGTCGCGGTACCGGCCGTTCCACTCAGACCAGAGCACCGGGAAGTTGCCCACCTGGTAGCCGCCCTCGCCGACGTCCCACGGCTCGGCGATCAGCTTGACCTGGGAGAGCACGGGGTCCTGCTGGACCAGGTCGAAGAAGGCCGACAGGCGGTCCACGTCGTGCAGCTCGCGGGCCAGCGTCGCCGCCAGGTCGAAGCGGAACCCGTCGACGTGCATCTCCATCACCCAGTAGCGGAGGCTGTCCATGATCAGCTGCAGCACGTGCGGGTGGCGCATGTTCAGGCTGTTGCCGGTACCCGTGTAGTCGCGGTAGAAGCGCGGGTCGTCCATCAGCCGGTAGTAGGCGGCGTTGTCGATGCCGCGGAACGAGAGCATCGCGCCCAGGTGGTTGCCCTCGGCCGTGTGGTTGTAGACCACGTCGAGGATGACCTCGATCCCGGCGGCGTGCAGGGTCTTGACCATCCGCTTGAACTCCTGGACCTGCTCGCCGCGCTGGCCGCTGGAGCTGTACTCGTTGTGGGGCGCGAGGTACCCGATCGAGTTGTAGCCCCAGTAGTTGCGCAGGCCGCGCTCGCCCAGCACGTGGTCGTGCACGAACTGGTGGACCGGGAGCAGCTCGATCGCGGTGATGCCCAGCGTCTTGAAGTGCTCGATGGCCTCGGGCGTGGCGAGGCCCGCGTACGTGCCCCGCAGGTCGGGCGGGATCGTCGGGTGCCGGTGCGTGAAGCCCTTGACGTGGACCTCGTAGATCACCGTCTCGTGCCACGGGATCCGCAGGCGGCGGTCGTCCTCCCAGATGAACCAGGGATCGATCACGATCGACTTGGGCACGAACGGGCCGCTGTCGGTGTGGTCGGGCGCCTGGTCCAGGTCGGGGTCGCCGAGCGGGTACGGGAAGATCGCCCGGTTCCAGCGCACGTCGCCCTCGATCGCCTTGGCGTAGGGGTCGAGGAGCAGCTTCGCGGCGTTGCAGCGCAGGCCCCGGTTCGGGTCATACGGGCCGTGGACCCGGAAGCCGTACCGCTGCCCCGGACGCACGTTCGGCACGTAACCGTGCCAGCACAGCGCGGTGTGCTCGGGCAAATCCATCCGCGTCTCGGTGCCGTCCTCGTCGAACAGGCACAGTTCGACGCGCCGCGCGACCTCCGAGAAGATCGAGAAGTTGGTGCCGGTTCCGTCGAAGTTTGCGCCCAACGGATACGGTTCCCCTGGCCAGACCTCCATGTCGGCTCTCTAACCTAAAGAATCTGTGGAGGCGACCATCGCGCAGGCGGCGGCGTGGGGTGTCGCCCCCGGCTACCACGACATCGGTGGGCGCTGGGTGGCGGCGGACCGGGAAACGGTCGCCGCGGTCCTCGACGCCATGGGGGCGGACGCTCCGCAGCCGCCTCCGCCGACCGCCCAGATCGTCCGGGCGGGCCAGCCGCTCGCGCTCCCCGACGGGTCCGAGGTCGTCACCGAGGACGGCGCGACGCTGCGGGCCGCCTCGGCGTCCGCCGGCCTGCCCGCCGGATACCACACGCTGCGCCACGGTGAGGGCACCGAGACCCGCCTGATCGTCAGCCCCGGCCGGTGCCACCTGCGGCCGGACCTCCACGCGTGGGGGTGGACGGCGCAGCTGTACGCGCTGCGCTCGGCGCAGAGCTGGGGCCTGGGCGACCTGGCCGACCTGCGCGAGCTGGGCCGCTGGGCGTCCGGCCTGGGCGCCCGCGCGCTGTTCGTGAACCCGCTGTACGCGCCGCTGCCGATCCTCCCGCAGGAGCCCAGCCCCTACTACCCGTCCAGCCGGCGGTTCCGCAGCCCCCTGTACATCCGGGTCGAGGAGGTGCCGGGGGCGCCCGGGCTGGGCGAACGGCTGGCCGGCCTGGCGGCCGCGGGCCGGAGCCTGAACGCCAGGCGCCTCATCGACCGCGACGAGGTGTACCGGCTGAAGATGGAGGCGCTCGAGGAGCTCTTCGCGGCATTCGACGGCAGCCGCGAGTTCGACCGCTACCGCGCGGCCCAGGGCCGCGAGCTCGAGGACTACGCGGTGTTCTGCGCGCTGTCCGAGATCCACGGCGTGCCCTGGCACGAGTGGCCGGTCCGGCTGCGCCATCCGCGGTCGCGCGCGGTCTGCCAGTTCCAGGTCGAGCACGAGCCGCGGGTGCGCTTCCACCAGTGGCTCCAGTGGGTTCTGGACATCCAGCTGGCCGCGGCAGCCGGCGAGATCGGGCTGGTGCACGACCTCCCGGTGGGCGTCCAGGCCGACGGCGCGGACGCGTGGGCGTGGCAGGACGTCTTCGCCGCGGGCGTGTCGGTGGGCGCCCCGCCGGACCCGTTCAACCGGGCAGGCCAGGACTGGGCGGTGCCGCCGTTCGACCCGTGGCGGCTGCGGGCGGCCGGCTACGAGCCGTTCATCCAGACGGTGCGGGCCGGGTTCCGGCACGGGATCGGGCTGCGCGTCGACCACGTGATGGGCCTGTTCCGCCTCTTCTGGATCCCGCACGGCCGCGGCCCGACCGAGGGCGTCTACGTCCGCTACCCGCACCGGGACCTGCTCGACATCCTGGCCCTGGAGAGCGAACGGGCGGGCGCGTTCGTGGTCGGCGAGGACCTGGGGACGGTCGAGGACGTGGTGCGGGAGGAGCTTGCCGCGCGGCGCATCCTCTCGTACCGGCTGCTGTGGTTCGAGGAGCGGCCGCCGGCGGAGTACCGCGAGGAGTCGCTGGCCGCGCTCACGACGCACGACCTGCCGACGCTGGCCGGCATCTGGGAAGGCTCCGACCCGGACGCGAAGGTGCGGGACCGGCTGCGCCGGTACGCGGGCGTCGCCGACGGGCGGCCGACGTGCGAGGTCGCGGAGGCGGCCTACGGCGCCCTGGCCACCAGCCCGTCGCGGCTGCTGGCGGCGTCGCTGGAGGACGCACTGGGAGTGAGCGAGCGGACCAACAAGCCGGGCACGACGACCGAGTGGCCCAACTGGTCGCTCGCGCTGCCCGCAAGCCTGGAGGAGCTGCGCCGAGACCCGCGGCCGGCGCGCCTGGCGGCGGCGTTACGGCGCTAGAGGTCCCTCCCCCCTCGCGGGGGAGGAGGGCCCCCCAGGGCCCGGAGGGGGGGTCGCTGAGAACAAGACGTCCCTCCCCCCTCGCGGGGGACGAGGGACCCCCAGGGCCCGGAGGGGGGGTCGCTGAAGACAAGACGTCCCTCCCCCCTCGCTCGCGGGGGAGGAGGGCCCCCCAGGGCCCGGAGGGGGGTCGCTGAAGACAAGACGTCCCTCCCCCCTCGCGGGGGAGGAGGGCCCCCCAGGGCCCGGAGGGGGGGTCGCTGAAGACAGCCCTTCCGCTCCCCGACGACCCCTGCTCTGCGCACGACCGCCGGGCTTCGCGTCCCCCACCCCCTCCCCCCTCCCCCACGAGGGGGGAGGGGAAGGCTCGGTCGCTTCGCATCCCTCGTTCTTTTGCCCTCCCGGCCGGTTTTTTCTGGCCTGACCTACCTTTTGATGTCAAGCTACCTTTCCCAGTCAAGTGAGCGACAAGCGTCAAGTTCTCTTAACGTATAGGAATTCCAAGCCTGAAGAGGTATCCTTCGCGCCAGAGTGGGGGACAAGGACAGGCGGAACGGGCGGCACCGGGTCACCGTCGATCTTCTGCGGGAGCTGGCGGCGAGCCTTGACGCCCTCACGAACGCCGCCTCGCCGCACGCCGGGCTGAACCGCACCGACATGCGAGCGCTCGACATCATCAACATGCAGCAGGGCCTCACCGCCGGGCAGCTCGCCGGTCGTCTGAAGCTGACCACCGGCGCCATCACCGGAGTCCTCGACCGCCTCGAGCGGGCCGGCCACGCCCGCCGGACGCACGACCAGGAGGACCGCCGGCGCGTCGTCGTGCAGCCGACGCCTGAGGCGAGGCGATTCGGCAACGTCGTCTTCCGCCAGCTCGGCGAGGAGATGGACCACCTGCTGTGCCAGTACTCCGAGCGCGACCGCGAGATGATCGACGACTTCCTGCGGTCCGTGAACATGCTCGTGAGCCAGCGGGCGGACGAGCTCAGCCGGTAGTAACTCCCCACTAACGACCAGCTAAGCGCCCGAGCGCCGGCGTGAGGAATGGCTCGGAGTAGGATCGGGCCCATGATCGACGTACGTCGACGCCTGCCAGGGACTGAACTCGACCACTGGTCGCTGCCCGAAGCCGCACGCATCGGCCTCGGCGACGTCGGCCGCCTGCCGATGACCGTCAAGATCCTTCTGGAGATGCTGCTCCGCGGCCAGGTGGCCGAGGTCAGCGTCCGCGCGCTCGCCGGCTGGCCCGCGCCCTCGCCGCCCGAGGCCGAGGTGCCCTACCTGCCGGCGCGCGTCCTGCTCCAGGACTTCACCGGCGTCCCTGCAGTGGTCGACCTGGCCGGCATGCGCTCGGCCATGCAGCGCGCCGGACGCGACCCCGCGCGCATCGATCCCCGGATCCCCGTCGACCTGGTCATCGACCACTCGGTGCAGGTCGACGTCTTCGGAAACGACCGCGCGTACCACGCGAACATCGAGCGCGAGTACGAACGCAACGCCGAGCGGTACGCCCTCCTGCGCTGGGCCCAGCGGGCGTTCGGCAACTTCACGGTCGTGCCGCCGGGAATGGGCATCTGCCACCAGGTCAACCTGGAGCACCTGAGCCGGGTCGTCCAGGTCCGGGACGGCGTCGCCCTGCCGGACACGCTGTGCGGGACCGACTCCCACACGACGATGGTCAACGGGCTCGGCGTGCTGGGCTGGGGCGTCGGCGGCATCGAGGCCGAGGCCGCCATGCTCGGCCAGCCGATGTACCTGCCGACCCCCGTCGTCGTGGGCGTCCGCGTGGTCAACTCGCTGCCAGCGGGCGCGACGGCCACGGACCTGGTCCTCACACTGACCGAGATGCTGCGCCGGCACGGCGTGGTCGACAAGTTCGTGGAGTTCTGCGGCGACGGCCTGTCCAGCCTGACCGTCGCCGACCGGGCCACCCTGTCCAACATGTGCCCGGAGTACGGCGCCACGTCCGCGCTGTTCCCCGTCGACGCGCAGACGCTGCGCTACCTGGAGACGACCGGCCGGCCCCGCGAGCATCTCGAGCTCGTCGAGCGCTACTGCCGTGAGCAGGGTCTCTTCCGCGTCGACGGCGCGCCGGCGCCGGTGTTCAGCGAGCTGCTGGAGCTGGACCTCGCTCGCGTCGAGCCCAGCGTGGCCGGTCCCAAGCGCCCGCAGGACCGCGTGCCCCTGGGCGACGTGTGGGAGAGCTTCCACGCGGTCTTCCACCCGGAGGAGGAGGCGCCGGCCGAGATCGACCTGGAGCGATTCAACGGCGAGGGCGGCGTCCGCCCGCCGGCCGGCGGCGTCGCCGTGGCCGAGCGGTCGACCGTGCAGGTGGGCAACGGATCGGTCGTCATCGCGGCCATCACCAGCTGCACGAACACGTCGAACCCCTCCGTCATGGTCGCGGCCGGCCTGCTGGCCCGGAACGCGGTGGCGGCCGGGCTCCGGGTGCCCGCGCACGTCAAGACGTCCCTGGCGCCCGGCTCCCGCGTGGTGACGGACTACCTGCGGCGGGCGGGACTGCTGGAGCCGCTCGAGCAGCTCGGCTTCTACCTGGTCGGCTACGGCTGCACGACGTGCATCGGCAACTCCGGGCCCCTGGCCAGCCCCGAGATCGAGGCGGAGGTCTCGGAGAGGGACCTGGCGGTCGTCGCGGTGCTCTCGGGCAACCGCAACTTCGAGGCCCGCATCCACCAACTCGTGCGGGCCAGCTACCTGGCGTCGCCGCCGCTGGTGGTGGCCTACGCGCTGGCCGGGACGATCCGGCGCGACCTGACCCAGGACGAGCTCGGGCACGACGCCCGCACCGGGCGGCCGGTCTACCTGCGCGACATCTGGCCCAGCCAGGAGGAGGTGGCCGGGGTCATCCGGGCGTGCGTCCGGCAGGACATGTTCCAGCGCGAGTAC
>DASQZW010000228.1:0-4030 GCA_035638495.1 Terriglobales bacterium
CGTCCGTCACGAGGCAGCACTCCAGCAGGTGCATCGGGTAGGCGATCATCGGCGAGGCCAGCACATCGTCCACTGTCACGAGCTCGCGCTTGTACGCGCGCGGATTGCGGCTCGCCCACCTGCGCTGGACCACGGCGACCGAGGCGAGCTGCTCGTGCGTCAGGCCGTACGTCTTCATGTAGCGCAGCACGCCGATCGGGAAGAGCGTGGGCGGCCCCATGATCCCGTACGGCGCCTCGAACTGGCCCTGGATCGAGGCCTGGTCGCGCGGCCAGGACGGGGCGCCGACCCGGGAGCGGCCCGACTCGCCGTGCGTGATCAGCACGACCTCGCACAGGCCGGCCGTGATGGCCGCCGCGGCGTGGCGCACGTGGACCAGGAACGAGCACCCGCCGATGGAGGTGCCATCCAGGTAGCGAGGCGTCAGGCCGAGGTAGTGCGCGACGGCGATCGGCGACTGGCCGGCCGCCGCGAAGCCGTCGATGTCGCGCCGGTCGATCCCGCAGTCGCGGATGGCGTTGAGCGCCGCCTCCGCGTGCAGCTGCAGCGCCGATTGGTCGGGGATGACGCCCAGATGGTCCGTCTCGGCCGCGCCGACGATCGCGACCTTGCCGCGCACGCTCACCGACGCGCCCCTGCGGGGCGGAAGACCGGCAGGCACTGTTCGCCCCGCTCCTGGAAGGTGACCTCCAGCTCCATGTCGAGCACCAGGTGCTCGGGCGTGTTGTCGACGCCGACGATGTTGGTCATCAGGCGCGGACCCTCCTCCAGCGCCACGACGGCGATGGCGTACGGCGCATCTGCCTCGAAGCCCGGCGCCGGCCGGTGGCTGATCACATAGGAGTGGAGCCGGGCGCGGCCGCTGATCGCCACCCACTCCACCTCGGCCGATCCGCAGCGGGGGCAGAACGGCCGTGGGTAGAAGTAGTGCTCGGCACAGGCGATGCAGCGCTGGACGCGGAGCTCGCCGGCCCGGGCGCCGTCCCAGTACGGCTGCGTCTCCGGCGTGGGTTTGGGGATCGGCTTGTCTGCCATCGGCTCCTCAGGGTAGAGATTTCTCGTCCCTCCCCCCTCCGCGGGGGAGGTGGGTCGGCCACGAACCCGGAGCGGGGGTCTCCTCTCGTACAGGCCGTTCGAGCGACCCCCCCACCGGCCGCTGGAGCGGCCACCTCCCCCGCCAGGAGGGAGGGACATCGGGACGCACGTCTCAGATGCCGATGCGGCGGAGCATCAGCTCGCGGTGGTGGGCGGGGTCGCCCAGCAGCAGCTCCGACGCCTTCGCGCGCTTGAAATACAGGTGGGCGTCGTGCTCCCACGTGAAGCCGATGCCACCGTGGACCTGGATGGTCTCGCCGGCCACCCACGAGTACGCCTCGGAGCAGTACGCTCGGGCCAGGCTGGCCACCGCCGGCAGCTCCTCGGCTTCCTCGGCGGCGGCCCACGCGGCGTAGTACGCGGCCGCGCGGGCCGACTCCACGCGCAGCAGCATGTCCGCGCAGCGGTGCTTGACCGCCTGGAACGAGCCGATCGGCTTGCCGAACTGGTGACGCACCTTCGCGTACTCGACGGTCATGTCCAGGCAGCGCTGGGCGCCGCCGACCTGCTCCATGGCGAGCGCCGTCGCGGCCAGGTCGAGGGCGCGCGGCAGCCACGTACCGGCGCCGCCCTCGTCCCCGACCGGGACCGCAGGCGCCCCCGACAGCTCGACGCGGGCCAGCTTGCGTGTCTGGTCGAGCTGCGGCACGGGCACGCGCTCGACGCCGGCCGCCCCGCCCTCCACCGCGAAGATGCCCAGGCCCTCCGGTGTGCGGGCCGCCACCAGCAGCACATCAGCCGTGTGGCCGTCGACGACGAACGCCTTGGTGCCGTCCACCACCCAGCCGTCGCCCTCGCGCCGGGCGCGCGCGGAGAGCGCCTCCAGGTCCCAGCTCCCGGACGGCTCGAGCACGGCCAGCGTACCGGTCGCCTCGCCCGACGCGAGGCGCGGCAGCAGGTCCTGCTGGGCGCGCTCGTCGCCGGACGCCAGCAGCGTGTTGATCGCCAGCGCCACAGTCGAGAAGTAGGGGACGCACGCGAGGCCGCGGCCCAGCTCCTCCAGCACGATCCCCAGCTCGACCTGGCCGAGGCCGGCGCCGCCGAACGCCTCCGGCACGTGGATGCCCTGGAGGCCGACCTGCTCCGCCATCGCCCGCCACACGGCCCGGTCCCAGCCTTCCTCGGTCTCCATGAGCCGGCGCACCTCGGCCATCGGCGACCTGTCCTCCAGGAAGCGCCTGACCGAACGCCGCAGCTCCTCCTGCTCCTCCGAGAACGCCAGCCTGACCTGCGGTGCGGAGTCCCTCCCCACTTGCTGGGGAGGTGGCGCGGCAGCGCCGGAGGGGCCGATCATGCAGGGTCCTCCAGCGCCGGGACGCTGGTGCGCTTGGACAGCTTCCACTCGGGCGGCCGCTTCTGCAGGAAGGCGCTGACGCCCTCCGCGGCGTCGGCCTGGCGACCGGTCCACCAGAACGCGCGGCCCTCCCGGGCCTGGGCCGCGTTCCGGTCCGGCTCGGCCAGGCCCTCGTAGACCAGCCGCTTCGTCAGCGCGACCGAGACCGGCGCCGTGTTGGCGGCGATGTCTCCGGCGATCTCCAGCGCGACGGGCAGGACCTGCCCGCGTTCGACCGCGCGGCTGACCAGGCCCATGGCGGCCGCCTCCTCGCCGGTGAAGAGCCGGCCCGTCAGCAGCACGTCCATGGCGCGGGCCACGCCGACGAGCCGCGGCACGATCCAGGTCGAGTTGGCCTCCGGGATCACACCCCGGCGGTTGAACACGAAGCCGAGCTTCGCGTCGGCTGCGGCGATCCGGATGTCCCACTGCATCGGCAGCGTCAGGCCGACGCCCACTGCGCTGCCGTTGATGGCGGCGATGATCGGCGTCGTCATCTCCCACGGCCGCAGCGCGGGCCGGTCGGCCCGCTCCGCGCGCAGGGTCTCGTCGCTCCGGTTGAACGTGCCGCCGCCGCGCTCCAGGTCGGCGCCCACGCAGAAGTCGCGCCCGGCGCCGGTGACCACGATGGCGCGGACCTCGTCGTCCTCCTCCAGCGCCGCGAACGCGCCGTGGAGCTCGGCCCCCAGCCGCGCCGTGTAGGCGTTCCTGCGCTCCGGCCGGTTCAGCGTGACCAGGGCCACCCGGCCCCGGCGCTCCAGCAGGATGGTCTCGTACGCCGTCGTCGCCATCGGCTCAGCCCTCCTCGTGTGAGGTCGCGTCGCGCCAGACGACGAGCGCGTCCAGCACCTCCACCTCGTCACCCGCCGCCCGCAGCGGGTTCACCTCCAGCGTGTCCAGGTCCTCCCCGAGGCGCTCCGCCACCGCGGCGATGGCCACCGCCACCTCGGCCACGCGGCGCGCCGACACCGGCGCCCGGCCGCGCGCGCCCCGCAGCAGGGCGGCGCCGCGCAGCTCGCCCAGCGCCTCCTCGACGTCGTCCGGTCCTGCTGGCAGCAGGCGCAGGCTGGTGTCCCCCAGGACCTCGACCCAGACGCCGCCCAGGCCCACCGCCAGCACCGGCCCCCAGGCAGGATCGCGTCGCACGCTGACCAGCAGCTCGACGCCGCCCGGGCGCATCGGGCTCACCAGCACCCCGTCCACCCGGGCGCCCGGGACGGCCCGGCGGGCCGAGGTGGTGACCGCGTGGAACGCCGCCGCCACGTCCTCGGCGCGGCGCAGGTCCAGCGCCACGCCACCCGCCTCGGTCTTGTGCGCCACGTCGGGCGACGCGACCTTGAGCACGGCCGGCAGCCCCAGCGCGACCGCGTGCTCGACCGCCTCGGCCGCGGTCGTGGCCAGCCGGGCGGGGACCACCGGGACGCCGCCGGCCGCGAGCAGCTCGCGCAGACTCGCGTACACCGCCGGTATGTCCCACTTCGCCGCGAACTCCTTCGCGCGAGCGAGGTCGACGTCGACGGCCGCGACGAGCTCGGCACGGTCGGCCAGGGACGTGACCGCTTTGGCGTGGGACGCGGCGATGCCGCCGGTGCCGACGATCGC
>DASQZW010000229.1:0-6255 GCA_035638495.1 Terriglobales bacterium
CGACGCTTGGCGTGTTTCTCTCCGGGGTCGGCAGCGCGATCAGTGCCACCTGGTATGTGCGGCGGACGCGCAGAGGCGCCGAGGCGGACTGTGACAAGCGGGTCGCCGAGTTCGAGCGGGCGCTCCACGAGGGCGTCGAGATAGCGAGGGACAATGAGAAGGATTAGGCAGTTCGCGCCGCTCGTGCTCGCGCTCGCGTTCGCCGGGGGCGCGGGCTTTCTCGCCTCGACGGCGCTCGGGATCGGCAGCCAGGCACCGACCTCGACGACGACGATCACGATCCCGACCGGCCAGCAGGGCCCGCCCGGGCCGCCCGGCTCACCGGGAGCGGAGAGCTGCCCGACCGGCTCGACCTTCAAGGCG
Organism: Terriglobales bacterium; assembly: GCA_035638495.1. Taxonomy (GTDB): domain Bacteria; phylum Chloroflexota; class Dormibacteria; order Dormibacterales; family Dormibacteraceae; genus CF-161. The sequence continues at coordinate 364 of DASQZW010000229.1, forward strand.
CTGGAGATCGACCACCCGGGAGGCCACGTCACCATCTACACCTGCATCGCGGACTGATGGTCGCCCTCACGGGCGCAACGACGATCACCGTCTCGGTCGTCGGCCTGTTCGCCTTCCTCGCCATCCTCGCGCTGCTGCGCGTCCTGCTGCGCCGGAGCGACCCGACCTGGCGCACCTTCCGAGTCGGCTTCTTCCTCGAACGCGACCCGCTCGAACCCGACGTCGAGGAGATCATCCAGAGCTCGCAACCTTTCCAGGAGGCCAAGTGAACCTCGGACAGATGCGCGGCCAGGTGCAGCAGTGGCTCGGCCTGCAGGACATCTCCTCCTACGACGAGACGCAGCTCGCGAAAGACCTGATCTACCAGGGCACGCTCGACATGCTCGCGCGGACGAAGTGCGTCGTCCGCTGCGTCGAGCTGAACGTGAGCGGCGGGGTCGACACCTACATCCTCGACCATTCGATCATGGCGCTCGTGGACGTCGAGGACGGCGCACGCCGCCGCGCCCGGCGCGACCAGAGCACGAACTCGCCCGACTCGGTCGACGAGGTGATCGTCTACCCGGCAGGCTCGATCGACACGACGCCGACGATGTTCACGCTGATCCGCGCCGACATCCTCCGGCTCTCACCCGTCCCGGCCGCGAACGGGCAGGTGCAGGTGTGGGGCGTCCTGAAGCCGCAGCAGATGAGCGCCGACTCGGACTCGCCCTCCGACGAGATCCACGGCGCGATCCCGGAGGAGTGGCACGACGTGCCCGTCCTCTACGCGCTCTGGAAGGCCTCCGACTACGCCGACGACGCCAGCTCGCAGCAGGGCGAACGCTACCGCGCCCTCTACGAGGGGGCGGACGGCCGCGGCGGACGGCTCGCCCAGATCCGGGTCGCCGTCAACAAGCGCGGCACCGCGAGAGCGGCGAACCGGCGCGTCAGCCTGAAGCCGGTCTGGTCGAGCGGGGCCTGGGTTGGGTAGCCCGATCTCGGTTCTGCGTGGGGCGCGCGCGTTCGCGCGCGACTTCGCCCGCGACCAGATGCCGCCCGGCTACCTGTGGGACGTCGTCGACTACGTCCCGGCGATCATCGACGCCGGGCTGACCGGCCGCGGCCCCTGGCTCTGGGGCTCGACCGCGATGGGCGGCGACGCGGAGACCGGCATCTACGCGCCCTACTCGACCGGCGACAAGCTGCTCATCCAGGCGACGAATGGGCACCTGTACGACGTCGGGCTCGGCACCCCCTACACGGCGACCGACTGTGGCGCGATCCCGCGCGGCAGACAGAACCCGGTGCAGCTGGTCGACACGGTGATCGCCCTGGACGGCTCCTCGGCCTCCGCGCCGAAGCTGATCACCTCGCCGTCCGGCACCCCGGTGATCGGCGCGATCGCGACCGGACACAAGAACGCGCCGCTCGGCTGCATCTACAAGTCGATGCTCGTGACGGCCGCCGCGCCCGGCGAGCTCGACACGGTGCGCTTCTCGAACACGAACGCGACCGGGCTCACCGACCCGGCCAGCTACGACCCGAACAGCTACGCGCGCACCTCGCTGCAGGTGACCGCGATCGCCGCGCTCCGCTCGGTCATCCTCGTCTTCCATGCGGGCTCGGTGGAGCGCATCCGCGGCGCGACCCCGCCGCGCAGTCCGAGCTCCGGCGGCGACATGTTCCTCGAGTCCCTGTTCGACCGGGCCGGATGCTCGGACCCGCTCACGATCGCCTACTGGAACGACAACTGCATCTTCGCCGACTCGCACGGCGTGCACATGACCGACGGTTCGATCGTGCGCAACCTCGCCTCACAGGGCGGCGTGCTCACCTACTGGCGTTCCCTGTACGCGCTGAAACAGTCGATGTGCGGCACCACCTATCTCGACTACTACATCGTCACCGTCCGCGGCACCGACGGCAGCTTCAACACACTCGTCTGCGACCTGAACCGCCGCCAGTGGTTCCGCTTCACGAACCTGGACGCGCTCTGCTGGATCGCCTCCGAGTCGGGCGTCTCGATGGAACGCATCTGGGCGGGCATGTACGGGACGAACCGTCTCGCCCGTGTCGGGCCCTGCTTCTTCCCGACCTTCACCACCAGCCAGATCCAGGACGACGACGGCACCGTCGTGCTCCCCTCCTTCGACACGCCCTGGTACCGGCTCGCCCAGGAGGGCCGCAAACGGATCCGCTTCGGCTACCTCTCCTACGACGTCCGAGCCTCCGGGGTCGCCCCCTTCGACGAGCTCGTAGGCCTCGCCGTCCAGCAGATCCTGCAGATGGGCTACATCCGCTCGCCGCAGCAGTCCACCTACACGACGCTGGGCACGTTCCCTTCGACGGGCGGCTACACCCGTTACCGGCTCCCGCTCGGACAGTTCCCCTACGGGGTGGCGTTCAGGGTGCAGCAGCTGCTCCCTTCGACGGTGACCCGCGTCTTCGACCTCGCCGTCGAGGCGCAGGGGGCTGAGCGGAGCCGGGTGTGAGCAGCGTTCTCGGCCCCGAGCCTGCGGTCTCGACCGGCCAGGCGGGGCTCGGCACCGAACAGGACCAGCGCCCGCTCACCGACCAGGAGTACCAGCTGCTGCAACGGCTGCTCTCCGACCCGTTCTCGTTGCCGATGCAGTTCAAAACCTGGCTGATCTCCTACCTGGAAGGCTCCGATCTGACCCTGCCGATCTCCGCGATCCAGGGTCTCTCCTCGGCGCTCGGCATCACCGGGAGCGGTGGGAGCATCAGCGTGCTCCCGGCCGGGATCGTGCTCCCGTTCGGCGGCGTCACAGCGCCGGGCGGCACGCTCCTCTGCGACGGGACGCTCTACCTGAAGAGCGACTACGTCCGCCTCTCGACCGCGATCGGTACCACCTTCGGCGGCGACGCCACCCATTTCAACGTGCCCGACCTGCGCGGGCGCACGCTCGCCTTCCTCGGCTCGCACGCGAGCGTGAACGCGCTCGGCGCGAGCGACGGGGTCGCGGTCGCGCGCCGCCGCCCGCAGCACCGGCACACGATCAACGACCCGCAGCACACCCACCAGGTGAGCGTGGGCGGCTCCGGTGGCGGCACCCCGAACCGCTCGCAGGGCACGACGACCGGCGAGCTCGGCCAGGCACCCACATACGGGGCCTCCACGGGCATCACGGTCGGCAACGACCCGGTCAACGACCCGCTCGACGCGCCCGCCTTTCTCGTCTTGAACGCGATCATCACCTTCTGAAAGGAGCCGCATGGCGATCACCTACGTCCCCGGCTATGTGCCGGGCGGCTCCTCGGCGCAGGTCGGGCGGGCGATCACCAACCTGGCCGCCTCGATGAAGCCGAAAGCTCCGAAGCTTCCCGGTCCGCTCACGAGCTTCGGGGTCCCCAACCCGGTGCACACGACGGTGAACCAGAACACGTCCACCGTCCCGGTCGGCCCCTACATCGGCACGCTCCCGGCCGGATACGTCCCCGGCGCGAGTCCGCCGCCGTCGTCGAGCTCGTCGAGCTCGTCCTCGTCGTCGAGCTCCTCGGGGAGTGGCGACTACCTGGGTGCGCTCGAAGGCGACCCGCAATACCAGGCCGCCCTGAACGCGTACAACTCGGCGCTTAACCTGCAACGGTCGAACCTGACCAACCTGATCCGTAACGCGGTCATCCGCTCCGGCTACGACGTCCGCTCGAACATGCCCTCCGATCTGGCCGGGTATGCGGGGGATGTGGACGCGGCGACCGCGGCCGCAGCCGCGGCGAACCCGTTCTCGCAGCAGGCGCAGCTCCAACAGCAGACCTCGATCGCCCAGCAGAGCCTGGCCGACTCGCTCGCCGCCCGCGGCATGCTCCGCTCGGGCGCGCTCGACACCGGCACGACCGGCATCAACCAGGCCTTCCAGCTGGGCTCCTACAACAACGAGCAGCAGCTGCTCGACCAGATCCGGCAGGGGATCGGCGGCTACCAGCAGGCGATCGACCTGGCGAGCCAGAATCGTGACGCCGCCTACCGCGAGGTCGCCTACCGGCTCTCGCAGCTGCCCTACGGGCCGCTCGGCACCGATCCCACGACGGGCGACACGACAACCACGACGGGTTCGACACCGTCCTCGACGACTCCGTCGGGTGGCGGCGCACTCGGACCCGCACCGCTCAAGTGGGGCGGGCAGACCTTCACGACCAAGGCCGCCTTCGACGCCTGGGCTCGCGCGCACGGCACCTCGGCCGCTCGCGAGTTCGCGAAGAACGTCGGCGGGATGGCTCTCTACCAGGGGTTGCGCTGATGCCACCGATCACGCTCACGAGACAGCAGTTCCTGCAGCAGCGGCCGAACGGCAACTACCAGACCTACCTGAACTTCATCAGCCGAGCTCGGACGGCCAGAACTGCCGGTGCGACTGCTGCGCCTGCTGCTGCGCCGCTCGACCCGCTCTCAGCGGCGACCGCCCGCTTCATGAACATGATGCCCGGCCCGGCCGGGATCAACGCGCAGGTGAACGCGCAGATCAACGCGGAGCTCGCGGCGAACAAGGCCGAGGTCGCAGCCCAGCAGCAGTTTCTCGCGAACCAGGCGACACGGGCGCAGGGGTTCGCCTCCGCGCTCGCGACCGCGACCGCGCCCAACCCCGATCAGATCGCCTCTCAGTACCGGGACGCGGCCGACCGGCTGCGCGCCTACGGCACCGGCCTGACCGGCGACGTCCAGGCCGCCCAGCAGGCAGAGGCGAACCAGTCGGCCCAGGCGACACAGGCGATCACGGGCGGGCTCGGCCAGGTGGGAGGCTACGACCCGGCCGCGATCCGTAACGCAGTCCAGATGACCGGTGTCGTCCTGCCGGGCGGCTCGATCGAGAGGGCGGCGGCGGACGCCGCCACCCAGGCCGCCTACTCACGCCAGGCGGGCATCGGCCAGGTGGGCATGATCGCCCAGGACTACCTGAACCAGGGCAACCAGCTGCAGGCGCAGCTGGCGGCACGCAACATCGCCGCCCAGGCGCAGCGTCCGGCGCTCGCGATCCAGGCGCGCAGCGCGGCCCGCCAGGACATGGCGACGCTGATCTCGGCGCTCGGCATGCAGTCGCTGATGAACTACCGCACCGGCAGGCTCGGCGTCTCGACCTCCGGCCAGGCTGGCACCGTCTACACGGGAGGTGGCGGCGGCGGCGGTGGTGGTGGTGGCGGCGGCGGCGGTGGTGGCAGGGGGCCGGGCGGCGTCAGGCTTGCGCCTCGCCAGCAGACGCAGCCGGGCAACTGGCAGAACCCGGCCGCGGGCGGCGCGGTACAGAGGGTGCCCTCGCACATGCACGAGGTCGGCATCTACCCGCACAACAAGCTCGTCCCCGACCAGGGCTACGGCCCCGGCGGCTACCTGACCCCTCGTGGCGGCAGGGGCGGCACGGGCGGTACGGGCGGCGGCTCGACGCACATGCAGTGGAAGACCGTCAACGGCAACACGGTCCTGTTCGACCCGGCGACCGGCAACTCGTATCTGCCCGGCGACACGAAGAACCCGATTGACCCGAACAACCTGAAGCCGAAGACGAACCTGACCCCGCAGCAGATCCAGCAGTTCCGGGCGAAGGCGACCACGGGCGTCCAGGCGATGCTGAACGGCCCGAAGGGCAACGTGAGGATGCGCCCGAACGCGATCTACGCGCAGGGTGTCGCCGAAGGAATCCCCGGCTGGGTGATGGTGAGCGCGCTCAAGGCCGAGGCCGCGAACCATCCGGGCGACACCGCCTGGCAGAACGTGCTCAGGCGCAACTGGGTCGCGGGCCCGTCGAGGAAGAAGCACTAGATGGCGCACGGCGGCGCAGGCTACGCCGCTCCCCCGAGGCCGCGCGTCCCGCCGACGCGTGCGCCCGCGCGGGCGACGAGCAACCTTGTCCGCTCGCCCGTGCCGACGTTCCAGCCGCGACTGGCGCAGGATCGCGT
>DASQZW010000230.1:0-16005 GCA_035638495.1 Terriglobales bacterium
AGGCCGAGCTGGCCGGGCTGCTCAAGAACCAGCGGGTCGTCGAGCGCGAGCTCGGCATGCCCGCCGCCGAGTTCCTGAAGCTGCGCGCCGAGCTCGAGGACGGCTGGATCCGCTACAACGAGATCAAGAACCGCTTCGTGCGGCACAACCTGCGGCTGGTCATCAAGATCGCGCGCGAATACCAGCGCGGCGGCGTGCCGCTGCGCGACCTGATCCAGGAAGGCAACATCGGCCTGGTGCGTGCGGTCGAGAAGTTCGACTACCGGCGCGGCTTCAAGTTCTCGACCTATGCCACGTGGTGGATTCGGCAGGCCTGCCAGCGGGCCGTCGCGGACCGCTCGCGGACCATCCGCATCCCCACGCACAACGCCGACACCATCAACAAGCTCGTGCGGGTGGCCGATCGCCTCCGCTCGGAGCTGGGCCGGCGGCCCACCAACGCGGAGATCGGCCTGGAAATGGGCCTGGAGTCCGAGAAGGTGGCCTGGCTGCTGGAGATCGCCAGGGAGCCGGTCTCTCTGGAGACGCCCATCGGCGATGGCGACACGGAGCTGGGCGAGCTCATCGAGGACACCAGCGTGGAGTCCCCGATGGTCGCGGCCGCGCGCAGCCTGATGAAGGACGAGGTCCAGGCGGTTCTCGAGACGCTCACCGCTCGCGAGCGGCGGGTCCTGCAGCTCCGGTTCGGCCTGCTCGACGGTGAGCAGCGGACGCTCGAGGAAGTCGCGCGGCGGCTGGGGCTCGGTCGCGAGACCGTGCGTCAGCTCGAGCGCACCGCAATGGCGCGCCTGCGCGAGGCCGGCCGGGCCGAGCGGCTCAAGGCGCACATGGACGGCTCCGCCGCCTGACGCGGGCGGCCGGAGCCGTTTCGCGTTCCCCTCTCTTCACGCGCCGGGCACGGCCGGGTCGCCGCGCCCGGCGTCGGCTATTTTCCTGATCACCACGGCGACCTCGTCCAGGGGCACGCCGACGGGACACACCGCCGCGGCAGCGGCGAGCGCGTCGGCACCCGGGTCTCCGCCCCGGAGGTCCGGCTCGGCCGCGGGCAGCAGGGTGGCGTCGCGCAGGTAGGCGGTGGCCAGGTCAGGCAGCCGCGTGTAGCCGGCGCGCCGGATCACCAGTGCGCACACCCCGCAGCTGATGCAGCGCGACATCTCGGGCAGCCGAGAGCGTTCGCGCGGCGAGAGGGCGCCGAGCGCATCGGTGGCGTAGACGGTCGACACCTCCGCGGCGTCGACGGGCGGCTGCGGACTCGCCGCCTGACGCAGGGAGGTCCACGCGAGTCGCAGGCGATCGGTGCGGCGGCTCACAGGCGGCCGCTCTGATGCCGGCCAGTCCAGAGCTCGGCCAGCTTCGCGGTCGCCGGAAACAGGGGCCTGGCTCGAGTATGCTGCGCTCGGCGGCTCATAAGCCAACGGGCCAGCCGCGGCGGGCGCCGTAGGCCAGCTCCTCCTGCGCCCAGCCCCAGCGGTCGAGCACGGGCGCGCGGCCGGGCCAGGCGGATGTCTGGTAGTCGCGGCACGCGTCCCGGCGCTGCGACAGGCTCCAGCCCAGCTCGCGGCCGAGCACCTCGGCAGCCCGCTCGACGCAGGCCGCCCCGCCGCACGGGCCGGCCGCCAGGCCGACCCGCCGGAACGCGTCTGCAAGCGTCCGCACCTGCTCCTGGCGCGCCGCGTGGACCAGTTCGGCCTCGGTGAGCGCCTCGCAGCGGCACACGAGCCGGCCGCGGCGCGCGTCCTGCAGCACCTCGGTCGCCTCGCTGCCGTGCCGGCCGAGGAGACGGGCCGCGGCCAGCGCCGGGATACCGTGGTCGCGAGACAGCTCACGCGCCGGAGGCGCGACCCCGGCCGCGCCGGGCAGGGGCCGCCCCGCGGTGGTTCCGGCGGCCCGAACGCCCAGCCGTCCGCACACCGCGTCCGCCGTTCGCTCGCCGACCAGCCGGTACAGCGGGAGCGTGCCGCCGGCCGCGGTGAACAGGCCGGGTACGCGGTCCCGTCGCTCGTGGTCCATCACCTCGAAGCGTCGGGGGAGGTCGCCGGCCGGCGTGCTCCACTGGAACAGGGCGGCGCGAACCGAGGCGGCGGCCCGCACGGGCCGGTGGTCGCGAACGGATGGGAAGACCTGCTCAACGGCCTGGACCAGGTAGTCGACGTCATCCGGCAGCGCCTCGGGCGCTTCGGGATCGCCGTAGTGGTCCGTATCCGCCGAGCCGAGCAGCGTGACGCCGCCGTGGGGGAGCAGCACCACCTCGCCGCCGTCCACCGCCTCGGCGGAGATGGCGAGGCCCGAGAGCTGCCGGTCGAACACGACCTGAACGGCCCTCGCCAGCCGCAGCGGCACGTCGATGCCGGCGAGGGCGGCGACCTGCGGCGCCCATGGGCCGGCCGCGTTCACGACCGCGCGCGCCCTGGCCTCCACCCGGCTCCCGTCCGGCGCCTGGTAGCGCACGCCGGTCACTCGGGCGCCCTCGCGGAGCAGCCCCTCGACCCGCGCGTGGTTGTGCGCATCGGCGCCCGAGCGGACGGCGTCGAGCACGTTTGCCCATGCGAGGCGGTGCGGGTCCACGCTCCACTCCTCCAGCACCAGCGCATCGGTGACGTGCGGCGAGAGGCCGGGCTCCAGGCGGCGCGCCTCGCCGCCGGGGACCCGCATGTGCGGCACCGATCCGGGCAGGGCCGGCAGCCGCTCCCCAGTCAAGACCGGCACGAGCATCGCGCTGCGGCGGACCAGGTGCGGGGCGGCGGCCGCGATGTGCGCGGTCTCCTGGCGGGCCAGCTGCGCCGCGTCCCAGTCGACCTCCAGCGACCTGGGGCCGCCGTGCAGCGTCCAGCTCGAGGCACCGCCTCCCCAGTCCCCCTTCTCCAGCAGCAGGACGGAGACCCCACGCAGCGCCAGATCCCGAGCGATGGCCGCGCCCGTCAGGCCGCCGCCGACCACGATCGCGTCGTACCCGCTCAGGCGGTTGGGCCGATCGGTCGACGGATCTTCGGCGCCCATGCGCCCCACCTCGCGGCCCCGCTTCTGCGGTCCTCGGTCACCCATGTCCCATGGGCTCCCTCCGGTCCTCGGCGCGGAACCACGATCTGGGGCAGCCGGGTACACGAGCCCCCGCGGGGGCCTGGGTGTGACCACCGAATCTGTCGCCGCCCGACCGGCCCAACCGCCTACTGGCTCGCGTTCTCCTTCTGGTACGCGTCGATGAGCTGCTTGGCCAGGTGCGCCGGCAGTTCCTCGTAGTGCGAGAACTTCGCGCCGAACGAGCCGCGACCCTGGGTGATCGAGCGCAGGTCGAGGGCGAAGCGCTGCAGCTCCGACTCCGGCACGCTGGCCCGCACGACCTGCCAGCTGCCGTCCGGCTCGGTGCCGGCGATCTTGCCGCGCTTCGTGTTCAGGTCGGACATGATGTCGCCCAGGTTGCGGTCGGGGACGCGGATCTCGACGTCCTGGATCGGCTCCAGGAGCACGGGACCGGCCTCCATGGCCGCCTTCCGGATCGCGAGCGAGCCGGCGATCTGGAAGGCCATGTCGGAGGAGTCCACGGAGTGGACCTTGCCGTCCACGAGGCGGACGCGCACGTCCTCCATCGGGTAGCCGGCGACCACGCCCTTCGCCATCGCGTCGACGATGCCCTTCTGCACCGACGGGCGGAAGTTCTGCGGGATCGAGCCGCCGAAGATCTTGTCCTCCCAGACGAAGCCCTCGCCCCGGGCCGTGGGGTCGACCTCGATGACGCACACGCCGTACTGCCCGTGACCCCCCGACTGCTTCACATGTCGGCCCTCGGCGCGGGCGTGGCTGGAGATCGTCTCGCGGTACGCGACTCGAGGCAGAGCGGTCGTTGCCTCGACGCCGTACTTGCGCTTGAGCTTCTCCAGGACCACGTCGAGGTGCACGTCGCCGAGGCCGCCGATCAGCATCTGGTGCGTCTCCTCGTTGCGGTTGACCCGCAGCGTGGGGTCCTCCTCGGACAGGCGGGTGAGCCCGGTCGAGATCTTCTCCTCGTCGCCGCGCGACTTCGGGAAGATGGCCACCGTGTACGCGGGCTCCGGCACCGCGACCTGGGGCACGGCGCCGTCCGGTGTGCCGAGGAGGTCGCTCGTCAGCGTCTGCGCGAGCTTCGCGACGGCGCCGATGTCGCCGGCGCAGACCTCCTGCGTGTTGACGTGCTCCTTGCCTCGCGGGAAGAACAACTGGCCCAGGCGCTCGTCGCCGCCGCGCGTGACGTTGGTCACGTGCTGGTCGGATCTAAGGCAGCCGCTCAGCACCTTGAAGTAGCTCACGCGGCCGAACGGGTCCGCGTACGTGCTGAACACGACCGCGCGGGGTGGGCCTGCCGGATTGCCCTGGGCGGGCGGCAGGAGGTCGCACACCGACCGCAGCACCGAGCGCACGCCGAGCATCTTCGTCGCGGCGCAGCAGACGACGGGCGCGACCCTACCGGCGGCCACGCCGGCCTGGAGACCGCGCTCGATCTCGTCGTCGGTCAGCGTGCCCTCGTCGAGGTACTTCTCCAGCAGGCTGTCGTCGCCCTCCGCGGCCGCCTCGATGAGCTGCTCGCGGCGCTCCTCGACGATGGCTGTCAGTTCCGCCGGGATGGGCGCTTCGGCTCCCTTGCCGTCCGGCGTGCTGACGTACGCCTTCATCCGCATCAGGTCGACGACGCCCTTGAAGTCCGCCTCGGCGCCGATCGGCACCTGGAGCGCCACGGGCTTCGGGTCGAGCTGCGCGCGCAGCGCGTCGAGCGCGGCCGCGAAGTCCGCGTTCTCCTTGTCCATCTTGTTGACGACGACGACGCGCGGGGTCGCCTCGCGGTTGAGGCGCTCCCAGGCGATCTCGGTGCCGACCGAGAGCTGGCCGCTGGCGCTCACGACCACCAGGGCGCCCTCGGCCGCGGCCAGCGCGCTGTTGACCTGGCCGACGAAGTCGAAGAACCCGGGTGTGTCCAGCAGGTTGACCTTGTAGCCGTCCTGCTCGACGTGCGCGATGGCGAGGTTGATGGAGATCTTCCGCTTCTGCTCCTCGGGCTCGAAGTCGAGGGCGGCGGTTCCGGCGTCCGTGGAGCCCATGCGGGCGAGGCCGCCGGTGGCGAAGAGCATCGCCTCGGCGAGCGTGGTCTTCCCTTCGTGGGAGTGACCGAGTATCGCAACGTTCCGGATCTTGTCCGGCCCGTACTTGGGCATGGAGTCAGAGTCTAAGGCGGAATTCACCTGGATGCTCGCGTTCCGTCGGATGGCCCGTTCCCGGCTGGGATCCGCTGCTCGCGGGTATGATCGGGTCGGCACATGGCGACCGCACCAGGCAAGCGCAGCGCGACCGTGGAAGAGGTCCTCGCCGCCATCGAGGCGGCCCGCGACAAGGTCATGGCGGACGAGATCAAGTCCCTGACCAAGCTCGGCATCCCGAAGGCGATGGCCTACCAGATGATCTCCAGCCGCTTCCACCAGGGCAAGAGCGGCGGCACGGAGGAGGCCGAACCCGACCCGTTCGAGTCGACCGCGAACACGAGCTGGGACGAAATCGGCTAGCGCCGACGGCCGCGCCGCGAGTGAGCTTCCTTACACGCGATAGAGCTGGCGCGCGTTGCCGGAGAGCACCAGGCGGCCCGCGTCGAGCGCCTCCTGCATCGTGAGGAGCTGCCGCGCCACCAGCTCGCCGAACGCCTCGGCCAGTGCCTCACGGTGCAGCTCTGCGGCGATCACGAACACCTCGGGCAGCCGCGACGCATCGGTCGCGTACAGCAGCTTGGTCCACGGGCAGAGGCCGACTACCTCGCGCATCGCCCTGGCACCGTCGGTGGCGGCCATCCAGACGGCGAGCGAGAGGTCCATGAACACGCCGCCGTACACCGAGCAGAGGTACGCCGCCTCGCGGTGGAACGGATAGCAGTGGAGCAGCACCACTCGCAGCCGGTCGAACCGCTCGTGCACCAGCAGCGCCCGCAGCCCCAGCGGTGAACCCTCGGCCAGGTCCGTGTCGGTGTCGCCCATGCCGCAGTGGAACTGGAGGGGCACGCCCAGCCGGGCGCACTCCTCCGCGGCGACGAAGACCAGCGCGTGGCACAGCGGATCGCCGGTCAGCCGCGGCCTGCCCCCGCGGCTCGACGCTCGCGCCGACTGGCGAAGCGCCGCGTACTCGGCGCGCACCAGGTCGTGGTCGGGCCACCGAAGGCGGAGGCTCGCCCGGTAGGCGACGATCGTCTTCACCGCGACCGCCCCGCGACGCACGGCTTCGTTGAGGCCGGTGCGGACCGCGTCGAGCCAGTCCTCGGGGCGGCGGTACAGCGCCACCAGGTCCTCGGCCAGGGGCTCGACGCGCACGACCTCGCGCTGCGGGATCGGCACGATCGACTGCTGCTCCTCGAGCGTCAGCGTGTCCCCGCCGGCGAAGCCGGTGTCGACGAGCATCAGACCGGTGCCGCTCAGCTCCATGAGCTCTCGCGCGTAGCGGCCGGGCTCCAGCATCCGTCTCGCCCGCAGGATCGCGGCCTCCTCGGGCGGGCAGCCGAAGATCGGGGCCAGGCGCCGGAGCAGCAGCCGATAGAGCGGCGTGTTGGGGACGTGGTCGCTCAGGACCCTGGGATCGCGGGACTCCGTGAAGCACGCCCGGAAGTCGTTCGGATCCGGGCCCCCCGATCCGCGCTGGAGCAGATGGCAGTGATGGTCCACGGCCGGCACCGCCGACCATGCGGCGAGCAGGCTGGACCGGGCGACGTCAGTACCGGAATCGGTGAGTCGCGTATTCGAAGGACTCCTCCTCCGCGCCGAACCCCTCGATGTCGGATTCCTTGACCGCGATGTACGACGTGGCGAGGCGGTCGCCGAGCGCGTCCATCAGGACGCGGTCCGCCCGCAGGTGGGCGACGGCCTCGCCCAGGCTGGTCGGATGACGGGCCGCGCCGATGGCGGCGCGCCCTGCCTCGCCGAGCGAATGCGGATCGACCATGACCGGCGGCGGCGGTTCCAGCCCGCGGTCGATCCCGTCCAGGCCGGCGGCGATCACGCCGCCCAGCGCCAGGTACGGGTTCGAGCTGGAATCGCAGGCCTTGAGCTCGACGTTGGCCGATTCGGACTCCTGGCCGTGGAAGGTCGAGGCGACGCGCAGGGCGGCCTCCCGGTTGTCCGGGCCCCAGGCGCGGTACGCCGAGGCCCACATCTGCGGCTGCAGCCGGCGATAGGAGTTGACCGAGGCGCAGGTCAGCGCCAGCAGCGCCGGCAGGTGGTCGAGCACCCCGGCCAGGAAGTGCCGGCCCATCTCCGACAGGCCGTGCGGCTCGCCGGGCCCGGCGAACCGGTTCGCTCCCAGCGGGTCCCACGCCGAAAAGTGGAGGTGGCAGCCGTTGCCCGGCTGATCCGGCCAGGGCTTGGGCGCGAACGAGACCGCGAGGCCGTGGCGCTGGGCGATACCGCGCACCGTCTCGCGGTACAGCACGTGCCGGTCCGCGGCGCGCAGCGCCGGGGCGTGCCGGATCGAGAGCTCCTGCTGGCCCCACCCGAGCTCGGGGTAGTACTGCTCGACTGTGAGGTCCTGCGCGTCGAGCGCGGCCACGACGTCGTCGATGAACGCGGCCGGACCCTGCATGCCCTGGCTCGAAAAGCAGAGGCTGCGGTCGAACGGCTCCAGATCGTCATCGCGCGGCGCGACCAGCGTCCACTCGGGCTCGAACGCGGCCACGATCTCCAGGTCGTGCGCGGCCGCCCACTCGATCATCCGGCGCAGGAACTGCCGGCCGTCGGCCGCGTACGGCTGACCGTCGGTCGTCAGCATGTCGACCAGGACGACGCCGGTGTGCGGGGCGTACGGCGCGACGACGAACGTCTCCGGGTCGGCGACCAGCCGAATCTCCCCGACCGGTCCCATGCCATCCACGGTCGCGAGCCGGTCGAGCAGGGTGAACGCCTGCATCGCGACCGTCAGGCCGATGCCGCCGTTCAGGCGGTCGTCGAGGCGCGAGGCGCCGCTGGCCTTGCCGCGAATGATGCCGTCGTGGTCGCAATAGAGGAAGCGCACGAGCCGCACGCCGTGGGCCTCAGCCCTGGCCACGACGTTCGCCCGCAGCGCCGCCAGGTCCGCGGGCGCTCGGGACCCCACCATCGAGATCTCATGCTAAGCAAACAGGCCCACCATGAGCCGCGACGCTGCTTCAATGTGTGCGTATGCAGGCCGAGGCAGCCCAGGCTCCGGCACCGCGCAGGCCGAGGCGCCGGCGGACGCGCGGGCTCACGCGCGCGGTGCGATTCGCCCGGCGGATGCGGATCCTGGCGGCCGTCATCCGCGAGCCCGGCCTGAAGCCCAACCAGCTCGCCAGCCGCGCGGCCGTGTCCGAGAGCACGCTGTTCCGCGACCTCGGCGTGCTGCGCCGCCAGGGCTACCCGGTCACGTTCCGCGACGGCTACCAGCTGCAGGAGTCGCTCGGCCTCGACGGGCCGAACCCGGCGACGAGCCTGGGCGCCGTGTACGAGCACCAGCTCGAGCTCCTCCGGCAGCAGCTCCCGAGCGCGCTGGCCGACCAGGTCCAGGCCGAGCTCGAAGCGGAGGCGCCGGCGGCGCTGGCGGCCATCGTCGCCGCCGTCGTCGAGAGCCAGGTGCGGCTGCGGTCCCGGCGGCGCGAGGGGTAGTCTTCTGCCGTGAAGCCACTCCTGCTGCTGTCGCGTGGACACGACGACGCCGAGTTCCTGTACGCGTGCCACCTGTCGATCGAGCAGGCGCTGTACCTGCGCTTCGCCCCGGGCGACGACGAGCTGATGGTGTCCGGCATGGAGCTGGACCGGGCGCGCCGCGAGGGCCGGGCGCGCCGCATCCGCGACCGGGAAGAGGCCGGGTGGTCCGAGCGGCAGGACACGATGGCCACCTGGGTCGACCTGGCCCGGCGGGTGCTCGCAGAGCGCGCTCTGTCGGAGGTGCGCGTCTCGCCGCTGCTGCCGGCGGCGGCCTACGTCGGACTTCGGGCGGCCGGGGTCGAGCCCGAGATCGACCACCGGCTGTTCCTGGACGAACGCCGGCGCAAGAGCGCGGAGGAGGCGGACTGCATCCGGGCGGCCCAGGGTGCCGCCGAGGCCGCATGCGTGGAGGTCATCGCTCAGCTCGCGGCGGCCGAGGCGCAGCGCGACGGCCTGCTCTGGCTGGACGGCAGCCCGCTCACGTCCGAACGGCTGATGGCGCGGGCCCAGGCGGCGCTCAACGAGATCGGGTACACGGCGAGCGAGATGATCGTCGCGGGCTCGCCCGAATGCGCCCTGCCCCACTTCCGCGGGGCCGGTCCGATCCGGGCGAACGCCCCGGTCATCATCGACATCTTCCCGATGGGGATGTCCACGCACTACCACGGCGATCTCACCCGGACGGTCGTCGCCGGACAGCCGTCGGACCTGGTGCAGCGCATGCACGACACCTGCGTGGAGGCGCTGGACGCCGCGGTCGAGCTGCTCCGGGAGGGCGCGAACGGCCGCGACGTCCACCACGCCGTCTGCCGGCGGCTGCTCGATCGCGGCTTCGGCTCGGCGACGAAGGGCTTCGAGGGTGACCCGAGCGCGCCGCGAATGACCCACTCGACGGGCCACGGCGTCGGGCTCGATGTCCACGAGGCGCCGCAGCTGCGCGACCTGGACTACCCGCTGCTGGCCGGCGACGTGGTCACGGTCGAGCCCGGGCTGTATCAGACGGGGCTCGGCGGCGTGCGGGTCGAGGACACCGGCATGGTCGCGGCTGACGGCTTCCAGAACTTCACGACGTTACCCCGCAGCCTCGACCCCGCCGACTATCTGTAGTTCAACAGGCTCCGGGTTGTGACGCAGTTGTGGCGCTGTTCGCACAGGTTGGGGATAATCCGTGCACAAACCGGGAGAACCTGCGATTTCGAGGAGTAGATATCCACAACAACGAGGCTAGGACCTCCGGAACGGACGGCGAGGAGACCCTGGGGCAGCGCATTCGGCGGCTCCGACAGGAGCGTGGGATGACGCTCGCGCAGGTCGCCGGGCAGGACTTCACCCGCGCCTTCCTCAACCAGGTCGAGATGGGCCGCAGCATGCCCTCGACGCGCCTCCTGCGCGTGATCGCCAGCAGGCTGGGGGCGCCGGTCGACTACCTGGTCGATGGCTCGGTGCGCGTGATGGACCTCGAGCTTGCGGTGGAGCGGGCGCGCCTGGCGCTCCTGCAGGGCAACGCCAAGCGGGCGCTGGCGCTGGTCGAGCCCGCCCTCCAGGAGCGGATGACGCTGGGCAGCGACGCGCGCATCTGCGCCGCGGAGGCGCTGCGCGACCAGGGCCGGGCGGAGGAGGCGACCCGTCTCCTCGACGCCGAGGAGCCGCTGCTGCGGAAGCGCGAGGACCGGGACCGGCTGCGCCGGCTCCGGGAGGTCCGGGCGGGCCGCCGGGCGATCCGGGACGCGGGCACGCACCTGCGGCTGGCCGACCGCTCCCTGCGCGAAGGGCAGCGCGACCTGGCGCTCGAGCACTTTCGCGCGGCCCGCATCCTCCGGGAGGCGGACCCGGCGGCCGCCGACTCGGACCCACTGCCCGAAGAGGACGAGGAGTAGAGGAACCCCTCCCCTCGCGGGGGAGGAAGCCGGCCCGGTCGCCCCGCCTCGCGCTATCCGCCCGAGCCGGCCTCCGACGTGGCGTCCGAGGAGGTCCAGTCGAACGTGGGCGGCGGGTCGGTCAGCGGCGGCCCGATCTCGATGACCACCTGCGTGTGCGACTTCAGCACGATCTTGCGCGGGTCGCCGGTGTACGGCTTCCCATCGACCCACATCTTGAGCTGATCGCCCTTGCCGACCGGGAAGGTCGCCACCTGCTTGCTGCTCAGCGGCTGGTTCCAGATGGCGAAGAAGTCGGCCGTCGTGAACTGCCGGTTCGCCGAGTCCTTGGGCGCCTCGATGTGGATGATGCCGGACGTCGTATGGGTGTGCATCCAGTAGAAGCAGTTCTGGGCCTGGAGGATGCCGGTGTTCGCGGGGATCGAGACCGGCGTGCCGTGGTACACGATCGTCAGGTGCGCGTGGTAGTGGACCGCCAGCTGCTCACCCGCGTCGCACTTGATGTTCGCAACCGGCTGGCCATTGACGCCGCCCGGGCCGCGCGACGCGATGTAATACGCGACGACGAGCGCGAGGAAGATCACCGTGAACACGCTGCCCACGGTGATCGGCATCACCGGCCATTCACGGCGGCGCGCCACCGGGCGCTTCTGAGCGTTCTTCCCCTTCGATCGGACTGTGTTCTTGGGCACGCTTCCCTCCGTCTGCCATAAAATACAGCGGTCCTTTCTGGTCCCGCCGGCCGTCCTGCCGTGCCCTGTCGGGGCCTGATCCCATAGAGAGGAGAACGACCCTTGCTGAGGGATTATGAAATCCTGTACATCGTCCGCCCGGAGCTCGACGAGGAGCAGCTCCAGGCGGCCATCGCCACCGTCGACAAGCTGATCGACAGCCTCGGCGGCGCGACCCAGAAGACCGACGTCTGGGGTCGCCGGCGCCTCGCGTACGAGGTGCGTCACCTCCGGGAGGGCCAGTACGTCCTCACGGACTTCCAGATCGACCCGGCCCGCGTGCCGGAGCTGGAAGGCACCCTGAAGATCTCCGACACCGTCTTCCGCCATCTGGTCGTGCGCAAGCCGGAGATCAAGGCCCGCCGCAAGCCCAAGGCCGCCCAGCAGGCGGAGGAGGCACCCGCTCCGCAGCCCGTCGCTGCCGGAGTGGCCGAGGAGGAGGCCGTCGAGACATGAGCAACCTCAACAAGGTGATGCTGATCGGGCGCCTGACCCGCGACCCCGAGATGCGCTACACGCCCAGCGGGCAGCCGGTCACGTCGTTCAGCATCGCCACCAACCGCTACGCGCCGCCCGGCGACGGCGGTGACCGGCGCGAGTTCACCGACTACCACAACATCGTCGCCTGGAACATCGGCAAACGGAGCCTGGCCGAGATCGTTGCTCAGTACACCAGGAAGGGCTCGCTGGTCTACGTCGAGGGCCGGCTGCAGACCCGCTCCTGGGAGGGCCAGGACGGGCAGAAACGGCGCACCACGGAAGTCGTGGCCAACGACGTGCAGTTCCTGGAGACGCGGGCCTCCGGCGGTGGCGGCGGCATGGGCGCCGAGGAAATGCCTCCGCCCGCCGACGACCCCGGCGCGAGCGTCCGCGACGTCGACCCGGACGACATTCCGTTCTGAGGAAGATTGATCCCCCCACCCCAACCCTCCCCCGCGAGGGGGGAGGGAGTTAAGGAGAGCCACACAAGTGCCACCGATGTCCGATCGAAGGGACGGCCGGCCCAAGCGGTCGAACCGCAAGGTCTGCGCCTTCTGCGTCGAGCGCATCGACTACATCGACTACAAGGAGGTCAGCCGCCTCCGCCGGTTCCTGTCCGAGCGCGGCAAGATCCTGCCCCGCCGGATCACCGGAACGTGCGCGAAGCACCAGCGGCCGCTGACGCACGCGCTGAAGCGGGCGCGCTCGATCGCCCTGCTGCCGTTCACCACGGACACCCAACGCTGACCACACGGGAGACCCCATGATCTACCAGCAACAGCTCCGTATCCCCGGGCCGACCCCGCTCCCAGAGCGGGTGGTCCGGGCTGCGAGCAGGCCGATGATCGACCACCGCGGACCGGAGTTCGCGGAGCTGCTGGCCAGCGTCACGGAGGGCGCGAGGCGCGTGTTCGAGACGTCCGGCGACCTCCTGGTCCTCACCGCTTCCGGCAGCGGCGGCCTCGAGTCGGCGATCGCGAACCTGCTCTCGCCGGGCGACGAGGTCGTGGCCGCGATGTGCGGCAACTTCGGTGAGCGCTTCGCGGGCATGGCGGCGGCCTACGGCGCGCACCTGGTCCGGCTGGAGGCCGAGTGGGGCCAGCCGGTCGACCCCGCCGACCTGGCCGAGGTGCTGGCCGCGCACCCGCAGGCGCGCGTCGTCCTGCTGACCCACAACGAGACGTCGACCGGGGTGACCAACGGCCTGGCCGGCCTGGTCCGCGTCGCCCACGACGCAGGCCGGGTCGTGGCGGTGGACGGGGTCTCGTCGGTCAGCTCGATGCGCATCGGCGTCGACGAGCTCGGCGTGGACGTGGCCGTCAGCGCCAGCCAGAAGGGGTGGATGGCGCCTCCGGGCATTTCCTTCGTGACGGTCAACGACCGCGCCTGGGAGCTCTCGGAGCGCTGTCGCTCGCCGCGCTACTACTTCGACTGGCGGCAGGCCAGGAAGAACGCGGAGAACGGGTCCACACCCTGGACGCCGGCCGTGAGCGTCCTCTACGCGGTCCAGGAGGGCATCCGGATGATGGAGGAGGAGGGGCTGGACAACGTGTACGCCCGCCACCGCCGGCTCGCGGACGCCACCGAGGCCGGGCTGGCCGCGCTCGGCCTGCAGCTGTTCGCTGCCGAGGGGTTCCGGTCGGCCACCGTCACCAGCGCCGTCCCGATGCCCGGCCTCGACGTCTCGGCGTTCCGGAAGGTGCTGCGCACGAAGTACGGCGTCGTCATCGCCGGCGGCCAGGGCAAGATGACCGGCCAGATGCTGCGCGTCGGCCACCTCGGCGCGGTCACCGACGCCGACGTGGTGCAGGTCCTCTGGGCCATGGAGCGCGCGCTGGACGAGCTGGACGTCGCCCCGGCGGACGGACGCGCGCTCGCCGCGGCGACGTCGCACCTGGCGCAGGAGGCCGCCACCGCACCGGTCTGATGGCGCGCGCGAGAATCCTGGTCGCCGATCCGCTCGCGGAGGACGGGCTCGTGCGCCTGCGCGAAGCAGCCGATGTCGATGTCCGCACGAAGCTGCCCGAGGCGGCGCTCATCGAGACCGTCGGCGGCTTCGACGCGCTCGTGGTGCGCAGCGAAACGAAGGTGACGGCGCCGGTCCTGGAGGCCGGCGCGGCGCTCAAGGTCGTCGGCCGCGCCGGCGTCGGCGTCGACAACATCGACGTCGCGGCCGCCACCCGTAAGGGCATTCTGGTCGTCAACGCGCCCCGCGGGAACATCGTCGCCGCGGCCGAGCACGCTGTCGGGCTGCTGCTCGCGCTGGCGCGCAACATCCCCCAGGCCGACGCCTCGGTCCATCGGGGAGAGTGGCTGCGGTCGAAATACGTCGGCGTCGAGATCCGCGGCAAGACGCTCGGCATCGTCGGGCTGGGCAACATCGGCTCGGAGGTCGCCAAGCGGGCGCAGGGCCTGGAGATGGAGGTGATCGCCTACGACCCGGCGGTCCCGCCCGAGCGCGCCGAGCAGTTCAACGTCGAGCTCGTCGGGCTCGAGGAGCTGTTCGGGCGCGCCGACTTCGTCAGCATTCACGCGCCACTGGTCGAGGGCACGCGCAACCTGGTGGACGCGCGGGTGCTGGCCATGGCCAGGCCCGGCGCGCGCCTGGTCAACGCGGCCAGGGGCGGGATCGTCGACGAGACCGCGCTGTATCGCGCGCTGGTCGACGGCCGGCTGGCCGGCGCCGCGGCCGACGTGTTCATCGAGGAGCCCGTCCGGGAGAACCCGCTGCTGTCGCTGCCCAACTTCATCGCTACGCCGCACATCGCCGCCTCGACGGTGGAGGCGCAGGCCTCGGTCGCGTTCGACGTTGCGGAGGAGGTGCTGGCGGTCCTGCGCGGGGAGCTGCCCCGGTATGCCGTCAACGCGCCGTCGCTGCCGGCCGAAGAGATGGCGTTCCTGCGCCCCTACGCGGCGCTGGCCGAGCGGCTGGCGTCGTTGCACGTGCAGCTGGTCAGCGGGCGGGTGGGCCAGCTCGAGATCGAGTTCCATGGCGAGCTCGCCGAGCGTGACGTCTCCCTGGTGACGGCCGCGGCGATCCGCGGGGTCTGCCAGCCGTTCACGGAGGACCGGATCAACGCGGTCAACGCGCGGCTGGTGGCGAGAAACCGCGGCCTGCGGCTGGTCGAGCGCCGGATGCCGGTCGCGGCCGCCGGCGACCCGAACCGCCTGACGCTGCGCATCGACGGCCACGAGATCGAGGGCACCGCGCTGTCAGGCGAGCCGCGGCTGACCCGCGTGGGCCCGTACCGCATGGACCTCGTTCCCGAGGGCCGGTTCCTGGTGTCGTGGCACGAGGACCGGCCCGGCGTGATCGGCGAGATCGGCACGGTGCTGGGCGCGAACGACGTGAACATCGCGTCGATGCAGCTCGGCCGGGAGGCGCCGCGCGGGATGGCCATGATGATCCTGACCGTCGACGACCCGGTCGGCGACGCGGTCCTGGAGCGGCTGCGCGGTGTGTCGGCCATGTCCGACCTGCGCTACGTCGAGCTGGGCGTCATTGGCTGACGTTCGTCCGTTCCACAGCCTGCGGTACGCGGAGCCGCTCGAACCGGTGGTCGCCCCACCGTACGACGTGCTGAGCGACGAGCAGGTCGCCGAGTACCGCGCCCGCTCACCCCACAACGTGGTGCGCCTGACCCGGCCCGGCGGCGACTACCAGGGCGCCGCCCGCCTGCTGCACGACTGGATCGCGGAGGGCGTGCTTGTCCGCGAGGCGGAGCCCGCGATGTATCTGCACCGGACGGAGCTCGAGGGCCGGGTCCGGCTGGACGTGATCGCTGTGCTCCGGCTCGTGCCCTACGCCGACCGCGTCGTCCTGCCCCACGAGCGCACGCACCGCGGGCCCAAGGAGGACCGCCTGGCGCTGCTCCGTGCTACCGAAGCGTCCCTGGAGCCGCTCTGGTTCCTCGCCGAGGGCCTGCGCCCCCTGCTCGACGCGGCGCCGGCCGGCCAGGAGTGCGCCTTCACGTTCGGAGCCGAGAGCCACGTGCTGCGCAGGATCACCGATCCCGTGTGGCTGGCGGGCGTCGGCCGCCACCTGGCCGACCGTTCCGTGCTGATCGCGGACGGCCATCATCGGTACGAGACCACGCTCGCCTATGCGCAGGAGATCGGCGGAGGCGGCGACGCCGCCGCCCGCTTCACGCTGGCGCTGCTGACGGACGTGGCTGACCCAGGGCTGCATGTGATGCCGACGCACCGGGTGCTCTCGGCGGGCGTGGCGGTGACCGGGGGGGAGCCGGCCGGGTCGCTGGG
>DASQZW010000231.1:0-14787 GCA_035638495.1 Terriglobales bacterium
TGGGGCTCTTCTTAGCGACCCCCCCTCCGGGCCCTGGGGGGCCCTCCTCCCCCGCGAGGGGGGAGGGACTGGGGGGGCTCTGCTCAGCGACCCCCCCTCCGGGCCCTAGGGGGCCCTCCTCCCCCGCGAGGGGGGAGGGACCAGGCTGACCACTCCAGCAACCAGCGCTCAGAGCAGGGGAATGCATTCAGCAGTGGGCCTCTTCTCAGCGACCCCCCTCCGGGCCGGGGGGGCCCTCCTCCCCCGCGAGGGGGGAGGGACTGGGGGGCGCTCTCCTCAGCGACCCCCCCTCCGGGCCCTGGGGGGCCCTCCTCCCCCGCGAGGGGGGAGGGATCAGGCTGACTACTCTCCCAGCTCCACCCCCAGTGAGACCACGCGGATGTCCGCGTGGCCCAGCAGCAGCGCCGCCGCCTGCTCGGGGTCGATGATGGTGCCGGCCAGGTCGTCGAGCGTCGCCCGGATGCCGCCGATGTCGCACCCGCGCAGGTCCACCCCCCGGAGCCGCGAACCGGACAGGACGCTCAGCGACAAGTCACAGTCGACGAACGCGGCGCGCGGCAGCTCGCTCGCCATCAGGCTCGACTCGGGCAGCTGGCAGCGCTCGAACCGCATGGCCTCCAGCCGGCACCGATCGACCTGCAGGTAGCGGGCCTGGCAGTCGCGCAGCACCACGTCCGCGCCCCGGCAGTCGGTGAGCCGGAAGCCCGTGAGCCGGCAGCGCTCGAACACCACCTCGTCGAAGCTGCACCGCTCCCATTCGGCGTTGGACAGGTCGCAGTCGACCAGGTGGCAGTGGCGCAGGTCCGCCATGCGCAGGCGCTCGCCGCCGAGCCGCTCGCCGCTCAGGCGCAGCCCCGCGTTCGTCTCGCCGGACTCAAGCGGCACGGGCGACCTGCAGCAGCCACTCCAGCGCGCCACGGAGGTACGGCCGCTGAAGGACGAGCAGCTCCACAACCACCCGCCCGTCCGCGACTCGGGCGTCCCACCAGCGCCACTGCCGGTGGTCGGGCTGGAACCAGTACGTCCACGCACGCAGCGACCACCTGTCGAGCACGCAGTCCTGGACCTCGGCGTCGTCCACACAGGCCGCGACGAACCACGCGGGGAGGAGGGACCGCCACTCGCCGGCGGTCGGCCACTCGCCGCCGTCGCGACCGATCACCGCCTCCAGCACCTCGCGCGTCCGGGCCAGCGCGCCGTCGCCGCCCGGCGCCTCCAGCGTGTCGAGCTCGGCGGGCGGCGCCTCGCCGGCGGCCCCCTCGTGGATGTGTCGCAGCTCCTCGGCCGGTGTCACGGCGTGAGATTGTCGCTCACCGGCGGGCGAGGGGCAGGTCGAGCTGGGGGTCCAGCCGGCGCCGGTGCTCCTCGACCGCCTCCCGGACCAGCTGGGCCATCGGCTCGCGGCGCCGGAACGCGGTCTCCCGCACCCACTCGTACAACTCCTCCGGAAACGCGATCGGGACCTTGACGTGCGGCACGCGATATCTCAATGTCACGATGTCCACAGGATATCGCGCCACCGCGTAGGATCGGTCGCATGAGGCTCATCTGCGATTCGGCCGACCTGGCGGGCGCGCTCGCGGTCGTGATGCGGGCGGCTGCGTCGAGGACGAGCCTGCCCGTGCTCGGCATGGTGCTGCTGGAGACCACCGACGGTGGGCTCCGGCTCACCGCGACCAACCTCGAGCTCGCCATCCTCCGCACGCTTCCCGCCGAGGTGGTCGAGGAGGGCGCCGTCGCGGTGCCCGGCCGCCTGCTCGCCGAGTACACCGGCGCGCTGCCGCGGGAGGAGCTGCGGCTCGCGCTGGAGGAGCCGGGCAGCCGGCTCGTGCTGCGCTCGGACTCGTTCAGCACCGAGATCAACGGGGTCCCCGGCGACGAGTTCCCGCCCATCACCGCGGGCGATGCCCGGGACAGCCTGCGGCTGCCCGCGCCGCGGCTGCTGGGCGCCGTGACCGACACCCTGGTGGCCGCCTCCACGGACGAGGCGCGTCCGGTCCTGACCGGCGTCAGGCTGGAGACGGCCGGCGGCCGGCTGGCACTGCTCGCCAGCGACGGGCACCGCCTAGCCGTCCGCGCGGTGGACGTCGACGCGGCGGTGCCGCCGCTGACCGCGGGAGGCATCACGCTCCCGGCCCGGGCGCTGGCCGAGGCGGTCCGGCTGTTCCGGGCGGTGGACGGCGACCTCGACCTGTCCGTGAGCGCCACCGGCAACCAGGTCGTCCTGCGGGCGCCGGGCGTGGAACTCGCCTCGCGCGTCATCGACGGCGCCTATCCGAACCTCCGCCGGCTCGTGCCAGACGCCTCGGGGACCCGGGTGACGGTCGCGGCGCCACAGCTCGGCGCCCGGCTGCGGGCGCTGACCCCGTTCGCCGAGACCAGCGCCAACGTGGTGCGGCTGGACGTCACGCCCCGCTCGATCCTGCTCTCGGCGGCCACCGTCGACGTCGGGTCCGCGCGCACCGAGCTGGAGGCCGACGTGGAGGGCCTGGAGACCAGCGTGGCGTTCAACGCGCGCTACCTGCTCGACTGCCCCGCACTGGGCACCGACGAGCGGGTCGAGCTGCACCTGAACGGGCCGCTCGGCGCGTTCTCGGTCCGCCGCGTCGGCCGCGACGACTACGTCTACCTCTTCATGCCCGTCCGGTACTCGCTCCGCACGGAGCAGCGGTCCGCTTCTCTAACGTAGGGAGGACCGGATTCGACAGCAGGGAGGAGCAGGAGGATGGGCAAGAGCGTCGGCTTCATCGGCCTGGGGACGATGGGCCTGCCGATGGCGAGCAACCTGCTCGCGGCGGGCCATGTGGTGCGGGGGTACGACGTTGATCCGGCGCGCCTGCGAGCCCTGGAAGCAAAGGGCGGCGAGGGGGCGGGCTCCGCGCGCCACGCGGCGGACGGGGCCGACGTCGTGATCTCCATGCTGCCGGCCTCGCGCCACGTCCTGGCCGCGATGCTCGGTCCCGACGGCGCCGTCGAGGGACTGCGCCCGGGCGCGGCGGTCCTGGAGATGAGCACGATCGACCCCGCTACCACCCGGCGCGTGGCGGAGGCGGTGACGGCGCGCGGCTGCCGGATGCTCGACGCCCCGGTCAGCGGCGGCTCGGTCGGCGCCCGCGACGCGACGCTGACGATCATGGTCGGCGGCGACGCGGCGGACCTGGAAGCGCAGCGGGACCTGCTCCGGGCGCTGGGCACGCGCGTCGTCCACTGCGGCCCCATCGGGATGGGCGAGACGGTGAAGCTCGCCAACAACCTTCTCGCCGGCACCTCGATGGTCGCGGTCGCCGAGGCATTCGCGCTCGGGATCCGGGGCGGCGCCGACCCCGCCGTCCTCCTCGAGGTGATTCAGAACAGCTCGGGCAACTGCTGGTCGCTGCGCAACACGCCCGTGCCGGGGCTGGTGCCGGGCGCTCCAGTCAACCAGGACTTCGCTCCCGGGTTCATGGTCGACCTGATGCACAAGGACCTCGGCCTGGCGCTCGGCGCCGGCGCTGACCTCGGGCTGCCGCTGACGCTGGGCGCGGTCGCGCACCAGCTGTACGGGATGGCCAGCCGCCACGGGTACGGCAAGCTCGACATGTCGGCCGTCGCCAAGCTGCTGGAAGGGCCGGAGGCGCCACTGTGGGACCAGCGTGTCGCGGCGAACGGCTCGCTGCCCGCGGCCGAGCCCGCGGAGCCACGGCTGGACGTCGCGCGCGAGCCCATGCTCGTGGACGGCGAGTGGCGCGAGAGCGTGGGGGGCGCCTTCCTGGCGGTCGAGAACCCGGCGCGGCGTGGCTGCGTCATCGCGGAGGTGCCGCGCGGCACGGCGGCGGACGTCGAGCTCGCGGTCGGCGCGGCGGCGCGGGCGTTCCAGTTCTGGCGGTCGGTCGCCCCGCGCGAGCGCGGCCGGCTGATGCTGCAGATCGCCGCCGACGTCGAGCAGCGCGCCGAAGAGCTGGCGACGCTGCTGGCCACCGAGACGGGCAACGCGATCCGCCCCCAGGCGCGGCCGGAAGTGAAGAACACGGCCGAGGTCTTCCGCTACTTCGGCGGCGTGGCGAGCGAGCTGAAGGGCGCGGTCATCCCGCTGGGCGAGGAGCTGCTGAGCTACAGCCGGCGGGAGCCGATCGGGGTCGTCGGCGCCATCATCCCGTGGAACTCGCCGCTGCTCCTGGCCGCGCTCAAGATCGCGATGGCGATCACCGCGGGGAACACGCTGGTGCTGAAGGCGGCCGAGGACGCGCCGCTGACGGTGCTGAAGCTGGCGCGCATCTGCGCCGAGCACCTGCCGGCGGGTGTGCTCAACGTCCTGACCGGCTACGGCGAGGAGTGCGGGGCGCCGCTGGCAGCCCACCCGGGCGTCGCCAAGGTCTCCTTCACGGGGTCGACCGAGGTGGGCCGGCTGGTGATGCGGGCGGCATCCGAGCGCATCGCGCCCGTCTCGCTCGAGCTGGGCGGCAAGTCGCCCGCCATCGTGTTCCCCGATTCAGACGACGACCGCACCGCCGACGGCGTCATCGCGGGCATGCGCTTCACTCGCCAGGGCCAGTCGTGCACCGCTGGATCGCGCCTGTTCCTGCACGAGTCGATCGCCGACTCGTTCCTGGACCGCCTGCTGCACCGGCTGGGCGCGCTGAAGATCGGCGACCCGCTCGACGAGGCGACCGACATGGGCAGCATCATCAACCGCCGCCAGTTCGACCGCGTCTGCTCCTACATCGAGGATGGGATGCGCCAGCGCGACGGGCGGCTGGTGCTCGGAGGCCTGCCGCCGACCGACGGCGATCTGGCGGAGGGCTACTTCGTGCAGCCGACGGTCTTCGCGGGCGTCGGGAACGACTGGCGGATCGCGCGCGAGGAGATCTTCGGTCCGGTGCTCGTGGTGATCCCGTGGAGCGACGAGCGGGAGGCCGTGCGGATGGCCAACGACAGTCACTACGGCCTGGCCGCGTACGTGTGGTGCAGGGACGTGACGCGAGCGCTGCGCACCGCGCACGCGATCGAGTCGGGCTGGGTGCAGGTCAACCAGGGCACGGGCCAGCTGCCGGGCCAGTCCTACGGCGGCTTCAAGCAGAGCGGGATCGGTCGCGAGTTCTCGCTGGAGGGGATGCTGGAGAGCTTCACCCAGATCAAGAGCGTGACGGTGAACCTGCGCTGAGGGGCGATTCCACTCGCCCTCCATGAGAGCACTCTCACGCCGGTCTCATCTGCGGGATGGGGCTCGGCGGACACAATCGGAGCCCGCAACCGTTGGTCCCACCCAGTTCCCACGCAGCGGGGTGCCGCGTCCGCGCCGGGCCGGCGCCCCACGCACCTCCATCGCTCGGGTGGGA
Source organism: Terriglobales bacterium (assembly GCA_035638495.1). Lineage (GTDB taxonomy): Bacteria > Chloroflexota > Dormibacteria > Dormibacterales > Dormibacteraceae > CF-161. The sequence goes on from DASQZW010000231.1 coordinate 5,316, forward strand.
ATGAGGGAGATTCGTCCGGCGGATCTCCCTTATTCGAGTGGGAATATGGGCGATTCGCCAGACGAATCTCCCTATTGCAGATCGGTTTCGCCACGCCGTCTCAGTCGAAGTCGATCGCGACCTTGATCGCGGCGTCGCCCTCGCGGGCCAGCGCGAGCGCCTCCGGCAGCCGCTCGATGCCGAGGCGGTGGGTGACCAGCCGTGACACGTCCAGCTCGCCGCTTGCGATGCGCTCGACGGCCTCGCGGAACGACGCCAGCCCCGGCTCCAGCTGGGCGCCCGCGCTGACCTCGATCGTGGGCCGCCGGCGGAAGACCTCGCCGTACGGAAACGTCATGTCGCCGCCTCGCTCGGGCAGCCCGAAGTAGCCGACGCGGCCGGCATCGGCCACCGCGCGCAGGGCCAGGACCCGCGTGGCGTCCCGGCCGGCCGCCTCGACCACCAGGTCCGCGCCGCGGCCCGCGGTCAGGTCCATCACGGCCTCGACCACCGACTCGGCCGGCGCCAGCACGGTGACGTCCGCCCCGAGCGCCCGCGCGGCGTCCAGCCGGTGGGCGTGCCGGTCCGCCACCACGATGTGGCCGAAGCCGGCGCGGCGCAGGAGCTGCGTGAAGTGCAGGCCGGCCGAGCCGGCGCCGATCACCGCGGCGGTCTCGCCGGCCGGGCCCGGCCAGAAGCGCTTCAGCGCGAAGACGACCGTGCCCAGCTGCTGGGCCATCATCGCCGTCTCCACGTCGGCGTCGGCCGGCAGCGGCACCAGGAACGCGTCCGCCACGGCCTGGCGGTCGGCGAACGCGCGCGAGGTGGACGGCACCGGCGTCGCCAGCACCAGGTCGCCGGCGGCGTGACGGGGGGACCGGCTCTCCAGCACCTCGCCGACGCTCTCGTGGCCGGGGAAGCCGGGCGGGTGGGAGAACTCCTCGTGGTCCCGGTTGAACACGGTGTGGACGTCGCTGCCGCAGATCGAGGCGCCCAGCGTGCGCAGCAGCACCTCGCCGGCCTGCGGCGACGGGACCGGAACTCGATCCACCTCGACGCGGCCCGGCCCGACCAGGCGGCCCGCGCGCATCACGTCCACGACGCCGTGATGGTACACATGGCGGAAATGGCGGACGAAACAGAGCGCTTCATCGTGACCGGCGCGCTGGGCTGCATCGGCGCCTGGACGGTGAAACTGCTGGCTGACGCCGGCACGGCCGTGGTGGCCACCGACCTGGCGCGGGACGCCGCCCGCTGGCGCGTGATCGACCCGACACTGGAGGAACGCGTACCGCTGGTGCGCAGCGACGTGACGGACGGCGCCGAGTTCACCCGCGCGACCGCGGAGCACGGGATCACGCACGTCGTGCACCTGGCCGCGCTGCAGGTCCCGTTCGTCCGAGCCAACCCGACGCTCGGCGCCCGCGTGAACGTGGAGGGCATGGCCGTCGTGCTGGAGACGGCGCGCGCCCTGCCCAACCGGCTCCGCGGCGTCTCGTTCGCCAGCTCGATCGCCGTCTACGGGCCGGCGGCCCGGTATGGGCCCGGCCCGCTGCCGCACGACGCGCCGGCCGCGCCGACCACCCTGTACGGCGCGTACAAGCTGGCGGACGAGTGGATGGCGCGCGTGTACGACCGCGACTACGGGGTGGCGGCCATCGGCCTGCGCGGCGCGGTGGTGTACGGCCCGGGCCGCGACCAGGGCCTCACGTCCAGCCCGACGCTGGCCATGCTGGCGGCCGCGCTCGGCCGGCCCTACCACGTGCCCTGGGGCGGTTCGGCCGGATACCACCACGCACGCGACGTGGCCGCCGCCTTCATCGCCGCGGCGCGGGCCAGCGCCGACGGCGGCGGCAGCGACACGTACACGCTGCCGGTGCAGACCCGGACCATGGAAGAGGTCGTCGCCGTGATCGGGGCGGACGCGGACATCACATACGATCCCTCCCCGCTCGACTTCCCGAGCGAGTTCGACTCGTCGGCGCTCGAGGCGCGCCTGGGCGAGGTCCGCCTGACGCTGTTCGAGGAGGGCGTGCTGGAGACGATGGAGACGTTCCGCGCGGCGGTCGAGGCCGGCCGCCTCGACGCTGACCGGATCCTCGCGCCCCGGTGAGCTGGCTGGGGCCCCTGACGGCGCTGGTCGAGCGCTGCTACCTGCGCCCGCTCGTGGCCCTGGAGTCCATCGCTCACTACCCCTTCCACGACCGGGTAATCTGCCGAGTCCGGTTTTCGACCGGGCCTCCGGGCCTGCTGCGAGCCCACACGGGCGACGTCACGGACTGGTTCCTGGCCCAGGCGAGGACGCTCGACTGGCTGGACGCGCTGGGGTTCCCCGCGCCGCGGGTGATACGCACGGCCGGGGGCGACCTGATCGCCTCGCACGACGGCTGGACCGGGCTGATGCTCACGTTCGTCGACGGCGAGGAGGCCGGGTGCGCGCCAGCCCAGCTGGAGACGATCGGTGAGTACGCGGCGTGCCTGCACAGCCTGCCCGCAGGCCCGGTCGGGCCCTCTCGGCTCGACCCCTCCCGGACCATGCTGGCACGGCTGCCCCTCCTCGAGGCCGCCGAGGACCGGGTGCCGGCGGCGGCCCGCTCCTTCCACCGCTCGGCGCTGGAGATCGTGCGCCGGCTCGCCTCGGGCGACCGGCCGCCGGCCGCCATGCTGCACGGCGACTGCTATCCCGCCAACGCGGTGCGGGCGCCGGAGGGCCCGATCGTGATGGTGGACTGGGAGGGCGCCGGACGCGGCCCCGCGGTGTTCGAGGTCGGCTACCTGCTGCTGTGCTGTCACATGGACCGGCCGCAGCTGCCGGCGATGCGCGCCGACCCGGAGCGCATCGCGGCGGTCGTGAGGGGCTACGCCCGGCGGCGGCGGCTCACCGACGCCGAGCTGGCCTGGCTGCCGGATGCGGTGCGCTACGACGTCGTCCAGCATGCCGTGCAGGCCGGGTCCTTCGACCTCGGCGAGGACCGCTGGCTGGAGGACCTGTGGCTGCGCAAGATGCTCGCCCGCCATGCGGTGAGCGCCGAGATCGCGGAGATCGCACGCGCCTGCTTCCTCCGCGAGCGCGGCTGAGTGCACACTGTCCGACGTGCGTCTCCTCACCTTTCACCGTGACGGCGGCCTGCGCGTCGGCCTGCTGACCTCGCAGGGGGTGGCCGAGCTGGCCGCGGACGACCTGAACGCGCTCCTGGCGGGGCCGCCCGCGGACCTGGAGCGGCTGGCTACGGGGCCGCGGCTCGACGAGGCCGCGCTGACGCTCGGACCGTGCGTGCCCCGGCCCGGCAAGATCGTCTGCGTCGGGCTCAACTACCGCCGCCACGCCGAGGAGGCGGGGATGGCGGTGCCCGAGATGCCGATCCTGTTCAACAAGTACTCCAACACGCTGGCGGCCAGCGGGGAGGACGTGCCCCTGCCCGACGTGGCCGAGCAGTACGACTACGAGGCGGAGCTCTGCGTCGTGATGGGCCGCACCGCGCGCGGGGTGAGCGAGGCGGCCGCGCTGGACCACGTGTGGGGCTACTGCAACTGCAACGACGTGAGCGCGCGCGACCTGCAGTTCCGCAGCACCCAGTGGATGCTGGGGAAGACGCTGGACAGGTTCTTCCCGATCGGACCGCACCTGGTCAGCGCCGACGAGGTCGGCGACCCGCAGGCGCTGTGCATCCGCTGCCTGGTCAACGGCGAGGTGCGACAGGATTCCAGCACCGGGGACATGGTCTTCGGCGTGGCCGAGCTGGTCGCCTACATCAGCCGCCACTTCCCGCTGGAGCCGGGCGACGTGATCGCGACGGGCACGCCAGAGGGCGTGATGCAGGGCCGCGCCGAGAAGGTGTGGCTGCGGCCGGGCGACGAGGTCGTGGTGGAGATCGGCGGGCTGGGCCGGCTGCGCAACCGCATGGTCTGAGGGGCTGGGCCACCAGCACGTCGTACGCCGGTCTGCCGTACCGGAGCCACCGCATTCGCCGTCCGAGGGGTGGCGCCGGTACGGCAACAGCCAATTCCGGACGTCACGAGCCCGAAACCTGGGCCGCCGGCTCCACGACGGTGCGCCGGACCCGCGTGCTGCCCATCACGACACATACCAGCGCCGTCGCGGCGGCGAGCGCCAGCATCAGCGTCCAGCCTCGCTGGAACGCCGCCAGCGCCGTCCCCGGCGTGATGCTGCCCAGCACCACCACGAGCAGCGAGACCCCGAGCACCGTCCCCAACTGGCGCGACGTGTTCGACACCGCGCTCCCCGCCGCGAAGCGCGTCGCCGGCAGGCTCGCCGCGGCCGAGCTCCCCAGCGTCGGCAGGGTCAGCCCGACGCCCATCCCGGTGATGCACGCCGCGACCAGCCACGTCCCCACGTAGTCCGGCACGACCGTCACGCGCGTCAGGTACAGGGCGATCCCCAGGGCGAACACCAGCGCGCCGGGCACCAGCACCGCGCGGTGGCCGAAGCGGTCCGCCAGCCGGCCGGCCGGCGGGGCGAACGCGGCCGCGAACAGCGGTCCGGGGGACACCGCGAGGCCGGCCTGGAGGATCGAGTAGTGCCACACCCCGGTGAGGAACAGCACCCCGGACAGCAGCATCGCGCTGAACGCCGTCGCGAACAGCACGGTCGCCACGTTGGCCACCGCGAAGGAGCGCACGCGGAACAGCGCCAGGTCGAGCACCGGCGCCGGGTGGCGCGCGGCCCGCAGCACTACGACCGGGACCAGGACCGCCGCCGTCACGAAGGCCGCCACGATGCGCGGGTCGCCCCAGCCCCAGTCCGTCCCCTGCACGATCGCCAGGGACAGCGCGCCCACCGCGAGCGTCACCAGGGCGACGCCCACCGCGTCCGGCCAGCGCGTCGCGGACTCGTCGCGTGCCTCGCGCAGCAGCCGGCGGCCGGCGAGCCACGCGACGATGCCGACCGGGATGTTGACGTAGAAGACCCAGCGCCAGTCGACGCGATCGACGATGAGGCCGCCGAGCGACGGGCCGCTTGCGGCGGCCACCGCACCCACGGCGCCCCACACGCCCACCGCGGTCGCGCGCATCGAAGACGGGAACTCGGCCAGCACCAGCGCGAGCGAGGCCGGCAGCATCAGCGCCGCCCCGATCGCCTGGACGGCGCGCGCGGCGATCAGCACGCCGTCCGTCGGCGCAGCACCGCACAGCGCCGAACCCGCGCAGAAGACCAGCATTCCCACGTAGAAGACGCGCCGCCGCCCGACCAGGTCGGCCACCCGTCCCGACGCGAGCAGCAGGGACGCGAACACGATGCTGTACGCGTTCAGCACCCACGAGAGCGTCGCCAGCGAGGCGCCCGGAAAGCTGTGCCGGATCGCCGGGAACGCGATGTTCACGATCGTCCCGTCGAGGAACACCATGTAGACGCCCAGCGACGTGACCAGCAGGACCAGCCATCGCCGGTTCACGACCGCGCCCTCTCTTGCAACATGCAAGGTACTGTAGCAGTAGTGACTTTCGTGATGCAAGTGACTATGCTGGTGGCATGCGGCGCACGAGTCTCGCGGAGATGCCCTGCCCGGTGGCCCGAACCCTGGACGTTGTCGGGGAGTGGTGGACCCTCCTGATCGTCCGGGATGCCCTGCTCGGCGCCTCCCGCTTCGAGGACTTCCGGGCGACCGGGATCGCCGACAACATCCTGTCCGCGCGCCTCAGGCGGCTGGTAGACGAGGGCATCCTGGAACGCGTGCGCTACCAGGAGCGGCCAGATCGCCACGAGTACTTGCTGACCGACAAGGGTCGGGCGCTGGGGCCGGTCGTACAGGCCCTGCGGGGGTGGGGCCGGCGGTGGACGGCGGGCGAGGACCTGAGCCCTACGCCGGTCCATGCCGAATGCGGGCACGAGGCCGGTCTGGGGTACCACTGTCCACACTGCGACCGGCCGCTGGGCACGGAGGAGGTACAGCTGCGGTCCCGCTGAGCGTCGGGTTCGGTTAGCATCCAGGTTCTGCGCCCCTCGCGGCGCGCGAACCCATGCTGGTGACCGACCCCGCCGTCCGAGCGACCCATGCCAGGCGGGACCTGCACACGGGCCTGCGTTACGCGGTGGTCCGGCTGGCCGAGCTGCTCGACCCCGACACGCCGTTCGCCCTCTCCGGGTGCGCCTACTGCGATCCCCCGGCCGCGGCCGGTGCCTTCGAGTCAGCGGCCGGGGACTTCCTCGCCAATCCCGGCGTCCGCTTCGGGACCGTCCTGGCCGCGAGCCAGCTGCTGTGCGACGCCCTCGAGCAGGAGGGGAACCTGCGCGCGTGGTACCCGGGTGACGTCACGCGCCTGCTCCTCTTCGCCGGCAAGCTGCGCCAGGTGCCGTCGGTCAAGACGCTCGGCGAGCGGCAGGTCAAGGTGCCGTATCACGAGCGCACGACGTGGGTCCGCCAGCGGCTGACGGCGCTGGTCGAGGGCAGCCTGACCCGCTTCCGGGCCGCCATCGAGGCGCCCGAGACGGGCTACCGGGACCGGCTGCTGGACCAGCTCGCGCGGCGGCTCCGCTCCGCGCCGGCCGATGAGCGCGAGTGGGCCGAGCTCGAGCACGACCTCTGCTACGTGGCGGCGCTGCTGCTGGGCGAGGGCCGGGACGGCCGCGAGCTGGCCAGGGCGGTCGCCGCGCGAGTGGCCGCAGCTCCCGACGCCGGGTCCGCCGCCTGCGCCGTGCGCGAGGTGGCCGCGGCTCCCGCGTCCTCCTACCAGGTCGCGCTGGTGCTGCAGGGGGCCGGATCGCTGGAGCCGGAGTCCGCGTCGGCGCTGGGCGTCGGCGTCATGGGCTCGGTCCCGCCGCGCTGGGCGGCCGCGTGGGCCGAGACGCACGCGGCCGGCGGCGACGCGACGCCCCTGCTGGTGGCCGTCCAGGCGTGGGACCCGGAGCAGGCCCGGCGGTGCGCGCTGCTGACCGCGCAGGCGCTCCAGGACCACCTGGTCGCCGAGCATCCCGGCGCCCGGCTGTCGCTGGCGTCCGAGGCGCTCGTGCTGGACGTCGACGCGCGCTCGGCCCGGCGCGCCGGCGCCGCCCCGCGTCCGCTGCGCCGGGGCCGGATCACGCGCTCCGATGGCGCGGCCGAGCTGGCGCCGTTCCTGCGCGCGAACGCGCTCGCGCGCAGCGAGGTCTCGCCGGCGCTGCGCGTGCTCCACACGTGGATCGCGCTCGAGTGCCTGAGCCGCGACGGCGGGGGCGCCGACCACGGCGAGCGGCCGGCGCTGAGCCTGAAGCTCGAGGCCTACCTGCCGCCCCACCTGGCGAGCGTCGCGGCCATCGCCGGCCTGCGGGCGACGCTGGTCGCGAGCTGGGACGCGGCCAGGGCGCTGGCCCTGCGCTCCGACCGCCGCGAGGACTGGCTGCGGCTCGAGCGCCGGCTCGGCGTCGCCGGCGGCCGGCCGCGCAGCCTCGCGCGCCTGGTGGCGGCGCTGCGCGACGCGAGCGAGAGCGACCTGGCCGAGCTCCTGGAGTGCGCAGGGCCGTTCCCCGCCCGGCGCCTGGCGGACCTCGGCCGCCGCTTCGGCAGGGGCAGCCGGCTGGCGAAGGTCGCGGAGGCCATCCAGGTCCGCACGCTGATCGCGGTGGCGCGCCTCAAGCTGGCAAGGCACCTGGCCGTGCACCGGGGCTTCGACGCGGCTCACGCCACCGTCCCGCTGGCCCAGAGCGCGGTGCTCGTGCTGGACAGCGCGTTCGAGGTGCTGCGTCTGTGGATGCGTCCGGGGTGCCGGCCGGCTGACGCGCTCGCGGAGGCGCGGCGCTGGCACGAGCGCAACCTGGTCGCGTGGCGCGGCGCGACAGAGCTGGAGCTGGATGCCGACCACCTGCTCCACCCCGAGAAACAGTGAAAGCGCCCCCTGTAGAGGCGCTTTCGGGCCCAGAGGTGCATCGCCCTGAGCCGATTGGGCTGTGCTCTGTATACCACGCCGGCACGCGGTAACATCCGAACGCTTGTCCTATTCGCGCTTCCACCTGGCAGACCTCCAGGTCCATACGCCCGCCGACCCGGACCACGAGTACGGTCCCGAGTGGCCCGCGGACCCCGACCCGGCGTTCGCCGAGCGGCTGGTCGCGGCGTTCCGCGAGGCCGGCGTCACGGTGATCGCGGTCACGGATCACAACCGCCTCGACTGGTACCCGGTCGTCCGCGCCGCCGGGGAGCGAGCCGGGGTCTTCGTGTTCCCGGGGCTGGAGATCAGCGTCAACGGCTGTCACCTGATCGCCATCTGGGAGGCCACGCCGCTCGGCCACGAGCTGGGCCGGCGGTTCCTGGCCGGGCTCTGGCCGCCCGCCGAGCGCCCGTTCGACGCCGCGGGCAGGCCGCGCGTGGTCAGCCGCGGCCAGGTGGCCGAGGTGGCCAGGCTGGCCGTCGAGCACCAGGCGCTCGTGCTGGCGCCTCACTGCACCGCGGCCAAGAGCGGTCTCTTCGGGCCGGGCGTCTGCCGCAACGCCGATGAGGTCGCGCGCAGCGGCCTGATCGCCGGCTTCGACGTGCACGGGAGCATCAGTGCCGACGTGCTCATCAACCCGCGCCGCCAGTTCGGCGACGTGCGCCCGGCCTGGTTCATCTCCGGCGACACCCGCCGCTGGGACGGCGCCGGCGAGCGCGCAACGTACCTCAAGATGGGCGAACGGCCGACGCTCGAGGGACTGCGTCAGGCGTTCTGGGTGACCGAGACGCGCATCCGCTTCCCGCAGCGGCTGCAGCCCCGGTGGGGCCACGTCAAGGGCGTGCGATTCCTGCCCGAGCCGCCGCCCGCGTGGCCGCACCTGACGCACGTCCGGGTGGAGGGCGGCTTCCACGACGGCCTGACGCTGGACCTGGCGCCGGGCCTGAACGCGGTGATCGGCGGCAAGGGCACCGGCAAGTCGACGCTGATCGAGATCGTCAGGTACGTCCTGGACGCGGGCCAGCCGCAGACCAAGGAGGCGGCCGGGAACCGCAAGCACAACTTCCGCGCAAACGCGGAGGCCAGCGTCTTCGCGGTCGACGGCGAGGGCGATGAGTACGAGGTGCGGCGCAGCGGCGACGGCGGTGCGCCGCTGCTCCTGCGGGACGGCGCCGAGACGGGACTGGCGGCCCACCGGCGGGTCACGGCGCGCATCTTCGGCCAGCGCGAGCTCCAGACGCTCGCGGACCGGCCGGACATGCTGCGAGACTTCGTCGCGGGCGTCACGCGCGACGCCTGGGAGGAGGTGACCGCGCCGGAACAGGAGCTGCTGCGGGCGATCGAGGAGCACGACCGCGCGCTGACGGGCCTGGAGGACGACCTCGACCGGATGGGCGAGGAGGAGCAGGAGCTGCAGGATGTGCGCGACAAGCTGCGCCAGGCCGAGGCCAGCGGCGTCACCGCGTGGGCGCAGGAGTCGCAGCGGCTGAACCGGGCCAACCGCACGGTGGCGGCCATGGTGGCGTGGCCGCTGCGCGTGGGCGAGGCCGCGGACGCGCTCGAGCGGCTGCTCCCGGCGCCCTCCGCCGCGGACGACGCGCCGGTGCCCGAGGGCCTGGGCCGCGCGCTG
>DASQZW010000232.1:0-8517 GCA_035638495.1 Terriglobales bacterium
TCCCTGCTCCTCCCCTGGCTCTTCGCCGCCCGGCCGGTCGGCGATCCGGCCCGCTCAGGGATCCCGCGAGTCCTGGAGCGCGCCCGGCACCGGCTGGCCAGCCCGTCCCTGCTGGTCTTCGCGGGGTGGGGCGACCAGGAGCTGGGCGGCCGCTCCCTGCTCGACCTGGTACCGGGGCCGGCGTACCGCTCGCCGCGCGGCGTCGAGGTGCCGGACAGCCGCGACTCGGGCGCCTTCGTCCTGGTCGCCGCGGGCTCGGCCCACGCGGCCGTGCACGTCCGTCCGGCGCGCATCGATCCGGACGCCGACGCCGGCATTCTGGCCATGCTCGACGACACGGCGCGGCGGACGTACCAGCGCATCCGGTTCCTGCGCGAGGATGCCCGCGAATTGGCAGAGCGGGTGCTCGCCACGCCGGTGGCCGACGGTGGCTGGGAGGCGAACCCGGCGGCCTCGGCGCCGGCCCTGGTCGGCATAGTGGTGGTCGCCACCGGGCTGGAACCGGGGGCAGCGGCGCTCTATCTGCAGCTGCTGGCGGCTCCCGACCCGACGGTTCGCCGCATCCGCGAGTGGAACGGCTGGGACGGCCCGGCGTTCGAGCGCGCCGCCGGCCAGCTGGTGGAGCGGGGCCTCGCCATCCGCGCCCGGCGCCCGCGGGCGGGACGGGACCTGTTCCTGCCCGGCCCGTGGGAGGAGCTGAAAGCGCCGGACCTTCCGGTGGAGGCGTGGCGGCTCCGGCTGTACGGCGGCCGGCCGCTGGGTAGACTGCTGGCGCTGCGGCCGCTCCACCGGATCTTCGAGGAGGCCTGGAGGCTGGTCGCAGACGGTCAGGGTCCGGGGTTCGAGGAGGTGTCGCGATGAGTCAGCAGCAGGCGGTGCAGCAGCTGCCGGCCGAGGCGCTGCACGCCGGCGAGCTGGCGTTCCTGGCGGCGTGGGACGGTGGCGAGCGGCCGCGCGGCTGGCGGCTGACCCCGCGGGCGGCCGTCACGTTCGTCGCCGGTTCGGGCGGCGAGCAGCTGCGGCTGCCGCGCAGGGCCAGCGACGGGCTGCCGCGGAGCCTGTCCGTCCCGGCCAAGTTCGTCGGCAACCGGGCGCTGGTCGAGCGGGCGGTCGTCACGCTGGCCGGCGAGCGTGGCCTGATGCTGGTCGGCGAGCCGGGGACGGCCAAGTCGATGCTGTCCGAGCTGCTGGCTGCCGCGGTCTCCGGCACCGGCTCGCTCACCGTCCAGGGCACCGCGGGCACCACCGAGGAGCACCTTCGCTACGGCTGGAACTACGCGCTGCTGATCGCGAAGGGCCCGCACGCGGAGGCGCTGGTGCCGTCGCCGGTGATGGCTGCGATGCGGCGGGGCGCGATCGCGCGCGTCGAGGAGGTGACCCGCTGCCTGCCGGAGGTGCAGGACGCGCTGGTCTCGATCCTCTCCGAGCGCCGGCTGGCCGTGCCCGAGCTGGGCGAGGACGGCACGGTGTTCGCCGCCCACGGCTTCAACCTGGTGGCGACGGCGAACCTCCGTGACCGCGGCGTCTCCGAGATGTCGGCGGCGCTCAAGCGGCGCTTCAACTTCGAGCTCGTCGAGCCGATCCCGGACCTGGAGCTGGAGACGGAGCTGGTCCGCCGCCAGGCGACGGCCGCGCTGGCGCGCGTCGGCGCCGAGCTGCGGCTGGACGACGTCGTGCTCTCGGCGCTGGTCACCGCCTTCCGCGATCTCCGGATCGGGCGCTCCGTCGAGGGCTGGGCGGTCGAGAAGCCCGGTTCCGTCATGAGCACGGCCGAGGCGGTGGGCGTCGCGACCTCGCTCGGCCTGTCCACCGCGTACTTCACGCCGGCGGATCCGCTGGCGCTGCTGCCGGGCTACCTGCTCGGCGTGGTGCGCAAGGACGACCCCCAGGACCAGGCCCGCCTGCTCGGCTACTGGGACTCGACCGTCAAGCGCCGCGCCGACGAGGGCTCGCAGACCTGGGGACGGCTGTGGGAGATGCGCACGGCGCTGGAGGAGTGAGAGACACGGTCGAGCGGCTGGCCGAGCTCCGGCGGCCGTTCATCGTCGGCGTCAGGCACCACTCGCCGGTGATCGCGGCGGCGATGCCCGCGCTCCTGGACGCGGCCGCGCCCGACGTCGTGTACCTGGAGCTCGCGGAGGAGCTGCAGCCCTGGCTGGAGTGGCTGGGACACCCCGACCTGGTGGCGCCGGTGGCGCTGGCGGCCGCCCGGCGGGACGGGCGCGGTCTCGTCTTCTATCCCTATGCGGACTTCTCGCCCGAGCTGGCCGCCCTGCGCTGGGCGGTCCTCGCGGGCGTGCCGGCCCGGGCGTTCGACCTGCCCGTCGCACGGTCGATGGACGAGCCTGGCCGCCGGCATGGCCTGAGGCTGACCGACGACGAGGGCGGCCTCCGCCGGCTGCAGCGGGCATACGGCGTCGAGGACTCGGAGGAACTGTGGGACCGCATGGTCGAGGCTCCGGGCGCAGGGCAGCCGCCGGAGGCGGTGCGCCGGGCGGCGCTGGCGTTCGGCTGGGCGCTGCGCGCCGAGGACGAGGTGGACGAGGTCGACCTCGGCCGCGAGGCGTGGATGCGGGACTGCCTGCGGCGCGAGGGCTTCGCCCGCCCGGCCGCCGTCGTGGGCGCCTACCACGGCGCCGCTTTCCTGGACCAGTCCCTCCCCCCTCGCGAGGGAGGAGGGCCGTCCACGGCCAAGAGGGGGGGACGAACAGAGGTCGTCTCTTCGATCATCCCCTACTCATTCGAGCTGCTGGACTCCCGCTCCGGCTACCCAGCCGGCATCCGCGACCCGGAGTGGCAGCAGGCCGTGTTCGAGGCGGGCGCCGAGCCGGCCCGGATCGAGGCAGCCCTCACGTCCGCCGTCGTGCGGGTGTGCCGGCGTGCACGCGAGCTCGGCCACCCCTCCGGTGTGCCCGACGAGCGCGAGGCGGTGCGCGTCGCGGTGGACCTGGCGCGCCTGCGTGGGCTGCCCGCCCCCGGCCGGCGGGAGCTGGTCGAGGCGCTCCAGACCTGCCTGGCGCAGGGAGAGCCGCTGGGCCGCGGTCGGGCCGTCGCGGCGGCGATGGGCCGAGTGCTGGTCGGCCACCGGGGCGGCAGCCTGGCCAGGGGCACGCCGCGGTCGGGCCTGGCCCCGCACGTGGAGGAGCTGGTCGGCCGGCTGCGGATGCCGGGCGCCGGTGGCGACCGTGCGGTCGAGCTCCGCCTGGACCCCCTGCGCTCCGCCCTCGACCGCCGCCGCCACGTGGCGCTCGAGCGCCTGGCGGCGTGCGGCGTGCCGTACGGCCAGCGTCTCGGTCCGCCCGGCGTCGAGCAGCTCACCGAGCGGTGGGAGGTGCGCTGGACCGCTGCCACGTCGGCCATGCTGGAGCTTGCCGCGCTCTTCGGCGCGACGCTGGAGCAGGCCGCCGAGGGGGCGCTGCGCAGGCGCCTCGCGGACGGGGGAGGGGGAGCCGGCCCTGCGCTCCTCCTGGACACCCTCGCGGCCGCGGCCGCCTGTGGGCTGGGCGGGCTCGCGCTCGACCTCCTGCGCCGCGCCAGTGAGGAGCTGCCCCGCCGGGCGACGCTGCCCGAGCTGATCGGCGCGCTCGAGCTGTGCGACCGGTTCCGCCGGGGACACGAGCCGGGCTGGCGCCCGGATGCCGAGGCGGAGGCGGAGCTGTCGCTCGTGGAGCCGGAGCTCGAGGCGGCGGCGATGCGCCAGGTCGAGGGCGTCGCCGGCTCCGACCGGCTGGACGACGCCCGCGCGCTGCTCGCCATTGTGCGCAGGTTCAGCGACGGCCAGCGACTCGGCGGCGAACGTCTGCGCTGGTCACTGCGGCGGATGGGCGACACCGGCTCACCGCTGATGCAGGGCGCCGCGGGGGCGGTGCGCGTCCTGCTCGGCCACGACGCCGCCAAAGCGTTTGCCGCCCGCCTCGCCTCGTGGGTCGACGCCGCGGCCGGCCCGGCAGCGCAGTCCGTGCTGGCTGCGCGCCTGAAGGGGGCGCTGGTCGTGGCGACGCCGCTGCTGGAGGCGTCGGCCGGGATCACCGGGCCGCTGGTGGCGCGGGTCGACGACCTCGACGACGAGGCGTTCCTCTTGCGGCTGCCGGCGCTGCGGGAGGCGTTCGAGGTGCTCTCGCCGGCGGCCCGTGAGCGGTTCCTGGGCACGATCCGTGCGGTGCACGACCGCGAGGTGGATCTGCGGCTCGACCACGCGCCCGACCTGCTCGCCCGCTGGGCGGACGCCGACCGGGCCGGCACCACCGCGGCTGCAGCGCTGCCGGAGGCCCCGCCGTGATCGGGCCCGAGGACCGCTGGCGGCTGCTCCTGGGACGCGAGCGAGAGCGGCTCGACGCCCCCGGCCTGCGCGCGGGCCTGGCGCTGGACGAGCTGTACGGCGCCGGCCAGGGCGAGGGATCGGCGTCGGGGCTCGGCGGCGCGCTGCCGGGCCTCTCGACGCGGGAGTGGGCGGAGGAGCTGGAGGCGATGTTCGGCAGCCGCGTCATGGAGCAGGTGCTCGGCCGGGCTGCCGCCAGCGGTCGCAGCACCGCCGTGCTCGAGGTCGACCCCGGGCAGGTCACGCCGTCGGTCGAGCTGCTGGAGCAGGTGCTCTCGCTCAAGGGCGGCCTCCCCGAGGCGAAGCTGCGGCGTCTGCGGGTCCTGGTCGCGCGGGTGGTCGAGGCGCTCGTCGAAGAGCTGGCGACGCGGCTCCGCCCGGCCCTGGTCGGCTCCGTCGTGCCGCGCCCGACACGGCGCCGCGGCGGGCCGCTCGATCTGCGCCGGACCGTGCTGCGCAACCTGCGGCACGTTCGCACCCGGAGCGACGGGACGCCGCAGCTCGTCCCGGAGGACCTGTTCTACTCCACGCGCGCCCGCCGGTCCCTGGACTGGAGGGTGGTCCTGGTGGTCGACGTCTCGGGGTCGATGGAGGCGTCGATCATCCACAGCGCGATCGTGGCCGCGATCCTGAGCGGCCTGCCGGCCGTGCAGTCGCACTTCGTGGCGTTCTCGTCGGAGGTGGTGGACCTCTCCGAGAAGGTCAGCGACCCGCTCGGCCTGCTCCTCGAGGTGGTGGTCGGAGGAGGGACCGACATAGCGCGCGGTCTCCGGTACGCGCGGTCCCTGATGACCGTCCCTTCCCGGACGCTGGTGCTGCTGGTGACCGACTTCGAGGAGGGCGGTCCCCTGGGGGCGCTGCTGGCGGAGGTGCGGGCGATCGCCGAGTCCGGTGCGCACCCGCTCGGGGTGGCGGCGCTGGACGAGCGGGGCCAGCCGCGCTACTCGAGGGCGGTCGCGGAGGAGGTGGTCGCCGCCGGCATGCCGGTGGCCGCGCTGACCCCGCTGGAGCTGGCTCGGTGGATCGGGGAGCGGATCCGCTGACGGGCGGCCGTCCTGCGGCGGCGCCGCTGCTCATCGCCGACGTGCTGGACCGGCTGCCGGCGCGGCTGCGGCGCCGGCTGGAGGAGCGGCGCGATCTCGCCGAGGCGTGGACGTGGCGCGAGGCGGCCGGCGAGCTGGTCGTGACCACGGGGACTGCGACGGTGCGCGTGCGGCCCGCGTCGGGCACGGTGCACGCCATCGCCCAGGCCGACTGCGACTGCCTGCTGGCGCCGCGCTGCCTCCACGTCGCGGCGGTGCTGCTGGTCCTGCCGCTCGCGGTCGACGAAGCCGGCCCGGATGCGCCGCCGGTGCAGGAACCCGGTGACGAGCTGGTGCCGGTCTCGGAAGGAGCGCGCAGGGCGGCCGAGGCCGCGTGGCACGCGTGCGCGATGCTGCTCGACATCGGGGCATCGTCGGCCGGCCTCGTCGTGCAGGGCGAGCTGCTGCGGGCGGCGCACGCCTGCCGGCTGGCCGGCCTCCACCGCACGGCCGCAGCGCTGACACGGGCGGTGCAGCGCCTCACCGAGCTCCACGCCGGTCGGCCCGAGTACCGCCTCGACTTCCTGCTCGGCGACGTGTCGGACGCGCTCACCTCGGCCCTGGCTGTCGTGACCGCGGAGGAGGCGGTGCCGCGCTCGGCGGTCGGGGTGGCGCGGCGGGCCTACGGGTCGGTGGGCTCCCTGCGCCTTGCCGGCGCCTTCAGCGAGGCGGTCATGAGCGCGGCGGGGTTCGCGGGCGTGGTCACCTACCTGGTCGACGCGGGCGGACGGTTGTGGACGGTCGCGGACGTCGCGCCCGGCGGACCCGAGCGGGTCGCGTGGGCCTACGGGGCGCCGGTCGAGGTGGGCGACCTGGCCGTCGCCCAGCGTGGCCTGGGCCGGTCGAACGTGTACCTGCAGCGGGCCACGGGCTCCCTGGACGGGCGCCTCGGCACGGGACAGGGCGTCGGGGCGGTCCGCGCCGGCGCCACGACGTGGGAAGGTGAGCCGCTCGCCGGGCTGTGGGAGCGGCCGGCGGCGGCCCAGCTCGACGCGGCCTTCCAGGCGCTGGCGCTGGACCAGACGCTGCGGCGCGCGGGCTGGGATCTGCTCTTCCTGGACGGCGTGGTGCTGGGGGTCCGCCAGGCGGCCCTGGTCTTGAAGACGCCGGCCGGCGAGGTCAGCTGCTACGCGCCGAGCGACCACGAGGAGCTGCCGTACCGCCGCAATCTGCGGGTCCTGGGCGCGGCGCCGGGCCTCCCGCTGCGCGTGGTCGGCCGGGCGCTGACCCAGCGGGCCCGTTCGCTCGCGCTCCTGGCGGTGGGCCCCCGCGCCGGTGAAACGGACGCCGAGGCGCCGGCGCTCGCGCTGCCGGCGGACTGGCTGGGTCGGGCGAACCTGGGCGTGGACGTGCTGCAGTCGGCGCACGTCGCCCGCGCCCAGCGTGCCCCGGTGGAGCTGCCGTCGCTGGCGGTGGTCGCGGCTCCCGATCCGCTCGATCCGCTGGCCCGCCGCCTGGGGCAGGCGCTGACGGGCGGCCGCGTCACCCAGGCGGAGAGCGCGTGGGCGGACATCGACCGGGACGCTGCCCTGCTGCGGCGCCGGCACCTGCCGGGCGCGGCGGCACGGCTGGAGGCGCTGCGCGCCGCGAGCCTGCGCGGGGTGCCCGACGCGCGCCGCCGCTTCGCGCTGGCCTGGACGGCTGCACGCGCTTATCACGTCGCGGCGCGCAACCGCCTGAGTCGGACCGGCTGGTCCTGACGTGCCGTCCGCTTAGGATGTCCGCGTGCTCTCCCACTTCGCCGCCGGCAGCTACCGCTTCGTGGTCGCGCCGGGCCGCCCGTTCTCCTCGGGGATCGTCGCGGACCCCGGCTTCGACCTGGTCCACGCCGTGTTCTTCCGGCCCATCCCGCTGGCGGCCGGCCTGGAGGCCGCCCGCCGGCACGTGGAGTCGGTCGCCCGGCCGGCGACAGCGCTGGCCGCGTTCGAGCTGCGCATCCCCGAGCCGCTCAGCCGTGAGGGGTTCGACGCGTTCAACGAGCCGTACGTCGAGCGAATGGCGGCGCTGGGCCTGCGCAGCGGCGAGGACTGGGTCACGGCGCGGACGAACGTGGCTCCCACGACGGCGCCGGTCGGCGAGGCCTCCCTGTACGCGTTCACGTACACCGTGCCCGGCGGGGGCCGGTCGGTGCCGGCGTTCCGGCTGTCGGGCGCGACGGAGACGCGGCACGACGGCTCGGCGGCGGACCGTCTGCGCTCGATCGTCGACGCGCTCGCGGCGCCGATGGCCGAGCTGGGCGTCTCCTGGGAGGCGTCGACCGCGATCAACGTGTACGGAGCCACCGGCGCGCCCATCGACGAGGTGGTGGCGGACTTCGGCGCGGCGGCGCTCCAGGGCGTCACGTGGTTCCCGTCCCGGCCGCCCCTGCGCGACTACGAGTTCGAGATCGATGCCCGCGGCGTGGGGACCGAGATCGTTCTCTGATGGACTGCTTCTCCTGCGGCGTCACGGGGTCGATCGAGTCGCAGCCGGTCCGCGAGCGCATCTGGTGGGACGGGCGGTGGCGGGTCGCCCACGCCATCCGCTGCGCGCTGCCGGGCTGGCTCGTCGTGGTGCCCGCCCGCCACGTCCTCTCGCTGGCGGATCTGACGCCGGACGAGGCCGTGGCGCTCGGACCGCTCCTGGCGGCCGCCTCGCGAGCGGTGGTCGAGGTCACGGGCTGCGCGAAGGTGTACCTGGCCCTCTTCGCCGAGCTCGAGGAGTTCCGGCACCTGCACATCCACCTCGTTCCGCGCCACGCCGACCTGGCCGACGACCTTCGGGGGACGCGCATCTTCGACTACCAGAAGCGCCCAGAGAGCGAGTGGGTGACCACCGCCGAGATGGATCGGATCGGCGGGCTGCTGGCCGGCTCGCTAGCCGGCCGCGGTCGGGGGCCCACATACACGAATGAGCTCCCCTCGCGCAGCGCGTCGCCGTCGCGGAAGCGGACGGTGACGGCGCCCGCGCGGGTCCAACCGCTGCGCTCGTAGAGGGCGATCGCGGCGCCAGACTGGGTCGCGACATCGAGCACCGGCCAGCGTAGCCGTCCGAGGCGCGGACGGCCTCGGCCAGGCCCTCGAGCTGTGCCAGGTCGGCCTGCCTGCGGCGCCGAACGTCCACCGGGGCAGATGATGA
>DASQZW010000233.1:0-18820 GCA_035638495.1 Terriglobales bacterium
CATCGTCGCCGGCCTGCTGCTGGCGACCAGGCGTCAGGCCCGCGAGCCGGTCGCCGGCTCCGAGCGTCCGGCCGCCTGACCCCCCGTAGGGAGAATGGCCGGACGAGATGTGTTCCGGTCCCGGGTGCGCACACGCGCACCGGGGACGGCTGCATACTGATGCGCAACTGAAGAGCCTCACGGGTGCAGGGAAGCCGGTGCGAATCCGGCGCTGTCGCGCAACTGTGAGCGGGGAGCGGCTGGCCACACGGCCACTGGGGCGGCACGCCCCGGGAAGGCGGCCAGGAGCGAGGATCCGCGAGTCAGGAGACCGACCCGGTGGGCGTCAGCTCCCACCCGCGCGAAACGGGAGGAGTGTCTCCAGCGGCGAGCACTCCCGGCGCGGGCCGGGCCAGCGCCGCAGGAGGACAGCGGATGCGAGAGCATCTGAGCGCGGCCAGCGCGAAACTGGCCGCCAGAATGGGTCGTACGTGCGCGCTCGCGCTCCTGGCCGGCATCGCCTGCCAGTCCGCGCCGGCCGCCTCGCCCTCGACCGGGGCCGGCGCGTTCCCGCTGGTCATCCACCAGAGCGGCGGCGCCGGCGTGCGGCTCGACCACCAGCCACGCCGGATCGTCTCCCTGTCGCCGACCGCTACGGAGATGCTGTTCGCGATCGGCGCGGGCAAGCAGGTGGTCGCGGTGGACGACCAGTCGACCTATCCGGCGAATGCGCCGGTGACCAAGCTGAACGGGTTCCAGCCCAACGTGGAGGCGGTCGCCGGCTACACCCCCGACCTGGTCGTCGCGGCGGAGGACAACGGCGGACTCGTGGCGGGCCTCACGGCGCTGAACGTGCCGGCGCTCCTCGAGCCGGCCGCGAAGAACCTCGACGACTCGTACGCGCAGATCCGCGAGCTGGGCGCGGCCACCGGGCACGCCGCGGAGGCCGGCTCCGTCGTCGCGAAGATGCGGACCGACGTGGCGGCCGTCGTCGGGTCGGTGAGCAAGCCGGCGCGCCGGATCAGCGTCTACCACGAGCTCGACGACACGTACTACTCCGCCACGTCGAAGACGTTCGTCGGCCAGGTCTACACACTGCTCGGCATCCAGAACATCGCCGACCGGGCGACCGGCGCCGCGCCGGACTATCCCCAGCTCTCGTCCGAGTTCGTCGTGTCCTCGAACCCCGACCTGATCGTGCTGGCCGACAGCAAGTGCTGCAGCCAGAACCTGCAGACGGTGGCCGCCCGGCCGGGGTGGGGCGCGATCGCTGCGGTGCGCGGCGGCCAGGTGGTGGGCGTGGACGACGACATCGCCTCGCATTGGGGTCCGCGGATCGTGGACTTCATGCGCCAGATCGCGCCTCACGTCTCCCAGCTGGAGCGGCAGGCGGCGTGACGGCGGTGCGCGACGCCCTGCGCCGGCCCGCTTCGACCGCGCCGCTCCCGGGTCTGCCCCGGCTGCCGGTGCTCTGGGCCGGCGCGGGGGTCGCCATCGTCGCCGTGGCCCTGACCACGGGCGTGCTGGTCGGGCCCGTGCACGTGTCGCTGGCCACCGTCGGCGAGGCCCTGCTGTCCCCGCCCTTCCTGCGCAGCCAGACGGGACCGGAAGCCGGCCAGGTGGCGATCCTGTGGTCGATCCGCTTCCCGCGCGTGGCGCTCGGCGCGCTCGTCGGGGCACTGCTGGCCACCGCCGGCGCGGCGTACCAGGGCGTGTTCCGCAACCCGCTGGCCGACCCCTACCTGCTCGGGGCGGGGGCGGGGGCGGTCCTTGGCGCGACGCTGGCCATCGTGCTGTCCCGCGGCTCGCCCCTGGTCGGGTCCAGCCTGATCCCGGTCGCCGCCTTCGCGGGCGCGGCGGTCGCCGTCGGCGCCGCCTACATCCTCGGCCGGTCGCTGGGCGACCGCCGGAACCCGACCACGCTGGTCCTCGCCGGAGTGGTCATCGCCGCCTTCCTGACGGCGGTCCAGACGTACGTGCAGCAGTCGCAGACCGACTCGCTGCGCCAGGTCTACTCGTGGATCCTGGGCCGGCTGGTGACCGCCGGCTGGGACACCACCGCGACGACGCTCCCGTACGCGGTCGTGGGGATCGGCGTCGTGTTCGCGCACCGGCGCCTGCTGGACGCGCTGGCGGTCGGGGAGGAGGAGGTGACGAGCCTGGGCGTCTCGCCGCGCCGGGTCCGCCTGGTGGTGGTCGCCGCCGCCACGCTGTGCACGGGCGCCGCGGTGGCGGCCGCCGGCGCGATCGGCTTCGTCGGGATCATCGTGCCGCACACCGTGCGCCTGCTCCTGGGCACGAGCTACCGGGTGGTGCTGCCCATGTCGACGCTGCTGGGGGCAGCGTTCCTGGTGCTGGCCGACACCGCGGCCCGAACCATCGCGGCGCCGGCCGAGGTGCCGATCGCGGTCATCACGGCGATGGTCGGCGCGCCCTTCTTCCTGGTGGTGATGCGGTCCTCACGGGTCAGTGAGCTGTGACCGCTGTGGAGCTGCGCGGCGTCGAGGTGGCCTACGACGGCCGCACGGTCGTCGCCGGGCTCGACCTCGACGTCCCGGTCGGCAGCTGGCTCGCGCTGATCGGGCCGAACGGCGCCGGCAAGACGACCGTCCTGCGCGCGATCGCCGGGCTCGTCCCCTACCGCGGGCACGTCGCGCTGTGCGGCGAGCCGGTCGCGCGGCGGAGCGCGCGGGAGCTCGCGAAGCGGATCGCGATGGTCCGGCAGGAGCCGGTCATCCCGCCGGGGATGACGGTCGCCCAGTACGTGCTCCTCGGCCGCAGCGCGCACCTGTCGTACCTGGGGCGCGAGAGCCGCGCGGACCGCGCGATCGTCGCCGAGACGCTGGAACGGCTCGCGCTCGCCGGCCTGGCGGCCCGGACGCTGGACACGCTGAGCGGCGGTGAGCGACAGCGGGCCGCGATCGCGCGGGCGCTGGCCCAGCGGGCTCCCGTCCTGCTGGTGGACGAGCCGACGAGCGCGCTCGACCTGGGCCGGCAGCAGGAGGTGCTCGACCTGATCGACGCCGTCCGGCGCGAGCGCGACCTGACCGTGGTGGCGGCGATGCACGACCTGACGCTGGCCGGCCAGTACGCGGAGCGGCTGGCGCTGATCGTGGAGGGCCGGCTCGCCCGGTGCGGTCCGCCAGCGGAGGTGCTCACCGGGGCGGTGGTGGCGGGGACGTACCGGGCGCGGGTCCGGGTCCAGCGCGTCGGCGGGGTGGAACGAGCGGTCGTGCCGGATCGCCGGCTGCCGGCGGTCGCCCCGGGCGAGGTACCGCTCGAGGCGCCGGCGCGGGCGACGGTGCGCGCGCCGTCGGTGGTCATCGTCAACACGGGCGACGGGAAGGGCAAGTCGACGGCCGCGTTCGGGACCGCGATGCGCGCCGTGGCGCGGGGGTGGGAGGTGTGCGTGGTCCAGTTCGTCAAGTCGGGCCGCTGGAAGGTGGGGGAGGAACAGTCGGCGCGGCGGCTCGGGGTGGAGTGGTGGACGGTGGGCGACGGGTTCACGTGGGACTCGAAGGACATGGACCGGACGGAGGCGATCGCCCGCGAGGCATGGCGTGTGGCGCGCGAGAAGCTGGCCTCCGGCCGCTACGGCCTGGTCGTCCTCGACGAGATCACGTACCCGATGAACTGGGGCTGGATCCCGGTCGCGGAGGTGGTCGAGGCGATCGCGTCGCGACCGCCGGCGGTGAACGTGGTCGCGACGGGCCGCGACGCGCCGGACGAACTGGTCGCGGGCGCGGACACGGTGACGGAGATGCGCAACCACAAGCACGCGTTCGACCGCGGCGTCCGCGCGATCCGCGGGATCGACTTCTGATGCTGCGCCGATCGGTTTCGCACATCGGTCCAGAAGTGCGCTTCTCGTGCTCTGGGAACCGCACATCGGTCCAGATGTGCGGTTCAGGGAACGCTTAGGTGGGCTTCCTCCTGCTCCTGGGCGGGGCGCGGAGCGGGAAGTCCGCGCTGGCGGTCGAGCTGGGGCGGCGGTGGGGCGGCCCCGTCACCCTCGTCGCCACCGGCGAGGCCGGCGACGAGGAGATGGCCGCCCGCATCGCCCGCCACCGCGCGGAGCGGCCCCCGGCCTGGCGCACCGTCGAGGAGCGGGCGGCGCTGCTCGACGCGGTCACGGCCGCCCCGCCAGGCGACCTGGTCCTGGTCGACTGCCTCACGCTCTGGGTGTCCAACCTGCTCCTGGCAGGGACGGACGCCGATGAGGTCGCCGGCGCCGCGGCCGAGGTGGCGGCCGCGCTCGCGGCACGGACCGCGCCGGCAGTCGTGGTCAGCAACGAGGTCGGGATGGGGATCGTACCCGACCACCCCCTGGGCCGCGCCTACCGCGACGCGCTCGGGGCCGTCAACGCGGCGTTCGCGGCGCGCGCCGACCGCGCCGCGCTCCTCGTCGCCGGCCGGCTCCTGGAGCTGTCCCCGGCGGCCGGCTTCCTGGAGGGCATCGAATGGCCAGTCTGGACACGACCATAGAGCGCATCGCCGCGCCCGACGAGGGGTGCGCGGCGGCCGCGCAGCGCGCCTTCGACGCCAAGACCAAGCCGCGCGGCAGCCTCGGCCGGCTGGAGGAGCTCGCCCGCCAGGTGGCGGCCATCCGCCGGCAGCCGCTGCCCGGGCCCGAGCCGGCGGCCGTCGTTGTCGTCGGCGGCGACCACGGCATCGCCGAAGAGGGCGTCAGCGCGTACCCGCAGGAGGTCACTGCCCAGATGCTGGCGAACTTCGCCGGGGGCGGCGCCGCCATCTGCGTGCTGGCGCGCGCGGCGGGCGCGAGGCTCGTCGTGGTCGACGCCGGCGTCCGCGGGGACCGGGCGGTCGACGGCGTCCTGGACCGCCGGCTCGGCCCGGGCACCGCCAACGCGGCCCGGGGGCCGGCAATGACGCGCGCGCTGGCGACGCAGGCCCTGGAGACCGGCATCGACCTGGCCGGGGATCTCGCCGCCGATGGCGTCGGCCTGGTCGCCCTTGGCGACATGGGCATCGGCAACACGGCCGTCTCCAGCACGATCGCAGCGTGCCTGCTCCGGCGCGATCCCGCGGACCTGGTCGGCCGCGGCACCGGCGTGGACGACGAGGGCCTGCGGACGAAGGTGGCGGCCGTTCGCCGGGCGCTCCAGGTGAACGAGCCCGACCCGGCCGACCCGGTCGGCGTGCTCGCCGCGGTCGGGGGGTTCGAGCACGGCGTCCTGGCCGGGCTGATGCTGGGCGCCGCGGCCGACCACGTCCCGGTCGTGCTGGACGGGCTCATCGTCGGCTCCGCCGCCCTCCTCGCGGCTCGCATCGCGCCCGCATCCGGCGGCGCGATGATCGCCTCGCACCTCTCGCCCGAGCCCGGCCACGCCCTGATCCTGGCGGCACTCGGGCTGGAGCCGCTGCTCGACCTGCGAATGCGGCTGGGCGAGGGCAGCGGCGCCGCGCTCGGACTGCAGGTCGTGAACGACGCGCTGCTGCTGCTCCGGGACATGGCGACCTTCGAGGGCGCGGGCGTCACCGATGCCGGCGCCTGAGCGCCTGCTCACCGCCCCCCGCGCGGCGCTGTCCTTCCTGACGCTCGTGCCCGCAGACCGGGGCGACATCACCCCTTCGGACGTGGGGCGGGGGATCGTCTTCTTCCCGCTCGTCGGCGCCGGCGTCGGCGGCGCGTCGGCGCTGGCGGCGTGGGCGGCCGCCCATGTCCTGCCCCCGGCGGTGGCGGGGCTCGCGGCAGTGGCGGCCGGCGCGCTCCTGACCGGGGCGCTGCACCTGGACGGGATGGCCGACACGGCCGACGGGTACGGCGGCCGGACCCGTCAGCGGGCCCTCGAGATCATGCGGGATCACTCGGTCGGCACCTACGGCGTGACGGCCGTCGCTCTCGACGTGGGGCTTCGCGTGGCCGCCGTGGCGGCGCTGGTCGTCCGCCCCCACGGCCTGCTCTGGCTGGTCGCGGCCGGTGCGCTCTCGCGGTCGGCCGCCGCCGCGCTGGGGGTCCTCGTGCCCGGGGCCCGCCCGGACGGCGTCGGCCGCGTCCTGGAGGGCGCCGGCCGGCCTCGCGTCGTGGTGGCCGCCGCCGCCGCAGTGGCCATCGCCGGCCTGTGCGCAGGCTGGCCGGGCCTGGCGGCCGCCGCGGGCGTGGCCGCCGCGGCGGCGCTCTGGGGCTGGCACTGCGTGCGCCGGCTGGGCGGCATGACCGGGGACACGCTGGGCGCGGCGTCGGAGGGCTGCGAGATCGCCGTCCTCCTGGTCGGCGCGGCGCTCGGATGAGGCTGTTCCTCGTCCGGCACGCTGCGCCCGAGGAGTGGTCGGCCGGCCGCTGCGTCGGCCGCACCGACGTGCCGCTCTCGCCCGCGGGCCTGCGGGCCGCCGAGGGTCTGGCCGCGGCCTTCGCGGGCCTCGATGTGGCGGCGGTCTACGCGACCCCGCTGCGGCGCGCCGCCGCGACCGCGGAGCCCATCGCGGCGGCGGTGGGGCGTGACGTGACGCCGTGCCCGGGCATGCGGGAGATCGACTTCGGGGCGTTCGAGGGCCGGACGCCGGACGAGATCGAGCGCGCCGACCCGGACTTCTACGCGCGATGGATGACCGCGCCGGCCGCCGTTCGCTTCCCGGGCGGGGAGTCGTACGGCGACGTGCGCGCCCGGGCGGTCCCGGCCATCGAGGAGGTCGTGCGCCGGCACGCCGACGGGACCGCGGTCGCGGTCGCCCACGCCGGCTCGATCCGAATCGTCCTGGCCTGGGCGCTCGAGATGCCCGACGCCGCGAGCTTTCGTCTCGCGGTGCCGCATGCGGCGGTCAGCGTCCTGGACTGGACCGGCGACCACCCGATGGTCCGCGGCCTCGACGTGCTCGGCGGGCTCAGTCGCATCTCGTGAAGGCCGGCCCGTCGCCGGGCCGGCCTCCGTGGGGGAAGGGATTCAGCTGGTTGCGATGGCGGGGTCCGTGCCGCGACCGTGTCGAGCGTTCGCGGGATGCGGCCCGCCACAGACTAGTCGACCGGTAGTCGAACGCGCCGGAACGGGCCGGCTGACCATGTAGGCTCCGTCGCATGCCGCTCCCGCCGGGACCGCGCCTGCCGACCCTCGTCCAGACGGCGCTGTGGCTGGGCCGGCCGGTCGGCTTTCTGGAGTGGTGCGCGCGCCGGTACGGCGACGTGTTCACGCTCCGCCTGGCGCTCGGGCCGCCGGTCGTGATGGTCGCCGAGCCGGGGCTCGCCGAGCGGGTACTCACGCTGAGCGCCGACCAGGCCAGCACCGGCGAGGAGAACGCGATCCTCGCGCCGCTGCTGGGCGACCGGTCCGTGCTCATGGTGGACGGCGCGGATCACCTCCGGCAGCGGCGCCTGCTGCTGCCCTTCTTCCACGGCGAGCGGATGCGCCGCCAGGCCGGCGCGATCTCCGCCATCGTCGAGGCGAGCGTCGCGGCCTGGCCGCGCGATCGTGCCTTCCCGCTGCTGCCGCGCATGCGCGACATCACCTTCGAGGTGATCCTGCGCGTCGTGTTCGGTCTGCACGAGTCGGCGGCGCTGGACGAGCTCCGGCGCGCGCTGCGCGGGCTCCTCCGGATGGGCAGCTCGTGGATGGTCGTGCCCGGGCTGCGCCGGGACCTCGGCCCGCGCAGCCCGTGGGGCCGGTTCGTGCGCCTGAAGGCCCACGTCGACGCCCTCCTGCGCGCGCAGGTCAGCCGGCGGCGCGAGGCCGGCGGCGACGGCGACACCGTGATCGACGTGCTGCTGCCCGAGATGGACGACGACGAGCTCGTCGACGCGCTGATGACCGTGTTGGTGGCGGGCCACGAGACGACCGCCACGTCGCTGGCCTGGTGCTTCGAGCTGCTGCTGCGCCGGCCGGACCTGGTCGAGCGCGTGCGCGATGAGCTGGACAGCGGCTCGACGCGGCTTCTCGACGCGGTGATCCGGGAGACGCTCCGCGTCCGCCCGGTCTTCCGCTACGCCTCTCGCCGGCTGCGGGAGCCGCTCGCGCTCGGCGGCCACACCGCGCCCGCCGGCGTGGCCGCCGCCGCCAGCATCTACCTCGTCCAGCGCCGCCCCGACCGCTACCCGGAGCCGGCCGCCTTCCGGCCCGAGCGGTTCCTGGGTTCCGGCCCGCCTGCGGGCGCGTGGATCCCGTTCGGCGGCGGCGTCCGGCGCTGCCTGGGCGCCAGCTTCGTCACGTTCGAGATGGCGGTCGTGATCGCGGCGGTGCTGCGGTGCGCCCGGCTCCGGCCGGCCTCCAGCCGGCCCGAGCGCGTCCGCCTCCACGCCATCACCATGGTCCCCGGCCGCGGCGCCCGCGTCAGGATGGTGCCATGAGGACCGTCACCGCACCCGAGGAAGCGGCCCGCGAGCGGGCCGTCGACGCCGCCCTCGCCCGCCTCGACCTGGAGACCATGGTCCGGTTGGTGGACGGCCTGGACCTGTGGACGCTGCCGGCGCTGCCGGAGATCGGGCTGCGGTCGCTGGTCATGTCGGACGGCCCGGTCGGCGTTCGGGGCACGGTCTGGAGCGGAGACGGCCGCACCGTGATGCTGCCCAGCCCGACGGCGCTGGCCGCGACCTGGGACCCCGAGCTGGCGCGCCGGGCGGGCCGCCTGCTCGCCCAGGAGGCGCGGCGCAAGGGGGTGCACGTCCTGCTGGCGCCGACGGTCAACCTCCACCGCAGCCCGCTCGGCGGCCGGCACTTCGAGTGCTACTCGGAGGACCCGCTGCTGACCGGCGAGATCGCCGCGGGCTACATCACCGGGCTGCAGGAGGGCGGCGTGGCGGCGACCCCGAAGCACTTCGTGGCCAACGACGCCGAGACCGACCGCTTCACCGTCGACGTGCGGGTGGACGAGCGGTCCCTGCGCGAGCTCTACCTGGCGCCGTTCGAGGTCGCGGTCCGGCGCGCAGGCGCCTGGGCGATCATGTCCGCCTACAACGGCGTCAACGGCAGCACGATGACCGAGCACGCCGTCCTCCAGCGGCGGCTGCTGAAGGGGGAGTGGGGGTTCGACGGCTGCGTCGTCTCCGACTGGCTGGCCGCGCGGGACGCCGCAAGGGCGGCGCTCGGGGGGCTGGACGTGTCGATGCCGGGCATCGTGCCGGTGTTCCGGCGGGGCCTGGTGGAGGCGGTGCGGGCGGGGACGGTGCCGCGCGAGGTCGTCGCGGAGATGGCCCGCCGGACCCTGCGGCTGGCGGCCCGGACGGGCGCCCTCGACGGGGCCGCCCCGGCCGTAGCCGCCGCCTCGCTGCCGCCCGAGGTCGACGGCGGGGCGCTGGCCCGCGAGGTCGCCGAGCGCTCGTTCGTGCTGCTGCGCAACGACGGCCTCCTGCCGCTCGACGCCGGCGCGCTCCGCCGCGTCGCCGTCGCGGGCTCGGCTGCCCACGCGATCACCGCGATGGGCGGGGGCAGCGCCGAGGTCGTGGCCGGCGGCGTGGTCTCGCCGCTCGCCGGCCTGCGGGCGGCACTGCCCACCGGGGTGGCGGTGACGTACTCGGAGGGCGCCGGTGCGCGGGCCGGCATCCCGCCCGCCGCGGACGGCTTCTCCCTGCGGGCGGTCTTCGAGGACCGGGATGGCCGGCCGCTCGGCGAGCAGCCCCTGGCGAGCGGCATGGCGCGCTGGCTCGGCGACCTGCCGGGCGGTCTGACGTTCGAACAGGTGCGTTCCGTCGCGGTCGCCGGGACGTTCACTCCCGCGGAGTCGGGCAGCCACCGCCTCGCGGTCACGGGCGCGGGGGCGTTCCGGCTGGAGGTGGCCGGCCGCGAGGTGTTCGACGGGGTCAATGAGGCGGGCGAGGACGACGGTCCGGCGGCCGGCTTCCTGAGCCCGCCGGTCCGCGTGGTCGAGGTCGAGCTCGCGGCCGGCGCGCCCGTCGGCGTCTCGCTCCGCCACACCGTGCCGCACGGCCTGCCGCTCCCCTTCGTCAGCTTCGCCCTCGGACACGCCAGCCCCGCCGCGGAGCCCGAGGTCCTGCTGGCCGCCGCGGCCGCCGCCGCGGCCGACGCCGACGTCGCGATCGTGGTGGTGGGGACGACGGAGGAGACCGAGCACGAGGGCGCCGACCGGTCGACGCTGGCGCTCCCGGGCCACCAGGACGATCTGGTCCGGCGCGTGGCGGCCGCGAACCCGCGGACCGTGGTGGTCGTGAACGCGGGGTCGCCGGTCGAGATGCCGTGGGCGGACCAGGTCGCGGCGGTCCTGCTGGCGTGGTTCCCGGGCCAGGAGGGCGGCGCGGCGCTGGCCGACGTGCTGCTCGGACGCGCCGAGCCGGGCGGCCGGCTGCCCACCACGTGGCCGGCGCGCCTCGCCGACTGCCCTGTGGTGGACGTGACCCCGACCGGCGACGCCCTCTCCTACCACGAGGGCGTGCTGATCGGCTACCGCGCCTGGGAGCGGACGGACGCCGCGCCCGCGTTCTGGTTCGGCCACGGCCTCGGCTACACGTCGTGGACGTACGAGACCGCCGCCTTCACGCAGGGTGGCCCGGCCGAGCGGCTGGGCGTCCTCCGGGTGCGGCTGCGCAACGACGGCCCGCGCGCCGGCCGCGAGGTGCTGCAGGCGTACCTGGCCCCGGTCGCGGCGGACCCGGAGCGCCCTGAGCGGTGGCTGGCCGGTTTCGCGACGGTCTCCGCCGGCCCGCGCGAGACCGTCGAAGCGGAGATCGTGGTGCCCCGGCGGGCGGCCGAGACGTGGGACGTCGCGGCCGGCGCCTGGCGGCTCCGCCCCGGCGCCTACGCGCTCGAGACGGGCCGCTCGGTCGCCGACCGCCGCCTGGTGACCCCGATCGAGGTCACCGGCTGACCTCCCGTCAGGAGGCGAGCCGGAACGGCGGGTACTCGTCCGTCACGAGGATCATCGAGTAGGCCGTGACGCGGTTGCTCCAGCGGATGACGCCCTCGACGAAGTCGAAGAGCGACCTCGGATAGAGCCCGGTGAAGAGGATCGCGAACCAGGCCAGGACGACCGCCGCGAAGGCCGCGATGTACAGGAAGAACAGGGCGAAGTAGTGGGGGATGGCGAGGAACCACTTGACGAGCGGCAGCCACCGGTTGAGGTCGCGCGGGACGTCCGGGTACGGGAACTCCAGGTGCACCGACTGCTCCTCGTCGGTCGACGGGTAGCGGTCATCCATCAGCGCGACGTAGGCGGTCAGGCGGTTGGAGAAGCGCAGCAGCTCGCGGTTCCAGTCGAACCACCAGCGCGGGTACTTCTGCCGGAACAGGATCATCAGCAGCGGGCCGAAGAACAGGACGCCGCCGGCGCCCGCCACGACGACCGCCGCCTCGTCGTGGCCGCCCGCGTGCCACGTCGTGCCCGCCACGGCGGCCAGCACGATGGCGATCGGGATGACGGTGAGGAGCCTGAAGGCCGTCGTCAGGCGATCGAGGGGACGGGCCGGGTAGTCCACCGAGAACTGCACCGGGTAGCCAGCTGGGACCATCGGATTGGTTTCCTCCTGCGTGGGGTTTGCGTTACGCCGCGCAGTCTCCCAGCGGGATGTCTCGAATCTATGGCTGGGGGCCGGCGATTGGGCGGCGAGAAGCCGCTCAGCTCGTCGGGATTCGCCGCACTCGGGTCAGGGCCCGATTCCCCGGGGCCCGGCCGTCAGTTGAACCGGGGTGCCGACAGCTGCAGCTTGGGCGCCGTCTGCGCGAACGAGGCGGGGTAGACGACCTTCATCTGGTCGACCGCCTGCCACTGGCCGACGACGGCGGCCGTGCGCAGGTTCTGGCCCGCGTCGGGGTTCCCGGGTGGCGAGAACCGGGCGCCGCCGCCGTTGATCTCCATGCCCTCGGGCTCGTCGACCGCGTACGCGGCATCGCGCACGGCGTCACTCGTGACCGGCCCGTGCACCCCGGGCAGGACGTCGTGGAACAGCACCCAGCCGCCCACGAAGCCGGCCACCCCGGGGATGGGCATGTCGCCGGCGCCGGTCGCCGACCGGTACGCCTGCAGGGCCCGGCCCAGCAGCGCCCGCGCCGCCGGCTGGAGGGCGTTCGACGGCACGCTGCCGGCCGGCTTGTCGGCGGCGTACAGGCCCACCGCCTGGGCGCCCAGCGTGCGGCCGAAGTCGTCCATGCAGAAGGCCGAGCTGGTGCCGATCGCGGCCCGCAGCGGGACCCGCTGGTCCAGCATCGCGCGCCAGATGGCGATCCCGTCGGTCAGGTAGCTGACGTCCCACAGGTAGTCGGTGCGGGCGGCGGCGACCTCCCCGGCGATCGCGTTGGGGTCGTACGCGTACGGGCTGTACCGGACCCGGTCGACCACCTGCATCCCCGCCTCGCGCGCGCCCGCCTCCTCCGCGTCGGCCACCGACCGGCCGTACACGTCGTCCACGCCGACGATCGCGACGCGGGCGGCCGCCGGCTGGAGCCCGGCCGCCCCGAGCAGCACATGCTGGGTGAAGTCGACCGCCATGCGGCCGAGCGTGCTGCCCGTGGCCACCGTGCGGAACACGTACCGGCGGCCCATCGTCACCTCGTCGGCGACGGCGCCGGTCTCCCAGTACACGACGTGCCGCTGGTCGGCGTGGGCGGCGGCGGCCGCGGAGAGCGTGCTGCCGTACGTGCCGATGATCAGGGGCACGTGGTACCGGTCGACGAGCCGGTCCACCGCGGCCACGGCTTCCGCGGGGTTCTGCACGTCCTCGACCTGCAGCCGGATGCGGTCGGCGCCGGGCACGCCCTCGTCGCGCGCGACCTGGAGCGCCGCCCGCACGCCCCCGAGCTCCTCGTGGCCGCCCTCCGTCTGGGCGCCGCTGAGCGGGTAGATGGCGCCGATGACGAGCGCCGGTCCGCTGCTCGGCGCCCTGGCGGGCGCGCAGGCGGCGATCGCCAGGAGGACCAGGGGAGCGATGAGCCGGAGCGAGCGGGACATGCCATCGGAGCGTAGCAGAGCCGCCTGAAAGGGCCGGCCCCGTCCGGGCTTGCTGTCATCTGGCACACTTGCCACACAGTCACGGTCCGGCGTCCTCGTAGCGACGCGCCAGCGCCTCCGCCGCCTCTCGCATCCGCCGGCGCAGCTCCAGCGGCCCGATCACCTCCGCGTCCGCGCCCAGCCGGAGCAGCTCCACCACTCCGTGCTCGACCGTCTCGACCGGCAGCGTCACCTGGCGCCAGCCCGCCGCATCCGGCTCGCCGGCGCTCTCCCGGGCCACCCGCGCCGCGTGCGGCCCGTACATCGGCAGCAGCGCGAAGGCCCGGGGTGAGACCCGCACGACGGCGGTCACCCGCAGCAGGCTGGAGGCGAACCGCTCCGACCACGACCGCCAGTAGCCCGGCAGGTCGAACCCCTCCGGGCGCTCGAAGCGCTCGGGCAGCGCCTCCAGCGCCCGGATCTGCGACACCCGGTACGTCCGGACCTGGCCGGACACGGCCGCGGCCAGGTACCACACGCCCGCCTTCAGCACCAGGCCCAGCGGCTCCAGGGTGCGGTCGACCTGGTCGTCCTCGCCTCCCCAGCGGCGATAGCGCACACGCAGGCGGCGCTGGTTCCAGACGGCGTCGGCCACCGCGGCGAGGTGGGGGGTGGGCTCCAGCTCCCGGAACCAGCCCGGCGCGTCGAGATGGAACCGCTCGCCGGTCCTGACCGCCCGCGAGCGGAGCTCCGCCGGCAGCGCGGCCAGGAGCTTGAGCTGGGCCGCGGCGAGCGCCGTGGCCAGGCCCAGCTCCGCCGCCGGTCCGGGCATGCCGGCAAGGAACAGCGACTCCGCCTCCTCGCCGCTCAGCCCGGTCAGGCGCGTCCGGTACCCGTCCACCAGCCGGTAGCCGCCCTCCGGCCCCCGGTCGCCGTAGAGCGGCACGCCGGCCGCGCCGAGCGACTCCATGTCCCGGTAGATCGTGCGGACCGAAACCTCCAGCTCGGCGCCGAGCTCCTCCGCGGTCATGCGGCCGCGCGTCTGCAGGAGCAGGAGGATGGACAGGAGCCGGCTCGCGCGCATGCGTCCCACGATGATGGCATGACCGTTTACGACCTCTACCTGGAGTCCGGCCCGAAGCGCCGGAAGACGATGGTCCACGTCCTGGACCTGCTCGGCTGCGTGGCGACCGGGCCCACGACCGAGCAGGCGATCGAGGCCACCCCGGAGGCGATCCGCACGTACCTCCGCTTCCTGGCGCGCCACGGCGAACGAACCGACCCGGACGCGCCCTTCGAGACGCGGGTCGCGGCCCACGTGACGGAGGGCGATTGGCTCGGCAACGGCTCGGCGTACCTGATGTTCGGCCCGGACTACGAGCCGGTCGCCGACGCCGAGGTCGAGACGCTCCTGGCGCGCTTCCACGGCCTGAACGAGGAGCTGGCCGCGTGGGCGGAGAGCCGGTCGGCCGACCAGCTCGACGCCGCGCCCGACGGCGGCGGCCGCCCGGGCCGGGCCGTCCTGCTGCACGTGCTCGGCGCCCCGGGTGGATACCTGAGCGCCGCGCTCGGCGGGTCGTCCGGGTTCTCGCGGGTCGCCGGCGCGGCGGAGCGGGGCGAGCTCGACGTGCCGTCCGCGCTGCGCCGGGTCGACGCGATGGCGGCCGACCGCGTGCGCGCCACCACGCCCGAGGAGCGGGCGGCGGTGCGCCGGCGGCCGAAGGACGAGCGCACGCTCCGCAAGGCGCTCCGCCGGATGCTGGAGCACGGCTGGGAGCACCTGGCCGAGCTCTCGCGCAGGCCGGGTGGCCCTGCGCTATAATCTGCACGTTCTGGAAAAACTGAACGTGCCGTACATGACGGATGAACAGCACCGCTTCGTCGAGGACCTGGGAAACCAGATGGTCGGCTGGGGCCTTCCCCGGAACACGGGACGGATCTGGGCGTACCTCCTCCTCCGGGGAGAGCCGACCAGCCTGGACGAGATCTCGGCCGGCATCGCGGTCGGGAAGAGCAGCGTGAGCGTGGGGACCCGTCAGCTGGTCCAGTTCGGCCTGGCCCGGCCGATCGGCGAGCGCGGCAGCCGCCGCCTGCTCTACGAGGCCCTCTACAGCCTCGACACCATCTTCGCCGCCCGCCAGGCAGAGCTGGTGAACTTCCTGGACAAGCTGCGGCAGGGCGCACGATCGCTCCCGCACGGCGCCGGGCGCCGGCGCATGGAGGAGATGGCTGCGACGGTGCAGGAATTCGTCGACGAGGCACCGGCGATCCTTCAACAGTTGCGCGATAGGAGGCGGCAATGACGGACACGATCCGTACAGAAGGACTGACCAAGGACTACGGCGCCGGCCGCGGCCTGTTCGACCTCGACCTCCGGGTGGACGCCGGCGAGGTCTTCGGCTACCTCGGCCCCAACGGCGCGGGGAAGACCACGACCATCCGGCAGCTGATGGGCCTCTCGTTCCCGACGCGGGGCAGCGCCTTCGTCTTCGATCTCGACTGTCACCGCCAGGCGGTGGAGGTGAAGAAGCACGTCGGCTACGTGCCCGGCGAGCCGCCCCAGTTCGGCGGGCTGCGCGGGCGCGAGGTCATCGCGTACCTGGGCGCGATGGCCGGCGGCGTCGACCAGGCGTATGTCCGGGAGCTGTGCGCCCGCCTGGAGTTCGACCCGGGGCGGCGCTACCGCGAGTACAGCTCCGGAAACAAGAAGAAGCTGCTGCTCGTCATCGCGTTCATGCACCGCCCGAAGCTGCTCATCCTCGACGAGCCAACGAGCGGCCTCGACCCGCTGAACCAGCAGGAGTTCTACTCGATGGTCCGGGAGGCGCGGACCGCGGGCGCCACGGTCTTCCTCTCTTCGCACATCCTGTCCGAGGTCGAGCACGTGTGCGACCGCGTGGGCATCATCCGCGAGGGTCGCCTGGTCACCGTCGCGAGCCTGGATGAGCTGCACCAGATCCGCATGCACCGGGTCGAGATCGAGTTCGCCGGTGACGTGCCTGCCGAGGCGATCCGGCGGGCGGACGGGGTGGAGGACGTGGCGGTCGAGAACCACCGCGTGCACTGCGTGGTCCGGGGCAGCTTCGAGCCGCTGATGACGGCCATCGCCGGCGCCCACGTGGTCAACCTGACCAGCCACGAGCCGAGCCTCGAGGACTCTTTCCTCGCGTACTACTCGGGTGAGCCCAAGGAGGCGGTCGCGACGACATGTTGAGGTACGCGTTCCGTCTGCATCGTTGGGGGATCATCGGCTACGGGGTGGTCCTCCTGGTCAGCGCCTACTTCCAGGGCGCCGCGTTCGAGCAGGTGGCCGGCACCACGGCGGCGAGCAGGGCCGCGTTCGCGCGCTCGATGGACCTGCTGGCCTCACAGCTCAGCTACCTCCTGCCGCCGCCCTTCCAGCTCGACACGCTGCCCGGATATGTGCAGTGGCGCTCGTACGGCCCGATCGTGCTGGTCGTGATGATCTGGGCGATCGCCGCCGCCGCGGCCGCGGTCCGCGGCGACGAGGACCGCCAGCTCGTCGACTACTGGCTGGCCGCCCGGGTCTCGCGGGTCCGGCTGGTCGCGTCACGCCTGGCCGCATTCGGGCTGGCCGCCCTGCTCGCGGCGGTCGCGGGCGGCCTGGGGTACGCGCTCGGCGCCGCCGGGCACTGGTCCATCGACTGGGGCCGCCTGGCCGGGAAGACGCTCACGCTCTGGCTGATCATGCTCGTGCTGTTCGCGCTGTGCTACCTGCTGGCGCAGCTGGTCCAGACGCTCCGCGGGGCGCAGGTGCTGGGAGCGGCCGTCGTGGTCGTCCTGTACCTGGTGGACGTGCTCGCGCGCTCGAACAGCGCCTTCGACGGGCTCTCCTGGATCTCGCCGTTCAAGTGGTACGACGCCAGCACGATCCTCGCGCCGGCCGGTCAGCTCGACATCGCCGGTGTGGCGCTCAGCGTGGCGGTCACCGTCGCCGCGGGCGGCCTGGCGGCGCTCGCCTTCGCGCGCAGGGACGTTCGCGGAGCGCTGTTCAGCCGCCAGGCCGGCGCGGCCGCCTCGAGGGACGCGGCGCCGT
Source organism: Terriglobales bacterium (assembly GCA_035638495.1). GTDB lineage: Bacteria > Chloroflexota > Dormibacteria > Dormibacterales > Dormibacteraceae > CF-161. The sequence goes on from DASQZW010000233.1 coordinate 16,859, forward strand.
CGCCGCTGCTCTCCCTGCCGGTGGCCAGCCTCCTGTACCGGCAGCGCTGGGTCGTCGCCGGCTGGGCGGTGATCATGATCGTGATGGCGGTCTACATGGTGGGCATCGCCAAGAGCGTCGTGGACGCGGCCATCGACCTGCCCGGCATGCACGACTTCCTGACCCACGGCAGCGCGGGCGACCCCATTCGCGGCTTCATCGGCGCGTTCTGGTTCGGCTTCGCGCTGCTGCTCCTGGCCGGCTTCGCCATCCACCTCGTCTCCGGCTGGGCGTCCGACGACACCGAGGGCATCCTGACCGCCATCCTGAGCAACCCCGTGCCCCGGTGGGGGGTGATCGCGGAGCGGGCGGCGGCCGCCATCGCCGGCACGGTGATCGTGGTCGCCTTCGGCTCGCTCGCCGCGGCGCTCATGTCCGCCGCGGTCGGCTATCCGCTCGACGCCGGCGCCGTGTTTCGCGGCTCCTGGCCGCTCATTCCGTTCGCGCTCACCTACGCAGCCGTCGGCGCGGTCTTCAGCGCGTACTTCCCGCGAGCCGCGATCGGGGTGCTCGGCATCCTCGCGTTCGTCAGCTTCCTCGTCTACGAGCTGGCGCCGCTCCTCAAGTGGCCGACGTGGGCGGCCGACCTCTCGGTCCAGCAGCTCTACGGGACGCCGTTCCTCACCGATGTGTACTGGACGGGCCTCTGGGCGATGCTGGCCGCCATCGTGGCCGGCTTCGGGCTGGCCGCGCTGCTGCTGCAGCGCCGCGAGGTCGGCGTGTAACGGCTTGGCGCCCGCCGGCGCCGTGGCGGGGGTACGGTATCGGCAAGGTTGAGAGGTGAAGCTGGGCCGTCTCGCGGGGCAGCCCGGGAGGTGGCCCGATGACGTACGCGCTCGTGCTCGGCGCAGGCGGAGTGACGGGGATCGCCTGGGAGACCGGGCTGCTGAAGGGGCTGCGCGACGCGGGCCTCGATCTCACGGGCGCGGACCTCGTGGTCGGGACGTCCGCGGGCTCGGTGGTCGGGGCGCAGGTCACCACGGGCGTGCCGCTGGACGAGCTCTACCGGCGGCAGGTGGAGCCGCTGCGCGGCGGGGAGCGGACCCCGGACCTGGGCAGGCTGATGGAGTTCTTCGCGGCGCGCGCGAGCCCCGACGGCCCGCCCGCGGCGCGACCGACCCGCGAGATGCTGGCATGGATCGGCGCCCAGGCACGCGCCGCCTCGACGAAGGTCACCGAGGCCGGCAGGCTGCAGGTCATCAAGGCACGCCTCCCCGTCCACGAGTGGCCCGAACGGGCGCTGGCCGTCACGGCCGTCGACACCGCCGACGGCGCCTTCGTCGCGTGGCGGCGCTCCTCCGGGGTCCCGCTGCCGCTGGCGGTGGCCTCGAGCTGCGCCGTGCCCTGGGTCTACCCGCCGACCACGATCCGGGGCCGCCGCTACATGGACGGCGGCGTCAGGTCGACCACGAACGCCGACCTCGCGACCGGGCACGGGCTCGTCCTGATCGTGGCGCCGATCGCCGGCGTCGGCCGGGCGACCGTGGGCGACGAGGCGGACGAGCTGCGCCGCGCCGGCGCTCGCGTCGAGGTGCTGGTGCCCGACGCGGCGGCGGTCGAGTCGATCGGGCCGAACCCGCTCGACCCGGCGCGCCGCGCGCAGGCGGCCGAGGCCGGACTGGCCCAGGCGCCGGCCGCGGCCGAGGCGCTGGCGGGCGTGCGGGCGATGCTGAGCGCCTGAAGGCGTGGGAGGCGGTCCGCACCGAGCGGTGCGGACCACCTCCGGTCTATCCGGGGAGCCGCCTCGTCAGATGACGTTGACGCAGTCGGCCGTGACCCAGCCGTGGGTTCCGGCGAAGTCGACCTCCCACCAGGCGTCGTTCCTGGGGCGACCGCACACGGGCCCGACGAGCTGGCCGATCGTGAAGGTGCAGCCGGGGCTGGTGACCCGCTGGCCGCGCTGCAGCTGGCCGAGGGAGGCGG
>DASQZW010000234.1:0-7351 GCA_035638495.1 Terriglobales bacterium
CGAACTCGCCGGGCACCCGGCCCTTGAGGCCGGCGTGCGCGACGAAGACGAGCATGACCGCGCAGGCCCGGATCCCGTCCAGCGAAGCGATGTGCTGGGCGACGTTCCTGGCCGGCGCGGCTGCCGCATTCGGCGGACGCATCGGTGACTACGCCTCGACCGCGTCCACCAGCTCGGGCGCCTCGACGCGCAGCACCGGGACCGGGGTGCGCGGCGCCTTCCACGTCACCTCCTCCTCGCCCTGGAGCAGGAAGTTGACGACCTCGACGCCCTGCATGACCGAGTGGTCCATGTTGCTGATCTCGTAGCACCAGGCGCCGAACCGGCCGCGCGAGTAGATGTCGTGCCCCAGCAGGTACGGCTGGATCTGCGCGAGTGCCGCATCGCGCGACAGCGTGGGCACCGGATAGAAGTACTCGACGTCCTCCGTGTGCGTCGTCACGATCAGGTCGCGGTCCTCGGGCCGGAGCAGCTTCGTGGCAACCAGGCCGTCGACGACGCGGTCGACGATCGTGGCCCGGTCCTCGGGCTTGTGCTCCGAGTAGGACGTCTCGGTCAGGAGCAGCATGTGCCCCTCCGGCGCGATCTTCGGCGAGTAGTTGGAGAGGAAGGTCACCCGGTAGAAGGGCGAATTCGCCTCCGGGAAGTACGTCCAGCACTTGGTGGTGTCGGCGGGCCTCGCCACCCCAACGCCGACCACGAGGCCGTGGCTGTGGTGCAGGCCCCGGGCCGCGTCGACCAGGTGGCCCGGGATCGGGCGCAGCAGGCGGAGCAGCTCGGGCAGCGGCAGCGCGGTGAGGAGCACGTCGTAGTGGTCCTCGCCGCCGTCGGCGAAGCGCAGCCGCTTGATCTCGGTGTTCACCTCGACCAGCTCGCGGTTCAGCCGCAGGTTGTCGCGGACGTAGGGGACGAACCGCTCATAGAGACCGCCGGTGCCGCCGTAGAGCGGGTACTTGAACGTGTTGTTCGGGCCCCAGCTCAGCTCGTCCCGCTGGTGCACGAGGTTGGCCAGCACCCGTTTGAGGTCGATCACGCTCACCCGCTCGGAGATCCAGCGCTTGCTCATCATCTCGAGCGGGTGCGCCCAGACCTTGAAGTTGTACGGCCGCATGAAGTGGCGAGCGATGCCGGCGCCGAAGACCGCGTGCACCCACTCACCGAAGTTCCCCGTGTCGATGGGGTCCAGCTGCTGCGCGTCGACCAGGCCGTCGAGGCACTCGACCAGCACGTCGGCCGGCAGGTGGCGGATGTTGTTCTGGAGCGGGTAGGGGATCCAGCGGTCGCACATCCAGATCCAGCTCTCGCGCATCAGGGACGTGAAGTCGTCGCCGAGCATGCGGTCGACCAGCCGGTCGAAGTACTCGTAGTGCGAGAACATCACGTGGCCGCCGATGTCGTACGTGAAGCCGGCCGCGTCGGTACGGCTCGAGGCCAGGCCGCCCACGAACGCGTTCCGCTCGTAGACCGCCCAGTTGCCGTAGCCGAGCTCCTGCAGGCGGTACGCGGCGCCCAACCCCACGGGGCCGGCGCCGATGATGACGATGCGAGGGTTCATGAGCGCTCCGCGGTGATGTAGAGGCGGCGGGGCCGGTCGATTCGAAATCGCAGTGAGCGGCGCATCCCGGCAACGATGTGGCTGAGGTACGCCCAGTGGACGCCGGCCGGCCGCCGTGTCAGCAGCCGCTTGGCGACGCGGGCGACCGCGGACGCGAGGAAGCCGCACAGCAGCCAGGCTGCGTAGGGGTCGCCGAGGCGGACGTGCTTGAAGCAGAAGCCCCCCACTCCGACGCCGTACGAGCGCATCGTCGCCGGCCACTCGTCGTTCGTCCGGAAGCCGTGGTGGTACACGACCACGTTCGGCTCCAGCAGGGTGCTCTCGCCGGCCCGGAAGACGCGGTACACGAAGTCGAAGTCCTGGGACGACTGGAGCGGGCCGCCGCCGCCGAGCACCTCGTCGAAGTGGCCGACCCGGTCGAACAGGCTTCGGCGCGCGGCGAAGTTGGCGCCCATGCCGAAGACGCGGAACCCGTGCTCCCGGTCCAGGAGCTCGCGGCGCGGGATCGTGAGAGCCGGAGTCACGCCGTCGCGGTTCTCGCGCCCCACCAGCTCGGGCGCGACCAGGACCTGCCCGTACAGCAGGCCGGCGCCGGGATGGGCGGCGAACGCGAGGGCGACCTGGCGCAGCCAGTCGGTCGGCGCCACCACGTCGTCGTCTGTGAAGGCCACGAGCTCGGAGCCGGCCTCGCGGATGCCGGCGTTGTACGCGCGCGAGAGACCGGGGGTGCGCAGCCGGACGAGGCGGATGCGGGGGCACCGCCGGCGGGCGTCCTCCACGATGCGCGCGGTCTCGTCGCCGCGGCTCTGGTCCACGACCAGCACCTCGAAGTCCGGATAATCCTGGGCGGCGACGCTGTCGAGCGCGCCACCGATGGTGTCGGGCCGGTCGCGCGTGCAGATGACGACCGAGACGCGGGGCAGGGCGGCCGGTTGGTCCATACGCGGTGGGAGTCTATGGACGCCTTTGCCGAAACCCAATGGGAAGGGCCGATCGGCCGCGGGACAGGAGCCCAACGGGGGTCTCCCTTTTCGGAAGGCGCGTCCCGGGAATGGGACTTCCGTACCAGTCCCGCCGTGTTCGCCGATTGGATCGCGGCAGCGCGCCGCGCTAAGACAGTGCGCATGGCAGCTACAGAGGGGGCCGCGCGTGCCGCCGCGCCGCCGCCGGTGCCCGGCGCGATCGGCTTCAGGCTGCAGGCCTACGGCGCTCGGCTGAGTCTGCCGCTCCTGCGGCGCCGGCGCACGCGCCGGGCGCTGCGCTACGCGGTGGTGCCGGTCAACTACTGGCGCAGCGTGGAGTACCGCCTCGCGCTGGAGGAGGGCCGCTTCGCGCTCGGAGAGCGGGTGCTGGACGTGGGCAGTCCCAAGCTGCTGTCGCTGTGGATCGCCGACCGGATCGGCGCGCAGGTGGTGGCCACCGACATCGAGTCCTACTTCCTGGAGGAGTACGAGCTGCTGCGGCGCGCGCGCCGCGTGCCGGCGGAGCGGCTCCGGCTCGCCGTCGAGGACGGACGCCGGCTGAGCTTCGGCGACGCGTCGTTCGACAAGGTGTACTCGCTGTCGGTGCTCGAGCACATCCCGGACGCCGGGGACACCGAGTGCGTTCGGGAGCTGGCGAGGGTGCTGGCCCCCGGTGGCCGCTGCGTGCTGACGGTCCCCTTCTGGCCGGAGTCACGGGTCGACTGGCGGGCCCCGGACTTCTACTGGTCGGGGGCGTCGGTGGACGACGCGAGCGGCCGGGTCTTCTACCAGCGCCGGTACAGCGAGGCCGACCTCCGCGAGCGCCTGGTGGGGCCGTCCGGGCTGCGGCTGGCCGGCCTGCAGTTCGTCGGCGACCGCTGGAGGCGGCGCGGCGACCGCGAGCTGTGCGAGCTGCTGCCGCCGTGGACGGGGCCGCTGCAGCCCGCACTGGCGGGGCTCCTGACCACGGCCCCCGCGGCGGACTGGCGCTTGCTGCGGAAGCCCCTCTGCGCCCTGCTGGTGCTGGAGAAGTAGGTAGTCCCTCCCCCCTCGCGGGGGAGGAGGGCCCCCCAGGGGCCCGGAGGGGGGGTCGCTCAGAAGACCTCCGCGGCGAGCGGCCAACGCAGCCCCCCTCCGGCCCGTCGACCGGGGTCCCTCCCCCCTCGCGGGGGAGGAGGGCCCCCCAGGGGCCCGGAGGGGGGGTCGCTCAGAAGACCTCCGCGGCGAGCGGCCAACGCAGTCCCCCCCTCCGGCCCGTGACCGGACCTCCTCCCCCGCGAGGGGGGAGGGATACCCCAGGCCTACTGGCGGAGCGCCAGCGGCACGGCGATCACGATCGCCACCGCCTCGCCCAGCTTGCTGAGCACGCCCGACAGCGTGACCGGCTCCCCTGCGCCGAGCCGGATGCCCGCGTCGCCGTGGCCTGGGAAGGGCAGGCCGTGCACGACCGCGTAGACGTAAAGGAGGAAGAAGAGCGTGCAGTCTGCCACGATCGCGACGTACAGCAGCCGGTGGCCGCGCACCAGGACCGCCGCGCCGAGCCCGAGCTGCGAGACCGCGGCCGCCAGGAAGCCCAGACCCAGCGGCGTGGCCACCTCCAGGTGACCGGGCGCCTGCTGCAGGTGGATCGCGCCGGTGGCGAGCAGCGCCGCAGCGAGCAGCACCCGCATCCACTGAGCTCGGGACAGCCCGCGCGTCAGTGAAGGCACGCTCAGTGTCCCGGCGACCAGGACGAGGCCGCCGGCGGCGGCCACCAGCGGGCCGGCGCCCATGAGGGGTGCACCCATCGCGCCGGCCACCGGGTCGTCGCTGACCACGGACACGATGCGCTCGATGTCGAAGATCGTCCAGTACACGATCAGGAAGCCGGCGCCCGCCGCCAGGGCCCGCAGCGGGCCGGGACGCCCGTTCAGGAGGTAGGCCGTCCACAGCGCCGCAGCCCCGATCGCGGCGGTCGCCAGGTACGCGCCGTCGCCCAGCACACCGTTGACCGACCGCTGGCCGTGCTGCAGGGTCATCCAGGGAAGCGCCACTCCGATCAGCACGAGCGCCACGCCCAGCGCCACCCCGGCGCTCCCGATGACGACGCGGGACTCCGGCGCTCGTGGCCCCGCGGCCAGTCCGACCGTGCTCATTTCCGCAGTATGGAATCGACCCGGCCGGGCCGTCACCCGCATGCCGGATCTCCCCAGGTGGTGCGGGTCCCGCGCCCAGGGGGTGGGTCAGCTGTCCCTTTGACTTTTTCAACAGATGGTCCCTAGCCTGGCCACGAGGTGGCTACGACGAAGCGCGTCCTTCTCGGTCTCCTTTCGGTCTTCATGCTCGGCGCCCCTGCGGTGCTGACCGCGGCCCCCGCCGAGGCGTTCAACTGCGGCACGCTGCCGGTTGGACAGGCGAACCCCTCGGTCGAGCCCGAGCCGCTGCAGCCGGTCTGGTGCCTGGGGGCCATGGCCGCCGAGCCCACGACCCGCCAGGTCGACGCCTGGGGCGGGTGGCAGGACGCGTTCCAGACCAACATCCCCGACGGTCACCTGAACAACGGCGAGATGGGCTACCGCGTGTTCGACGGCCTGGGCAACGGAGCCGCCGTCCAGACGCGCCACTTCGTGAACAACAACCACTGGATGATCGACATGAGCCACGACAACGGCGGCGCGGCTCTGTCGCCGAACCAGGCCTTCCACTTCGAGAACGGCAAGCTGGTGCTCGAGGCCGACGTCGCCGCCGGCATCCCCGGGTACACCAGCTCGCAGGGGGACATCGTCTGGCCGGAGATCGACTGGTCGACGTCCCCGACGCCCACCGCGAAGATCAACGACGGCCTCTACCTCTACGGGCACTTCGGCGGTCAGTGGGCGGCCGGCTGCCGGCTCAACGCGGGACGCAACATGATCTGCGCGATGGAGGCGGAGCAGGAGCTCCCGAATACGACGGGCGACAAGGCCCCGTGCTTCTCGATCGGGGCGCGTGTGTTCGAGCTATCCGCGTTCCAGATCTGCGGCACCTCGCACGCGGGGTTCGCCACCGACTTCGGTGCGCCCAAGGCGGCGTGGCGGCAGTGCCAGCCCAACCAGATGGACATCTACTGCCGCGACCGGTTCCGGCTCGAGTGGTCGCAGGACGGATTCGTCGCCTACGTGAACGGGATCGAGTACGCGCGCGACAGCGGCTGGCCGGGCTACGCGCAGATCCCCGCGAACATCGTCAGCGGCAAGACGCCGGTCTACGCGTACTTCGGCGAGTGGGGCGACTTCCAGGACGCGAACGTCTACCGGTTCCATTGGGGCCGGATCGCGGTGAACCCCCACGACGCGAACGGGGCGCTGCTGCCGCCGTCCACCGCCCCCAGCTACTGCGCGGGCCAGGCCGGGAACTCGTGCGCGATGAACATGCCGCCGGCGCAAGCGCCGGCGCAGTCGGGCACAGCGCAGGCGACGATGCCGGGCACGGCCGGAACGCCCTCGTCGGCGCCGGCGCCGGCCCACGGCTCCGGCCCCGCGCACGCGACGCGCGCAGCGTCGGACCTCTTCATCGCCTCCGCCCTGAACGGCGGCCAGCAGCCGACCTTCTGGATCGTGCTGGGCGCGATGCTGGCGGGCGGAGCCGCCGTCGGCGTCGTGATGTGGCTGTGGCTCGGCGGCCCGCGCCGCAGCAGCGGCTGACGGACGCCTAACTCACGAGCTCCAGGGCGGCCGCTCGCGACCCGACCTCGTCGCTCACTCCCAGCCAGTAGGCGAGGTTGAACACCGCGCCGCACGCGCGGTCGGCCACGGCGGTCAGGCGCAGGCCGTCGAGCGCCCGGATCGCGGGCTGCGCGAGGGCCGGGAGCCGGTCGGCGGCCCGGCGGTGCCGCACGGCCCAGCGGACCAGCGCCCGCGTGAGGGGATGGCGGTAGCGGAACTGGCCGGCCGCCCGCTCCTCGCCCTTTCCGAACAGGATGTCGTTGCGCCCGTACTGGTAGCCGGCGCCGATCCACGAGCGGTAGCTGCGCGTCGCGTGGTGCAGGCCCGCGGCCCGCGGGTTGAAGACGAACTCGCAGCCCAGGCGCTCGAGCCGGAAGCCCAGCTCGACGTCCTCGGCCCGCAGCAGGGACGTGTCGAAGCCGCCGGCCCGGCGGATCCACTCGACGCGCAGCGAGGCGTTGCCCGTGTACAGCTGCCAGGGCGTCGGCGCCCATTCGCCGGCCTCCATCGCGCGGTACTGCTCGGCCAGGCGCCTCGACTCCCACCGCACCCACGGCTGCAGCCGGACGGGCGGCTCCAGCATCGGCCCGATCACCACCCGGTTGGCCGCCTCCCCGTGGCCGCCGGCGTGCTCCGCCACCAGCCGCGGGTCCGGCACCACGTCGTCGTCGAGGAACAAAACGAAGGGGTGGCGTGCGTTCGCCACGCCGAAGTTGCGGGCGGCCGCGGGCCCCTGGTTGGCCTGCTCGAGCACCCGAGAGGGGAAGGGCAGGGCGAGCGCGCGCGCCATCTCGACGCTGCCGTCGTCGCCGCCGTCGGAGACAACCAGCACCTCCAGCGAGTCGGGCGGCCACTCCTGCAGCGCCAGCGCGGTCAGGACGCGCTCCAGCGACGCGCGCCGCTGGTACGTCGGGATGACGATGCTGAACGCGGGCGTCATGGGGTGTCTTCGGGGCTGGGCTGTCTGGCGTGGGCACCAGGCCCTGGCGTGTTGGACCGGCGAAGGGGGGCCGGCGGGCTAGCATCGGTCCACTTCTGGGTGGTAACAGGACCCCAAGTATACCAAATGTATGCCAATCGCCCTTTCCCGAGCTCAAATGAGGGCGATTGGCCTACATTTGGTCCACTTGCGCTTGACTTGCGCCACGACG
>DASQZW010000235.1:0-4522 GCA_035638495.1 Terriglobales bacterium
GCTCCTCCGGCCGCATGGGCGCCGGGCGCCGGAGCCGGCGCCCGTGCCGCCCCCGGTCAATCGCGGCGACGACCGACGGGCGGCCATGCTCGGCGCGATGCTGGCCCAGGCCGAGCGGGCCAGGGACGGCGGAGATGCCGAGGGCGCCGCGCGCTTCGAGGCGATGGCGGCCGAGATGGCGGCGGATGACGTAGCATAACGGCCGCCGAGTGCCCCGCCCGTGCAGTCACACGGACGGGGCGGCGTCAACCTGCAGGGAGGCTGACATGTCCAGTGTACCCAACGACCCGACCGACGAGACCCGGCCCGAGCCGACGTCCGACCAGCAGCGCGAGGCCCGCGAGGCGCTGGAACGGGCGTTCGAGGCGTTCGTCGCCGCCGAGCCCGAGGCCGAGTCGTGAGCGCGCGGCGAAACGGGCTGGTCCCGCTCGACGACGTCACCGAGGCCATTGTCTACCGGCGCGTCTCGACCGACGAGCAGTCGACCGAGGGGCTGTCGCTGCCGGCCCAGACGCGCGAGTGCCGCCGCTACGTCGCCGACCGCGCCGATACCGGCTGGATCCTCGGAGACGAGCTCGAGGACGTCCAGAGCGGGCGGCGCGACGACCGCGACGGCTACCAGCGGCTCCTGCTCGCGGTGCGCGGGCTGGCGCTGAAGGGTCGGCGCGCCGTGATCGTGGTCGCGTCGCTCGACCGGCTCGGGCGCAAGCTCTCCGAGCGCGTCCGCGCCTACGAGGAGCTCCAGGCGCTCGGCGTGCGGATCTACTCCGTCCGCGACGGCGGGCTGGTCAACGAGTTCACCTACAACATCCTCGCGTCGGTCGCGCAGGAGGAGTCGCGCAAGCTCAGCGAGCGCGTGACGGCCGTCAACCGCGCCACCGTCGCCGCCGGCTGGCACCCCGTCGGCCGTCCGCCGTGGGGCTACCGCTGGCGACCGGCGACGCCGGATGAGCGCCGGGACGGCGCGCCGTCGAAGGTGCTGGAGCCGCACCCCGACGAAGTGCCGTACGTCCGCGAGGCCTGGACGCGGCGTGCGGCGCCGGGCGCCTCGACCACGCGCGTGCACGAATGGATCCGGGCGCTGCCGTCCGTGGCCAGGGGCGGGCGGGCGTTCTCCAAGCACGCCGTCCAGGTCCACTTCCGCGAGGCGATCGTCGACGGGCGCTTCGCCGACGGCGCGCCCGGCCGCTGGCCGGCGATCGTCGAGCCGGCGCTGGTCGAGCGGGTCAGGGGCAAGCTGGACCAGGCCCGGACCCTGCCGCCGCAGGCGACGGGCACGTACGCCCTGACGGGGCTGATCCGCTGCCACAGGTGCGGCGGGCGGATGGCCGGGCGGCTGAACCGGCCCCGCCCGAAGGGGCGCGCCTATCGCATCCGCGAATACCTGTGCCAGTCGGCCCACGACGGCGCGGCATCGGCCGGCGGGCGGCGCTGCTACGCCTCGCTGCCGGCGCTGGCGTTCGAGCCGGTCGTGATCGAGACGGTCGCCGAGGTGCTCGCTGCCGTCGAGAAGACGGCGCTCGACCCGAGGGCACGGGCGGCGGTCGAGGCGCAGCGGCGGCGGGCCAGGGCGGGCGCGGACTCAGCTTCGAAGCGGCTGGAGCTGGCCGAGCAGGCGGTCGTCCGGGCGCGACGGCGGATCTCGGCGCTCTCGGTCCGGTTCGTCGACGGCGAGATCGACCGGACGGGGTATGAGATCACGCGGCCGGAGCTCGACGCCGACCTCGAAGCGGCCGAGGCGGAGCTGCTGTCGTGTCGCGGGACGTCGAAGCCCGGGCGGGAGCTGACGCTCGACGCGATCCTGGCGGGGGTCTCGGGGTGGGCCGGGGCGATCCGCTCCGGCTCGCCGCACGCCGTGCGCGAGGCGCTGGCGTCGTTGCTGTCGCGGGTGACGCCGTTGCGGGTCGGGCACGGGCGGTACGAGGCGACGGGGATCAAGTGGACGGCCGTGGGGGCGGCGCTGTTCGCGCTGGCGCTGGAGGTCCGGCCGTCGGCCAATTTATGCAGCATCGACCAGTTGGGCAACACCAACTGGTCAACCCGGACGTTTGCGGCCGCGCCCGCCCGGCGCCGACGGGCCTCCTGAGTCAGACGGGCCGCAGGTGGCAGGCGCGGCCGGTAGCGTCCGGCGGCGCCTCGTTCGCCTCGGGCACGCCCGCGTAGCCGCACGACTCGCCGAGGCGGCAGACGTGCACCCGCTCGCCGAGCCCGACGGCGGCGTGGTAGGCGGCGTGGTCGTAGCCGACGAGCCCGTGCGCGGCGTTGACGAGCGCGCGGGTCTCGCCGTCGCGCTCCCAGACGACGCAGAGTACCGGGTCGTCGGGCCCCAACCAGTCGCGCTCGACCGTGAACGGCCGGGGCGTGACGCTCCGAGTGGACGGTCGACGAGCAACGGTCCGCATGCCTACCCCCTTGTGACTACCGGTGTACGCGCGTCGGGGGCGCCTGAGCGCACCAGCGGCCCCGCCCGGGCCTCGCCGTCGGTCCGCTCAGGTCACCGGATCGGCCAGCAGCTTTTCGAACAGCCAGTCGGTGACGTCGCCGCCGCCGCGACGCGTGAGCCGGTCGAGCACGCCGCGCACGATGTGCTGGTCGGTCGGGTCGAGGTCGGGATAGGTCAGTCCCATCTCCTCCCAGAACCGGGCCGGCTGGTCCTTCAGGCCATGCGCGCGGTAGGCGGCCGCGGGGCTCGATGTGCCGTCCGGGTCGTCCGGCTGGTCGTAGCCGGCCGCCTCGGAGAAGTCGCGCAGCGCCGCGCGTTGCTTGTCGCGGTCGACCTGGCCGGTCCTGGGATGGGCGGCGACGCCGCGCGCCAGCTTGCGGAGCGTCTCGTAGCCGGGCCGAGCGACCCGGCCGTGGCGGATCAGCCAGAGCTCGCCCCTGGAGATGCCGGCCGCCCGCTCGACCTCGAACGGACGGAGCCGCTCGTCGTCCATCCAACGTCGCAAAACCATTGCAATGGGGGGCTCGCCCGGAGACATCTGCCCCTCCCGCCGCTCGATATGGCCGGCGCTCAGCATACACGCTCCCTTTACGTCGTGTCTAGCGACTATACGTGCATGGCCTAGACTAGCACGTCGAAGCCCTTGACGTGGTGTGCGCGGCGCTATATCGTCGCGTTTACGGAATGAACGGGCCATCGAGAGGAGGGGACGACGGTGCCGCTGACGCGCGCGAACACTCGGCTGGCGGCGACGCTGTTGGCCCGCGACATGACGCAGCAGGAGCTCGTCGACTGCTCGGGCATCTCGCGGGTGACGATCAACAACATCTATCACGGCCGCTCGGCCTCGCTCGACACCTGGGTCCGCCTGGCGAACGCCCTCAACGTCGCCATCGCCGAGATCGCGCCGCCGGACGTCGCCGCGCGCATCGCCGCCGTCAAGTAGCTCGCACCGCCCGCCGAGGGGAGGGGCTTGCCATGCCCGCGCGCTCCGCGCCCGCGACCAACCGCCCATCCGGCGCCGAGCTGCTCGCTCGCGTGCCGGAACGCGAGCTCGCGGCGTTCTGCGAGACGCTGGCCGCGCTGGTGCTCTCGGCGGCGCGCAATCGCGGCCTGATCGCATCCGACGACGACGCGCCGACGTCGCTCTCGACGCGCCGTCCGGCCCGTCGCCGGCGGGGAGGACGTACGGCATGAGCCGCGCTGCAGCCGCGCGCCGCACGCTGGAGCTGGTCGACGAGCTCGGCCTGACCTGGGGGCCGGAGGGCCGGGTCTCGCTCTCGATCCACCGCGTGCCGCACGACGTCCTGCACGCGCTCGGGGGCCGGCCGCTCGGCTACCGCGACGCCGACGGGGCCTGCCTGACCACGCGGCTCGGCTCGCCGCTCGGCTGGGAGGTGGTCTGGTTCGCCGACGCCGAGCCCGACTGCTCGCAGTGCCGCGCCCTGCTCGACGGCTTCGACGCCGCGACGGACATCCTGGCGCAGATCGAGGGGAGGCGGGAGGACTGATGTCGTTGTTGCACTTCACCGACCCGGACGGCGACCCGATCGCGGTGGACTCGCTGGCGATCGTGGCCGTCTCGGTCGGGCGGATGACGGACCACACGGCGGACCGACGGCTGCGCCATGCCAACGCTGGAGCCTCTCCCGACTCCGTCGGGCCTCTCCAGGTGGTCGGGACGGCCGCCGAGGATACCGAGGGTTCCCATGGAAGCCGTTCCGAGCGGAGCTCGGGCTTCCATGGGGGCCCCGACCGCGTGGTCACGCTGCTGCACACGGCGGCCGGGCCGATTGTGGTGGCCGAGCCGTACGAGGCGGTCGTCCGCCGCTGGCGGTCCGTGGTCGGGCAGGTGCCCGGGGAGGTGTTCGGTGCGACTCGTGGCTGAGATCGTCAGGGACGTCTGCTCGGACATCCGGGCCACGCTGCCGGCGGACGAGCAGGAGGGCGGGGCCTGGCTGGCCGGCTTCTGCTGGGCGTTCGCGATCCACTGGAGCCTGCTGCTGCTGGTGACCTATTTCTGGGCTCGCTCCGTGGGGGCGCACTGACATGACCGAGGCGGGAGCTCCGAAGCTCGCC
>DASQZW010000236.1:0-13764 GCA_035638495.1 Terriglobales bacterium
CGGCGTCGGCGACTTCACCGGACTGATCGAGAAGCTCGACTACATCGCCCGGCTGGGCGTCACCGCGATCTGGCTGCTTCCGTTCTATCCCTCGCCGCTGCGCGACGACGGTTACGACGTCTCGGACTACCTGGGCGTGCACGCCTCGTACGGCCGCGTCGCCGACGTGCGGAGGCTGGTCAAGGAGGCCCATGCGCGCGGCCTCCGCGTGATCATCGAGCTGGTCTGCAACCACACCTCAGACCAGCACCCGTGGTTTCAGCGCGCCCGCAGGGCTCGGCCGGGCACCGCCGCCCGCGACTTCTACGTGTGGAGCGACACCGACCAGCGCTACGCGGACGCCCGGATCATCTTCAAGGACACCGAGACCTCGAACTGGGCCTGGGACTTCCTGGCCCAGGCCTACTACTGGCACCGCTTCTACTCGCACATGCCGGACCTGAACTTCGACCACCCGCAGGTCCGCCGCGCCATCCTGCGGATCGTCGACCACTGGCTGGACATCGGCGTCGACGGCCTGCGCCTCGACGCGATCCCCTACCTGTTCGAGCGGGAGGGGACCAACTCCGAGAACCTGCCCGAGTCCCACGCCTTCCTGAAGGAGCTGCGCGCCCACATCGACGCCCGCTACCCGAACCGCATGCTGCTGGCCGAGGCCAACCAGTGGCCGGAGGAGGCGGCGGCGTACTTCGGGGACGGGGAGGGGGACGAGTGCCACATGGCGTTCCACTTCCCGGTCATGCCCAGGCTGTTCATGGCGCTCCGGATGGAGGACCGGTTCCCGGTCATCGACATCCTGACGCAGACGCCGCCGATCCCCAGCGCGGCCCAGTGGGCACTGTTCCTCCGCAACCACGACGAGCTCACGCTGGAGATGGTCACGGACGAGGAGCGGGACTACATGTACTGGGCGTACACCCAGGACGCGGAGGCGCGTCTCAACCTGGGCATCAGGCGCCGGCTGGCGCCCTTGCTGGGCAACAACCGGCGCCGCATCGAGCTCATGAATGCGCTGCTCCTGTCGCTGCCCGGCACACCGGTCATCTACTACGGCGACGAGATCGGCATGGGCGACAACATCTACCTGGGCGACCGCAACGGCGTGCGCACGCCGATGCAGTGGAGCGGTGACCGCAATGCCGGCTTCTCGAGCGCCAACCGACAGCGTCTCTACCTCCCGGTGATCCTCGACCCCGAGTACCACTACGAGGCGGTCAACGTCGAGGCGCAGGAGGCGAATCCGCAGTCGCTGCTGAGCTGGATGCGCCGCATCATCGCCCTGCGCAAGCGCTACCAGGCGTTCGGGCGGGGCACCATCGAGTTCCTGCATCCCGAGAACCGGAAGGTGCTGGCCTTCGTCCGGCAGTACGGGGAGGAGCGCATCCTGGTGATGGCGAACCTCTCGCGCTTCTCGCAGTTCGCTCAGCTCGACCTCTCGGCCTATGCGGGCCAGGTGCCGGTGGAGGTCTTCGGGCGGATCGAGTTCCCGCCGGCCAGCGACCAGCCCTACCAGGTGATGCTTGGCCCGCATGCCTTCTACTGGTTCTCGCTGGAGCCGCAGCGCGTCGACCTCGGCCAGCTGACGCCGATGCCCGACCTGTCCGTCCGGGACCGCGAGCTGGAGCGCGTCCTGCCCGCATACCTGCGCGGGCAGCGCTGGTTCGGCGGCCGGAGCCGGCGGATCAACGAGGTGCACGTCAGCGACTCCGTCACGATCGCCGACACGGTGCTGAAGATGGTCGACGTCCAGTACCAGACCGGCGACGCTGAGACGTACGCCCTGCCGCTGAGCCCCAACCGCGAGGGGCGAATCGTGGATGCGCTGGGCGAGCCGACCTTCAACCACCTGCTGCTGGAGGCGATCGCCCGCCGGCGCCGCTTCCATGGACGGACCGGCGACGTCGTCGCCCTGCCGACGCACGAGCTGGCACGGCTGCGCGGTGCCGACGACCTGGCGCCACGCCTGGCGACGGCCGAGCAGACGAACAACTCCGTGATCTTCGGCGAGCGCCTGATCCTCAAGATGTACCGGCGGATCGAGGATGGGCCCCACCCGGACCTGGAGATCTCGCGCTTCCTCACCGAGGTCGGGTTTCCGAACATCCCGCCGATGGCGGGGGCGGTGCTCTACCGGCGCGACCGCGGCCGCAACTCGGCGCTGGCCATGCTCCAGGCGTACGTGCCCAACCAGGGCGACGCCTGGTCGCACGCGCTGACCGAGATCGCTGCGGACGCGGTCGACCGGGAGCGGTACCGGCCCCTTGCCGAGCTGCTCGGCCGGCGCACGGCGGAGATGCACCTGGCGCTGGCCTCGCGGTCCGACGACCCGGCGTTCGCGCCAGAGCCGACGCTGACGCACGACGCCCGCTCCGTGTACCAGTCCATCCGCTCGCTCGGCGGCCAGGTGATGCCGCTGCTGCGCGAGCGGCTGGGCCAGCTGCCGCCGGGGGCCTGCGAGGACGCCGAGCTGGTGCTGGGCTCCTGGGACCTGCTCCACGCCCGGCTCCGCGGGCTGATCGGACGGCAGATCTCCGCCCGGCGCATCCGCTGCCACGGGGACTACCACCTGGGCCAGGTCCTGTTCACGGGCGGCGACTTCTTCATCATCGACTTCGAGGGCGAGCCGTCGCGGCCGCTGCGCGAGCGGCGGCTCAAGCGCTGGGCGCTGAAGGACGTGGCCGGCATGCTGCGCTCCTACGCGTACGTCGGCGAGGCGTCGGAACTGCCCGACGGGCCGGAGTGGGCCCGGTACGCGGGCGAGGCGTTCATGCAGGCATACCTGGAGCGGGCCGCGGGGGCTCCGTTCCTGCCGGGGAGCGCCGGCGAGCGCGACCTGCTGCTGGACGCCATGCTGATCGAGAAGGCCCTGTACGAGCTGCGGTACGAGCTGAGCCACCGGCCCGACTGGGTCCACATCCCGCTGCGCGGTCTGCGCGAGCTGGCGGAAAGGTGACCATGGATACACGTGTTCGAACGCAACTGCTGACCGAGGACGACCTGTACCTCTTCAACGAGGGCAGCCACTTCCGGCTCTACGAGAAGCTGGGTGCGCATCCCGGACCGCACGGCACGGCCTTCGCCGTGTGGGCGCCGAACGCCGAGCGGGTGTCGGTGATCGGCGACTTCAACTACTGGAGCCCCGACGCGAACCCGCTGACACCCCGCGGTACCTCCGGCATCTGGGAGGGGTTCGTGCCGGAGGCGCGCGCCGGCAACGTCTACAAGTACCGGGTCGTGGGCCGCGGCGGCGTCTACCGCGCCGACAAGGCCGACCCGCTGGCCACGCTGGCCGAGGTGCCGCCGAAGACGGGGTCGGTGATCTGGGACCTGACGTATGAGTGGGAGGACGGCGACTGGATGCGCTCGCGCTCGCGCCGCAACGCGGCCGGCGCGCCCTGGTCGATCTACGAGGTGCACGTGGGCTCCTGGATGCGCGTGCCAGAGGACGGCAACCGCTCGCTCTCCTACCGCGAGCTGGCCCCGCGCCTGGCCGACCACGTCGAGCGCGAGGGCTTCACCCACGTCGAGCTGCTGCCGATCATGGAGCACCCGTTCTTCGGCTCCTGGGGCTACCAGACGACGGCGTACTTCGCGCCGAGCAGCCGGTACGGGACGCCGCAGGACTTCATGTTCCTGGTCGACTACCTGCACCAGCGAGGGATCGGGGTGGTCCTGGATTGGGTCCCCTCGCACTTCCCATCCGACGCCCACGGCCTCGCCTACTTCGACGGCACGCACCTGTACGAGCACGCGGACCCGCGGCGCGGCTTCCACCCCGACTGGAACAGCTATATCTTCAACTACGGCCGGCACGAGGTCCGCAGCTTCCTGATCTCGAGCGCGCTGTCCTGGCTGGACCGCTACCACATCGACGGCATCCGCGTGGACGCGGTGGCGTCGATGCTCTACCTCGACTACTCCCGCCGCGAGGGGGAGTGGATCCCGAACGCATTCGGGGGTCGAGAGAACCTGGACGCGATCGAGTTCCTCCGCCGCCTGAACGTGGAGATCTACTCGGCCCACCCCGACGTGCAGACGATGGCCGAGGAGTCGACGTCGTGGCCGATGGTCTCGCGGCCGACGTACCTGGGCGGCCTGGGCTTCGGCATGAAGTGGGACATGGGCTGGATGCACGACACGCTGGAGTACATGCGGCACGACCCGGTCCACCGCCGGTACCACCACGAGTACCTGACGTTCCGGGGCCTCTACCAGTTCACGGAGAACTTCGTGCTGCCGCTGTCGCACGACGAGGTGGTGTACGGCAAGGGGTCGCTCCTGGGCCGGATGCCCGGCGACGAGTGGCAGCGGTTCGCGAACATGCGCCTGCTGTTCGCGTGGATGCACGCGCAGCCGGGCAAGAAGCTGCTCTTCATGGGCGGCGAGTTCGGGCAGTGGAACGAGTGGAACCACGACGGCTCGCTGGACTGGCACCTGACCTACCAGCCGATGCGGTCTGGGCTGCTGCGCTGCGTGGGCGACCTCAACCGGCTCCATCGCTCACTGCCGGCCCTGCACCTGCTGGACTTCTCACCCGAGGGCTTCGAGTGGGTGGACGCGAACGACTCGGAGCAGTCGATCGCGTCGCTGCTCCGCTTCGGCGGCGAGGACATCGTGCTGGCGATCTGCAACTTCACGCCGGTTCCCCGGCCGGGCTACCGCGTGGGGGTGCCCCGGCCCGGCCGCTGGGTGGAGGTGCTGAACACCGACGCGGAGGTGTACGGCGGCAGCGGGTGGGGGAACATGGGCGGGCTGGACGCGGTGGCGTCGCCCTGGCATGGCCGTCCCTGGTCGCTGACGGTCACGGTCCCGCCGCTGGCCGGGGTGTTCCTGCGGTCGAGCCAGCCCGACCCTCCTGGCGGCGGGACCCGTCGCTGAGCCAAAATCTGGACCTTGTGGCCGCCGCGGCCCGGTAACCCATGAGACCTCTGCAACGGAATCCCTCGAATCGAAAGCAGCCCAGCAGCCGGCCCGAACTCGCGCCGAGCCGTGGCGGCAGCACCCGGCGCCCCAGGACGACGCGCAACCCATGAGACCTCTGCACCTCGCCTTCGTCTGGCACCTCCACCAGCCCTACTACAAGGACGACCTGACCGACAGCTACCTGCTGCCGTGGGTCCGGCTCCGCTCCACGAAGGACTACCACAAGATGGCGGCCCTCCTGGACGGCTACCCGCGGGTCCGGCAGACGTTCAACCTGGTCCCGTCACTCCTGACCCAGATCGACGACTACGCCGTGGCAGGGGAGGCGGGCCGCGACCCCGACCTGTTCCTTCGCCTCAGCCGCAAGCCTGCTCGCGAGCTGACGGCCGAGGAGCGGGCCTTCGTCCTCCGCTGGATGCGCGAGTCGCCGCGCTTCCTCCGCGTGCAGGCGTCGCCCCGCTACCGGGAGCTGGCCAGCCGCGGCGAGACCGACGCGTTCACCACCGAGGAGGTCCGCGACCTCCAGGTCTGGTACAACCTCGCCTGGTGCGACCCGGCCTGGGTCGACCGCGACCCGGTGCTGTCGCGCCTCAAGGCGCAGGACCGCGACTTCACCGAGGCCGACAAGGCAGCGCTGTTCGCCGCCCAGCTGGACATGGTCCGCCGGATCATCCCGGACTTCGCGAAGCTCGCGGAGCGCGGCCAGGCCGAGCTGACGTTCTCGCCGTTCTACCACCCGATCCTGCCCCTGCTCTGCGACCTGGAGTCCGCCCGCGTTGCGCTGCCCGAGATCCAGCTGCCCACCCGCCGCTTCGCGCACCCCGAGGACGCGCTCCAGCAGATCGAGGCGGGCCGCGAGGAGTTCCGGCGTCTGACCGGCGTCCGGCCCCGGGGCATGTGGCCGTCGGAGCTCGCCGTCGGCGACCAGATGGCCGGCCTCGCGGTGCGCGCGGGCGTCGACTGGTTCCTGTCCGACGACGCGGTGCTCGGCCGCTCGATCGACGTCTTCCTCGGCCGCGACGGCGACGGCCGGCTCCACCAGCCCGAGCTGCTCTACCGGCCGTGGCGGATCGAGCGGGAGGGCGGTTCCGCCACCGTGCTGTTCCGGGACAGCCTGCTCAGCAACCTGATCGGCTTCGACTACCACCGCATGCCGGCGGGCGACGCGGTCGGCGACTTCATGGGCCGCCTTCGCGGCATCCGCCACCAGCAGGGCGACGACCGCGACTTCCTGGTGGTCGTGGCGCTGGACGGCGAGAACGCGTGGGACTTCTACCCGCGGGAGGGCCACGACTTCCTCAACGGCCTCTACGAGGAGCTGGACCGAGCCGACGACATCGTCTGCACGACGGTGGCCGACTTCCTCGACCAGCACGAGTACCGCCACCACCTGTCGCGGCTCCACGCCGGCAGCTGGATCGGCGCCAGCCTGGACACGTGGGTGGGCGACCCCGAGCACACGACGGCCTGGGACCAGCTCGCGGAGGCGCGCGACTGGCTGGAGGACTACGCGACCCACCACCCCGACGACCCCGGCGTCGCCGGCGCCTGGCGGGAGATCCGGATCGTGGAGGGCTCGGACTGGTTCTGGTGGTTCAGCCGCAAGCACGACTCGGGCATGGACGCCATCTGGGACAACCAGTTCCGGCTGCACCTGCGCAACGTCTACAAGCTGGTCGGGGCCAAGCCGCCCACGACGCTGTTCCGGCCGATCCTGGACAGCGGCGCGACCGAGGGCAGGCGGCTGCCGGAGGGCCTCTTCACGCCGCGCAGCGCCGACGACCCGGTCTGGCGCCTGGCCGGGCGCTTCGAGGTCGGCAGCGGGCTCGGGGCGCTGCACAAGCCGGTGGAGCTCGTCGAGCGCCTGCTGTACGGCTCGGACGAGTCCCGCCTCCACGTCCGCGTGGACAGCACGGTCGTTCCGGACCAGCTGACGGAGGGCGGGGTCGGCTTCTGGCTGTACCTTTCGTGCAGCGCGAGCGGCGACGAGATCGGCGAGACGTTCGCGACTCCGCTGCGGCCGGGGGCGATCAGCGACCTGGGCTTCGAACCGGGGGCCGTGGTCCGGGTCAGCGACGGTGAGCTCACGGTGGCCCGGCTGAACGAGAGCCGCACCGGTGCCGTGCCCGTCGCTGCCGAGAAGGCCGCCTCGCCGACGGCGTTCTCGGTCCCGTACCGGGCGCTGGACTGCGCGGGCGGCGAGCCGCTCCAGATCGCGCTGGTGGTGACGCGGGAGGACCGGGACGTCGAGCACGTGCCCCCGGTCGGCTCCCTCGGGCTGCGCGTGCCGCGCAGCGCCGGGCCTCCCGGTGGCGGCGACGGCCGCCCGCTGCGCGTCCTGATCGCCGCCGCCGAGGTGGCGCCGTTCGCCAAGGCGGGCGGCGTGGCGGACGTGACGGCTGCGCTGGCCAAGGAGCTGCACCGGCAGGGTCACGACGTGCGGCTCGTGCTCCCGCGCTACCGACAGGTCTCGCCGGAGCGGCACGGGCTGCGCGTGGCGCTGAGCAGCCTGCGGGTGCCGCTCGGCGACCAGACGCTGGAGTGCTCGATCCTGGAGGGACGACTGGCCGAGGTGCCGGTCTACTTCGTGGACTGCCCGCCGCTGTACGACCGCGACGGCATGTACGGCTTCGGCGACGACGACGCCCGGTTCGTGTACCTCTCCCGTGCGGCGATCGAGATGCTGCGCCCGCTGGACTTCATGCCCGAGGTGATCCACGTGCACGACTGGCACGTGGCCCTCATCCCGAACCTGCTCGACCGGCTGTACGCGGAGGACGCCGAGCTGTCCGGGGTCGCGACGGTCCTGACCCTGCACAACCTGGCATTCCAGGGCCAGTTCGGTCCCGGGACCCTGCGGCTGGCCGAGCTGGAGGGCTGGGGCCTGATCAAGGTCGGCATCCCGCACCTGGACGACGTGGTGAACTTCCTGGGCCGCGGCATCTCGTTCGCGGACGTCGTCAACACGGTCAGCGAACGGTACGCCGAGGAGATCCAGACGCCGGAGTACGGCGAGGGCCTCGACGAGCTCCTTCGGGCCTACGCCCACAAGCTCTACGGGATCGTCAACGGCATCGACACCGAGATCTTCGACCCCGCCACCGACCCGGCCATCCCGCACCACTACTCGGCCGGCGAGCCGGGCGCCAAGGCGCTGGACAAGGCCGCACTGCGGACCGAGCTGGGCCTGACGGACGGGACGAGGCCGCTGATCGCGTTCATCTCGCGGTTCTACGAGCAGAAGGGCCTGGAGCTGATCCAGCAGGCGATGCCGGCGCTGATCGGGCTCGACCTCCAGCTCGCGGTGCTGGGCGCAGGCGACCGCCGCTACGAGGACCTGTTCCGGTTCGCCGCCGCGCACAACCCGGGCCGTATCGCCGCGTATATCGGCTTCGACTCGGCGCTGGCCCAGCGCCTGTACGCGGGAGCCGACCTGTTGCTGATGCCGTCCCGCTTCGAGCCATGCGGGCTGGCGCAGCTGATCAGCCTGCGCTACGGCACGATCCCCATCGTGCGGGCGACCGGCGGCCTGGCGGACACCATCCAGGACTTCGACGCGACGACGGATCGGGGCTTCGGCTTCTCGTTCGCGCCCTACGATGCGTGGCAGCTCTTCGGCACCGTGGTCCGAGCGGTGGAGACGTATCGCCACGCGGGAACGTGGACGCGGCTGGTGCGCCGGGCGATGCGCGAGGACGTCTCGTGGGCCCGCTCAGCGGCACAGTACGCCTCGCTCTACCGGAGCGCGATCGCGGGGCACCGCGGTCGCCGCACCGGCGCGCTCGGCGTGCTGGGACGCTGATGAACTGATTAGCAATAACTAACAACTCGATTAGCCGACGCTAATTCGTGCCTGGTAGAATCCCTCCTTCGGAGGGATCCAGGGAGATTTGAACCAGGCTACGACCATCCTGCTCGGCGCGATCGCCGGCTTCACGATCTTCATCGGCCTCCCGGTCGCCCGACTGCGCCGGCTGTCGAGGGCGGCCACGGGCTTCTTCAACGCGGTCGCCACCGGGATCCTGATCTTCCTGCTCTGGGACGTGCTCAGCAAGGCCAACGAGCCGGTGTCAGCGGCGCTGGCCGGCCTGCACCAGGGCCGGGCCGGCGCGTTCCTCGGCCTCGCCGGCGTCTTCGCGGCCGGGATCGCGATCGGCCTGCTGTCGCTGGTCTCGTTCAACCAGTGGAGCGGCCAGCGGTTCCGCCGCTCGACCGCACGGGGCCTGCACGGGCCGGGCGCCGCGGTCGCCGTCGACGCCGGCGCGGTCCCCTCCGGCCGCTGGCTGGCCATGATGATCGCGATCGGCCTCGGCCTCCACAACCTGTCGGAGGGCCTGGCCATCGGCGAGGCGGCCGTGCGGGGCGCCATCAGCTTCGCCGCGATCCTGATCATCGGATTCGGGCTGCACAACATCACCGAGGGTTTCGGCATCGCGGCGCCGATGGCGTCGGACGATCAGCGTCCGACCTGGACGTTCCTGCTGCTGGCCGGGCTGATCGGCGGGGCGCCAACGTTCCTGGGCACGATCGTCGGCTACAGCGTGTCGAACACCTACTTCTTCGTGCTCTTCCTGGCGCTGGCGGCGGGCGCGCTGATCTACGTCATCAGTGAGATGTTCAACGTGGGAAGGAAGCTCAACTCCCCGTCCATGCTGGGCTGGGGCGTGCTGCTCGGCTTCGTCGCCGGCTACGCGACGGACCTGGTCCTGACGTTCGCCGGGACCTGATCCAAAAAAGCGGGGCCAGGCCCCAGGCCCGACCCCGTTTGATCGTTCTCTTATTGCAGCGCCGCTGGGATTCGGTTATCGACTCATCCAGGGCTACAGGAAGCCCGTACCTTCACGGCCGGCTCGCGCTGGGCGGCTCGGTGTTCCGTGCTACAGGAATCTCCCGGTAATCCAAACCGCAGCGGCTCTGGAGTTGTCCGGTGGTTCAGCCATAGGCACCTCCGTGAACTCACCAGTTAACGCTTAACCCCATCTTTCCCCGCTCCGGCGCCGCTGTCAAGCCCCCTGACGAATTCCGTCACGGCGTGGGGCTCGTCACCGGGAAGCCGCCCGACGCGACCCCGACGGCGATGAGGACGATGTACCCGATGAGCACCACCGTGAAGATGGCGCCGAGCGCGCCGCCGATCGCGCCCGTGACGACGCCGCCGATCGCCAGGCCGTCACCGGCGACCGCGCCCGCGGAGGCGCCGATGCGGCTCCGCGCGGAGAGCCCGACGAAGAGGGCGACCCCGCCCGCCACCAGCGCCGCGGGCTGGCACGCGCACAGCAGCACGATGCTGGCGATCCCCACGACCAGCGCGACGACGGCGCCGCTGTCCGTCACCCGATACGGTGGAACGCCGGCGGGGAAGTCGCCCGGCGGAGGGCCGGGTGGGGGAGGAGTGACGCCGAATCCGGGCGGCGGCGGCGGATAGTAGCTCATGTCGGAGAGAACGGTCGGCCGCCGCACTCCGGTTCAGTGCCGTGACGCGAGTACCATCGCGGCATGCCACGCGTCGAGGCCAACGGCCTGGAGTTCGAATACGACACGTTCGGCGACCCCGGTGCGCCGCCCCTGCTCCTGATCATGGGCCTGGGGGCCCAGATGATCTCGTGGGACGAGGAGTTCTGCGAGCTGCTGGCGCGGCGCGGCTTCCACGTCACGCGGTACGACAACCGCGACGTCGGCCTGTCCACCAGGCTGGACCACCTGGGCAGGCCCAACCTGTCCGCTGTCGCGAACGGGTCGGAACCCCCGCCCTACCGCCTGGAGGACCTGGCGGACGACGCGGCCGGCGTCCTCGAGGCGCTGGGCATCGAGAGGGCGCACGTGGTCGGCGCGTCGATGGGCGGGTTCATCGCCCAGGTGCTGGCGATCGGGCACCCGTCGGTGGTGCTCAGCCTGACGTCGGTCATGTCGGCCCCCGGCGGCATGACCGACAACGTGCCGGCGACACCGGAGGCCATGGAGGCGCTGCTCAAGCCGCCGCCCGCCGACCGTGAAGGCATGATCGAGCACGGCGTCTGGATGAGCAGCCGCATCTCGGGACCGCAGCACTTCGACCCGGAGGAGGCCCGCCGCAAGCGGACGCGGGCGGTCGACCGGTCGGTGAGCGTCGACGGCACCGCCAGGCAGCTGGCCGCGGTCGCGGCAGCCCGCTCCCGGGTGGAGCAGCTCCGCCAGCTGCACGTGCCGGCACTGGTCGTCCACGGCGAGGCCGACCCGCTGGTGCCGGTGGAGAACGGCCGCCTCACGGCCGGCGCGATCCCCGGCGCGCGCCTGCTGCTGCTCCCGACGATGGGCCACGACCTGCCCAGGCCGTGCTGGCCGGAGATCGTGGACGCCATCGCCGAGACGGCCCGCCGGGCCGACGCGCGCGTCCCGGCCGGGGCGGACTAGCGCGTCCCGGCCGGTCCGAGTACGTCGCGGCGGCTGGTTCGTCGAGCGGCGAAGCCGCTATCCGCCCCAGTCGGGCAGCAGGCGGAGCTGCTCCACCCTGCGGGCGGCCGGCGCATAGCACTCGTTCAGGTAGTCGAGGACCATCCGCCGGGCGGAGAAGCCGGTCGCGATGTGGCGGATCGAGGCGCGCATCATCGCGAGCCACCGCGTGGGGAGACCGCGCTCGTCCCGGTCGTAGAACGCCGGCACCACCTCGCGCTCGAGCAGCCGGTGCAGCGCCTCCGCCTCGGCGGCGTCGTCGGTCGTGGGGCTGTCCATCGTCGCGCCCGACGGGATCGCCCACCCCAGGCTCGGCCGGTGCCCCTCGTCCCACCAGCCGTCCAGCACGCTCAGGTTGAGGACGCCGTTGGCGCCGGCCTTCATGCCCGACGTGCCGCTGGCCTCCAGGAAGCGGCGCGGGTTGTTCAGCCACACGTCCGCGCCCTGCACGAGCAGGCGCGCGACCTCGATGTCGTAGTCCTCGATGAAGGCGATGTGCGGCTCCCGGCGCGCGATCTGGACGATCTCGCGCAGGATGCGCTTGCCCTCGAGGTCGGCTGGGTGCGCCTTGCCGGCGAAGACGACCTGGACGGGCCGCCGGGCGTTGTGCAGGAGCCGGAGCAGGCGCGCGTGGTCCGACAGCACGAGGTTGGCCCGCTTGTAGGGCGCGAAGCGGCGGCTGAAGCCGATCGTGAGGGCGTCGGGGTCCAGGCCGTCCCCGTCGCCGCGGGCCCGCACGGTCTCGACCAGGCGCCTGCGCAGCACGCGGTGGCAGTCCCAGAGCTCCTCGTCCGGGATGGCCTCGACCCCCGACCAGCGTGCGTCGTCCGTGCCCAGGTCCCACCAGTCCGGGGCGACGTGGCGCTCGAGCAGGTTGGCGATCTCGCGTGCCACCCAGCTCGGCATGTGGACGCCGTTGGTGACCGAGTAGATGGGCACCTGCGCCTCGGGCAGGCCCGGCCAGGCGTCCTTCCACAGCCGCCGTGAGACGGCGCCGTGGAGGCGGCTGACGCCGACAGCGCTGTCCGCCATGCGCAGCCCGACGTAGGTGGTGCAGAGCAGCTCGCGCGTGTCGCCCGGCGTGCGGCGGCCGAGGTCCATGAAGCGCTCGAAGCTGAGCCCGACCTCCGCCAGGTAGGGGCCGAGGAGCTCGCGGACCAGGCCCGGCTCGAAGTAGTCGCTCCCGGCCGCCACCGGCGTGTGGGTGGTGAACACGAAGCCCGCGCGGGCGATGAGCCGCGCCTCCTCCAGGGTGAGCTGACGCCGCAGCCGCAGCTCGCGGATGCGCTCGACGGCGAGCAGGAAGCCGTGGCCCTCGTTCATGTGGAAGACGGTCGCGTCGATGCCCATGGCGCGCAGGGCGCGCATGCCGCCGATGCCCAGCACGATCTCCTGGGGGAGCCTGCGGGCCGGCTCGGGCACGTACAGGCGGTCGGTGATGGCCCGGAGCTCCGGCGGGTTGCTCTCGATGTCGGTGTCCAGGAGGTAGAGCGGCACCCGCCCGACGTCGATCCGCCAGACCGCGACGTGGACCTGGCGGTCGCCGAGGGGGCAGGTCACCTCCAGCGGCCCGTCCGGGCTCTGGACCCGCTGCAGGGGCAGCTGGTCGAACACGTTCTCGGGGTAGACCTCGTACTGGCCGCCCTGGTCGTCGATGCGCTGGCGGCCGAAGCCCTGGCGGTAGAGGAGGCCGACGCCGACCAGCGGCAGCCCGAGATCGCTCGCGGCCTTGAGGTGGTCGCCGGCGAGGACGCCCAGCCCGCCCGAGTAGATCGGCAGCCCCTCGGTCAGCCCGAACTCCAGCGAGAAGTAGGCCACCTCCAGGGGCGCGCCGGCGTCGACGCGCGCGGCCGGACGCCCGCGGTACTGGCGGAGCGCCGCGCGGGCGTCGTCGAGCGCGGCGCGGGTCGCCGGCCGGAGGAGGGCCTCCCGGACACCGGCGGGTCCGAGCTGGGCCAGCACGAGCACCGGGTTGTGCCCGGAGCGCTCCCAGAGCTCGGGGTCGAGTTCGGCGAAGAGGGCGCGCACGCGTGGGTCCCAGGTCCAGGTCAGGTCGAGGGCGATGTCCCTCAGCTCGTCCAGCACGACGCCGTCCGGAATTCCCGAGCTCGTAAGGTCAGCACGAGTGAGCAATCTTAGGGGGCCGGGGCCCGGCGGCGACGGCAGACGGTGCGGGCGGGCGGACCGTGGGGTGACCGGCGCGTGGCCCGCCGTCGCTCCGGAGCGTTAAACTCACGGCCTGTCCGATGCGGGAGTAGCTCACCTGGCAGAGCGCGACCTTCCCAAGGTTGAGGTAGCGGGTTCGAGTCCCGTCTCCCGCTCCAGTACCACGTATTCGAAGAAGCGCCTCCAGTCGCCCTTCGGAACTGCGACTACGTTCACCTGACCCACCGCCGGCCACCGCGCGGGGGA
>DASQZW010000237.1:0-2623 GCA_035638495.1 Terriglobales bacterium
CAGGCCGTGTCCACGATGACCGGCATGAACATCGACGACTACCAGCAGATGATGCTGTCCGGCGGGCGGTCGCCCGACGGGTGGCGCTCGGTGAAGGAGGGTAACTGAGATGGCCCGCATCACCGCCGGGCTGACCACCAGCCACATCCCGGCCATCGGCGCAGCGATCGACCTCGGCAAGACCGAGGAGCCCTACTGGAAGCCGCTGTTCGCCGGGTACGACTGGACGAAGGCGTGGGCAGCGGAGAACCTCCCCGACGTGGTGATCCTGGTCTACAACGACCACGCGTCCGCGTTCACGCCGGAGATCGTGCCCACGTTCGCGCTCGGCTGCGCCGACGAGTTCAAGCCGGCCGACGAGGGCTACGGCCCGCGTCCGGTCCCAGTGGTCCAGGGCCACGCCGATCTGGCCGCCCACCTGGCGCAGTCGCTGATCCTCGATGAGTTCGACCTCACGCTCATGTACAAGCTGGACGTGGACCACGGCCTCACCGTGCCGCTGTCCCTGGTCTACGGGCAGCCGGACGAGTGGCCGGTGCGGGTCATCCCGCTCGCCGTTAACGTGGTGCAGTACCCGCCGCCGACCGGCCATCGCTGCTACCTGCTGGGGCAGGCGATCCGCCGGGCGGTGCAGAGCTACGGTGAGGACCTCACGGTCCACGTCTGGGGCACCGGCGGCATGAGCCACCAGCTGCAGGGGCCCCGCGCGGGCTTCATCAACTCCGCGTTCGACCACGCGTTTCTCGACCGGCTGGTCGCCGACCCGGATGGCCTGGCCCTGGTGCCGCACGTCGAGTACGTGCGCGAGGCGGGCTCGGAGGGGATCGAGCTGGTCATGCAGCTGATCATGCGCGGCGCCATGGGCGCCAAGGTCGAGGAGCTCTACCGCTTCTACCACGTCCCCGGATCCAACACCGCGGTCGGGCACATCGTGCTGGGCCCCGCCGGCGGGGCCACCCCCTCCCGCCAGGAAGAGAGCTAACCCATGCGGATCGCAGTCGCCGGAGCCGGCGCGTTCGGCATCAAGCACCTCGACGGGCTGGCCGCCATCGACGGCGTCACCGTCACGTCGGTGGTCAGCCGCAGGCTGGAGCAGGCCGAGGAGGTCGCGCGGAAGTACGGCGCCGGCCACGCCTCGACCGACCTGGACGAGGTGCTCGCCCGCGACGACGTCGACGCGGTCATCCTGTGCACCCCGACCCAGCTCCATGCGCGGCAGGCGATCGCCGCGCTGCGCGCCGGCAAGCACGTCCAGGTCGAGATCCCGCTGGCCGACAGCTGGGCGGACGCGCAGGAGGTCGACCGCGTCCAGCGGGAGACCGGCCTGGTCGGCATGGTCGGGCACACCCGCCGGTTCAATCCGTCGCACCAGTGGCTGCACCGCCGGTTCACCGCCGGCGAGCTGTCGATCCAGCAGATGGACGTGCAGACGTACTTCTTCCGCCGCACGAACATGAACGCGCTGGGCCAGCCCCGCAGCTGGACCGATCACCTGCTCTGGCACCACGCCGCGCACACCGTCGACCTATTCCAGTACCAGACCGGCGAGGACGTCCAGATCGCCCACGCCGTGCAGGGGCCCATCCATCCCGAGCTCGGGATCGCGATGGACATGTCGATTCAGCTGCGGACGCCCCGCGCCCGGATCTGCACCCTGTCGCTGAGCTTCAACAACGACGGGCCGCTCGGGTCCTTCTTCCGCTACATCTGCGACCACGGCACCTACATCGCCCGCTACGACGACCTGGTCACCGGGCGCGAGGAGCCGGTCGACGTGTCCAGGGTCGACGTCTCCACCAACGGCATCGAGCTGCAGGACCGCGAGTTCATCGCGGCGATCCGGGAGGGCCGCGAACCGAACTCCAGCGTCCGCGACGTCCTGCCCTGCTACCGGGTGCTCGGCGAGCTGGATACCGAGCTCGCCGGCCAGCGGTAGCCGGGTAGCGATGTCCGAGCGGCTGGTCGCGTCGCTGACGGGACCGGCGGGCGCACCCGTGGTCGTGCTCGGCAACTCGATGGGCACCACCGGTGAGGTCTGGGAACCGCAGGCGGGGGTGCTGGGCGAGCGGTTCCGGCTGCTGCGTTTCGAGCACCGCGGCCACGGCGGGTCGCCGGCGCCCCCCGGCCCCTACACGATCGGCGAGCTGGGCGCGGATGTGATCCGGCTGCTGGACGACTTCGGGGTGGAGGCCGCCTCCTACTGCGGCATCTCGCTGGGCGGGATGATCGGGATGTGGCTGGCGGCGCACGCGCCGGAACGGGTCGGCGCGCTCGCCCTCTGCTGCACCTCGGCCTACCTGCCGCCGGCCGGCTTCTGGGACGGCCGGGCGGCGCAGGCGCGGGCCACGGGCATGGCGTCGATATCTGAGCAGGTGGTCGGGCGCTGGTTCACCCCCGCCTTTTACGCGCGTAACCCGGCGACGGTGGCCGCGTTCGTGACCACGCTGGAAGGGGTAGATCCGGAGGGGTACGCGGGCTGCTGCGAGGCGATCGCCGCGATGGACCTGCGGGCCTCGCTCGGGCGGATCTCCGCCCCCGTACTGGTCATCGCCGGGGCGGAGGATCCGGCGACCCCGCCCTGGCATGCGGCCCGCATCGCCTCGGGCGTCGGCCGCTCCCGGCT
>DASQZW010000238.1:0-20248 GCA_035638495.1 Terriglobales bacterium
GGTCGATCGGCTCGCCCAGCACCGTGGTCTCGTCCGGCGCCACCAGCGGATTGCGCACGTAGAGATCGAGGAAGCCCGCGTGCAGCGCCGCCGGCAGGCGGGTCGTGTCCGCGTTCCACGACAGGATGTCGAAGGCCGGCGGGTCGTTCCCGAGCAGGTAGTTGTTGACCCAGTAGTTCCAGACCAGGTCGTTGGGACGCATCCAGGCGAAGACCCGCGCCATCTCGGCGCCGTCCAGCACCCCCCGCCGCCGCGAGCGGCTCAGGGCGCTGGCGATCACCGCGTCCGAGGCGAACATCTGGATCATCGAAGGCGCCCGCGTGTCCAGCGCCGCGACCGCGAACGTCGCAGACGACACCCTGTCCGCGCTTCCGGTGGCCGCCAGGCTGCCGAGCTGCAGGGCCATGGTGATGCCGCCGGCGCAGAGGCCCATCAGGTTCACGGCGTCGCTGCCGGTGATGTCGCCGGCCGCCTCCACCGCGTCCAGGCAGGCCTGGACGTAGGTGTCCAGGCCCCAGCCGCGCTGCGCGGCCGTCGGGTTCCGCCAGCTGATCGCGAAGTACGTCATGCCGGAGCCGACGACGTATTCGGTGAAGCTGCGGCCGGGCGCGAGATCGAGGACGTAGAACTTGTTGATCTGCGGTGGGATCACCACCACCGGGCGCTCGTGGACCGTCTCGGTCGAGGGCGAGTACTGGATCAGCTCGAAGACCTCGTCCCGGTAGACGACCGCGCCGGGCGAGACGGCGATGTTGCCGCCGACCTGGAAGGGCCGGCTGTCGACGGTCTCCGGCATCCCCCCGTTCTCGCGAAGGTCGTGGGCGAAGTGGCGCGCGCCCCGGAGCAGGCTCAGGCCCGCGGTGTCGAACGCCCGCTTGACCGCCGCGGGGTTGCTCAGCAGCCCGTTGGTGGGCGCCAGCGCATCGGCCAGCAGCGTGACGCCCATGTGCGCCCGCTGGCTGTCGAGCGGGCTCAGCGGCGCCTCGTCGACGAGCCGGTGCGCCATCGCGGTGACCGCGAGGTAGGACTGCATCAGCCGCCGGTAGAGGGGGTTCTCGACCCACGCGGGGTCCGTGAATCGGCGGTCTCTTGGACCCGGCTTCAGGTCGGACCGGCCGGCCGCGACGCGACCCAGCTCGAGGCCCGTCCTCATCAGCTCAGAGGCGGCCCGCCCCGGTCGCGCCGCCAGGCTGCCCACCCAGCCGATCGCGCTCCCCAGGAGCTCGCGTGGGTCGATGCCCAGGAACGGGTTGGCGCCCAGGATCGAGCCCGCCGCCTGGTCGGCGATCGGGCTCTCCCGCGCCTCGGACGCGGGGGCCTCCGGCCTCCGGCCGGCTGTCCGCGCGGTCCTCGCCGCCCGCTGCCTGGTCGCGGCCCTGCGATCGGTGTCCGGCTTCACCGCCACGATCGCTATCCTCGCCCCTCGGGCGCGGGCTCGGCGACCGGCAGCTGTCCCTCGGCGTGCAGGGTGCGCAGCTTCTTCTTGTCGGACTTGCCGACGCTGGTCCGGGGAACCTCGGCCATGAACGCCCAGCGCTCCGGCACCCACCAGCGGGCCACCCTGGTCGCGAGGTGGGCCTTCAACTCGTCGGCACTCGCCGTCGCCCCGGGCTTCAACCGGACGACCGCCATCGGCCGCTCCTGCCAGCGCTCGTCCGGCACGCCGATCACGGCCGCCTCCGCGACCGCAGGGTGATGCATCAGCGCGTCCTCGAGCGCCAGAGAGGAGATCCACTCGCCGCCGGACTTGATCACGTCCTTGGAGCGGTCGGTGATCGCACGTAGCCCCTGCCGTCGAGGTTGCCCACGTCGCCGGTCCGCAGCCAGCCGTCGTCGAACTTGTCGGGGGCGTCGTCGCGGTAGTAGGACGCCGTGACCCAGGGACCGCGGACCTCGAGCTCGCCCACGCTCTCGCCGTCGGCCGGCAGGACGTTCCCGCCGTCGTCGACGACGCGGAGCTCCACCCCGGCGACGACCCTCCCGGTCTTGGCCCGCCAGGTCATCTCGTCTTCCGGAGCGACGCCCCTGGGCGGGAACGCGACCGCGGCCAGCGGGCTGGTCTCGGTCATCCCCCAGCCCTGGATGATCCGGACCCCGTGCCGCTCCTCGAACTGCTCCATCAGGCTGCGCGGGACCGCGGCGCCGCCGCACACGACCAGCCGCAGGCTGGACAGGTCGGACGGGTGGGCGTCGACGTAGTGGAGGATGTCGCTCCAGATCGTCGGGACGCCGAACGCGACGGTCGGGCGCTCCCGCTCGATGAACGTCGTGAGCGGCCCGCCCTGAAGGAACCGCCCCGGCATGAGAAGGTCGGCGCCGATCATCCAGCCCGTGTAGGGGAACCCCCAGGCGTTCACGTGGAACATCGGGACGATCACGAGAGCGCGGTCGCGCTCGGTGAGCGAGAACATGCCCCACTCGGCCAGCGAGTGGAGTGAGATCGAGCGGTGGCTGTAGACGACGCCCTTGGGGTCGCCCGTCGTGCCGGTGGTGTAGCAGAGCGAGGCGGCCGATCGCTCCTCCAGCTCCGGCCAGGCATACCCAGGCTGCTCGACCGCCAGCAGGTCCTCGTAGCGGAGCACCTCGCCGAGGGCGGAGGCGTCGTCCGCGCCCGTGACGACGACGTGCTCGACGGTCTTCAGCTCGCTCCGGATCCGGGCCAGCACCGGCACGAGCGACCCGTCGACGATGATCACCCGGTCCTCGGCGTGGTTGATGACCCACGCCAGCTGGTTCGGCGCCAGGCGGAGGTTCAGCGTGTGCAGCACCGCGCCCATGCACGGGACCGCCAGATAGGCCTCCTGGTGCTCCTGGTTGTTCCAGCAGAGCGTGCCCACCCGGTCGTCCGGGCGCACGCCGAGCCTGTGAAGGGCGGCGGCCAGCCGCTCGGCGCGGTCCGCCACCGTCGCGTAGGTCGCGTGCCGCGAGGCGTCGCCCTCGAAGCTCACGACCTCGCTGTCCGCGAACAGGGCGCGGCCCCTCCGGTAGACGCTGGCGAGGGTCAGCGGGAAGTCCTGCATCGTGCTCTTCATCGCGCTCTGGTCTCCTCAGGCGAAGGCGCTGACGCCGGTGATGTGCCGCCCGACGATGAGCGTCTGGATCGTCTCGGTGCCCTCGAAGGTGTAGATGGCCTCCATGTCGGCCATGTGCCGGATGACGTGGTTCTCGAGCAGGATCCCGTTGCCGCCGAGCAGGTTGCGCGCCTCCGCCAGCACCTCCCGCGCCTTGACCGTGTTGTTCAGCTTGGCCAGGGAGGCGATGGTGTCCGACAGGTCGTCGCTCTGATCGAGCTGGCTGATGCGCAGGCAGTAGAGCTGCATGGCCGTCACCTCGGCCAGCATCCGCACCAGCTTCTCCTGGACGATCTGGAACCGGACCAGCGGCCTGCCGAACTGCTTGCGCTGGTTCGCGTAGGTGAGCGCCGCGTCGTAGCCGGCGACCGCGTGGCCGAGCGCCATGAAGGCGCAGGCGGCGCGCGTGCTCCGCAGCACGCGACCGGCGTCCTTGAAGCTGCCGGCGCCGGGCAGCCGGTTCTCGGCCGGGATCCGCACGTCCGTCAGGTCGATGTCGGCCTGCCACAGGGCGCGCAGCGACCCCTTGCCCTCGATCACGCGGGCGTCGTAGCCGGGCGTCCCCTTCTCCACCAGGAAGCCCTTGACCTGCCCGTCCTCGGCGTCCCTGGCCCACAGCACCACCACGTCGGCCAGCGTGCCGTTGCCGATCCAGCGCTTGGCGCCGTTGATCACATAGTCGTCGCCGGCGCGCCGGGCCTCGGTCTCGAGCGCGACGGAGTCGGAGCCGTGGAGCGGCTCGGTGAGCGCAAAGGCGCCCAGCTTCTCGCAGCGGGCCATCGCCGGCAGCCAGCGCCGCTTCTGCTCCTCCGAGCCGAGCAGCGCGATGGAGCGCATGGCCAGCCCCGCCTGGACGCCGAGGAACGTCCCCACGCTCCCGTCGCCCCGGTTGAGCTCCATGTGGATCAGGCCGGCGGCGAGCGGGCTCATCGGCGGGCAGCCGTAGCCCTCGATCCCGTCGCCGACCAGGCCGAGCTGGCCGAGCCGGCGGCAGAGGTCCAGGGGCACCTCGGCCCGCTCCCAGTAGGAGTTGATGACGGGCAGCACCTCCTCGTGCACGAAGCGCCGCGTGCGGTCGAGGTACTCGACGTCCGCCGGGGGAAGCGTGCTGCGGATCAGGAAGTAGTCGGTCCCCAGCGCGGTGCCGATGTCGGTGTACGTGGGCCGGAGCGCCGCTCTCATATCCGTGTCGGTCATGGTTCAGTCTCCCAGGCCCATTCTCGACTCCGTCGCGTTGGAGCAACGCCTACGTTAGAAGCGCGCCGGGTGGGCCGCAAGCCTTCACCAGGGATCACGTCACCTGGTCAGCGCTCCGTGGGCGGCGCCGGCTCAGGACGTGGGAAGCATGTGGCGAAGCGCTCGGCCACCAGGCGGTCGCCATGGAGGCGCAGGTCGCCGGATCCGATCGCGTCGTCCAGCGCTCGGCCGGCGAAGACCACCGACCGGAGCGTGCCCGGATCGGTGTCGATGACGGAATCCGGCGGGTCGGTGCCGCCCCGGGCGATCTCGAACGCGCCGCCGGCGATGCGGGCCAGGAAGCGGTCATCGCCGAACCACAGCTCGCAGCGGGCGGACATGCCATCCGCGGCTCCCGGATCGAACGTGGTCTGCAGCGCGAGGACCAGCGCGTCGGCGCTCAGCTCGCCCGACGGCACCAGGGGGAGCCGGCCGCCCCACCGCCCCAGGGCCAGCAGGACGGGCCGCAGCTCCCGGCCCAGCTCCGTGAGCTCGTAGACGCGGATGCTGGCCGGCGGCCCGAGCCCGCGCCGGCGCACGACGCCGGACTCCTCCAGGTCCCGCAGCCGCTGCGAGAGGACGTTCTGGCTCATGCCGGGGAGGCCGCGGCTGAGGTCGGCGAAGCGCTTGGGGCCGTACAGCAGCTCGCGCACCACGAGCAGCGCCCAGCGCTCGCCGACGACCCCCAGCGCCCGCGCGACACCGCACGGGTCCTCGTACGATCGCTTCGTGGCCACTCCCCGGATCTTAGCACCGACTTGACATTAAGGAGTTAGTACTCCTAGTTTAGGAGTTATGAGCGTACCTGTCACCTTCGTACTCGTCCCCGGCGCCGGCGGCCGGGCGGTCTACTGGCACCGGCTCGTCCCCGAACTGCGCGGACGCGGCCACGACGCCGTCGCGGTCGAACTGCCCGCCGCGGACGACTCTGCAGGACTGCGGCGCTACGCGGATGTGGTGGTCGAGGCCGCCGCCGGGCACGAGCGCGTCGTCCTGGTGGCGCAGTCGATGGCCGGCTTCAGCGCCCCGCTGGCCTGCGACCGGCTGCCGGTCGAGCTCCTCGTCCTGCTCAACGCGATGGTCCCGCGGCCCGGCGAGACGCCCGGCGAGTGGTGGGCCGACACCGGCCAGGCCGAGGCGCGGGCCGAGTTCGCGGCACGCCAGGGTCGAACGCTCACCGACACGTTCGACCTCACGGAGGAGTTCCTCCACGACGTGCCGCCGGAGGCGGTCGCGGTCCTCATGGCGGCGGGAGAGGCGCCGCAGTCCGGCACGCCGTTCGGAGAGCGCTGGCCACTGGACCGCTGGCCGGACGTGCCCACCCGGTTCCTGCAGGGCCGCGACGACCGGCTCTTCCCGCTGGCCTTCCAGCGCCGCGTCGTCCGTGAGCGGCTGGGGATCGAGGTGGAGGAGATGCCCGGCGGCCACCTCCTCGCGCTGAGCCAGCCCGGCGAGCTCGCCGACCGCCTCGACGCCTGCCACGCCGCGCTGCTCGAGGGAGCCGGCCGGTGACGAGGCCGGGGCCAGCCGCCACCCGGCCGGCCCCGGCCGGCCGGGCTCAGGCGGGGTCGGGTGCCTCCGCGGTCGCCCAGACCGCGGCGATGGCGCCGGCCACGCGGGCCGCCTGCGCCCGCCCGGCGCGGGCGGCGGCCGCACGGCGGGCCGGATCGAGGACGTTCGACCCGATGGCCCGGCGCGCCGCAGGGTCCGGGCTGACGGCCACCGACCGGACGCCCGGCCCGAGCGACGCGAGCTGCCACCCGATCCGCCCCGTCCGCCGGAAGGCCGCCGTCACCGGGGCCAGGACGACCACCCGGTCGCAGCCGGTGGCCAGGTCGGCGTTCGCGAGCGAGCGCACGCCGCCGTCGATGTAGCGCCGCCCCGCGATCGTGACCGGCGGGAAGACGAGCGGGACCGCGCAGCTCGCGGCGACCGCGTCGAGCAGCGGCACGCCGCTGTCCCGCTCGAACGCCACCGCCTCCCCGCTCTCCGCGTCCACGGCGTTGATCAGCAGCCGTCGATCGGGCCAGTCGAGGCTCGACAGCCCGCGCTCGAAGCGGGCCCGCCACTCCGACTCCGGCTCGGTCCGCGCCTTGAGGGCGGCCCGCCCCAGGCGGGCCCGCCCGCGTTCGGGGTGACGGATCCGCAGCGAGGCCGTCATCAGCCGCAGGATCACGCCCAGGCCGATGCGGTCCGCCTTCTCGCCGGTGGCGTCGGCCAGCTGGCCCTCGTAGACGTCCTCGATCCGAGCTTCGCTCCGGAGCTCGGCGCCGACCACCGACCCGGCGGAGGTGCCGACCACCAGGTCCGCTTCGGCGAGGTCGATCCCCGCCTCGGCCAGGCCGGCCACCACGCCGATCTCCCAGGCGATGCCCGTCACGCCACCGCCGCCCAGCACGAGCCCACGACGCCCGTTCCTGGTGTCCTGCATGCTCACCGGTCTCCATTCTCCCAGCCCACCCTCGCAGGACGGCAGTCCCCCGGTCCCTTGCCGGACGTAGTACCCGCATGAACGACCGCATCGGGGCGCGCACGCGCTGGCTCGCCGCCCTCGCGCTGATCCTCGCCCTCCCCCTCACGGGCGTCGGCGTCCACGCGGGCGCGCCGCCTCCCGCCGCGCCGCAGTGGAAGGCGGTGGGACCGGCGACCCTGCGCGTCCCCGACCGATTCCAGCCCGACCAGGGCCTCGGACCCAACTCGGGCGAGGTGACGGGCATCGCGGTCGACCCCAGCGGTGCCCGCGACCAGGCCATCTACATCGCCACGAACGACGGCGGCATCTGGAAGTCCGCCGACGGCGGGACGTCCTGGCGGCCGACCTCCGACGCGATGCCGGATCTCTCGATGGGCGCGGTCACGCTGGACCCCGGCAATCCCGGGATCGTCTACGCCGGCACGGGCAACGCCCACGACCCCGGACTGTGGTTCAGCCGCGGCGTCGGGATCTATCGCTCCGCCGACGGGGGCGGGACCTGGACGCAGCTCCACGCGGACCTGTTCTCGGACGCAGCGATCGTGGGTCTGGCCGCGCCCGCCCCGAACAATCTCCTGGTCGCCACCAGCCGTGGGCTCTATCGCTCCATCGACGGTGGCGAGAACTTCGGCACCGACGCTCCCGGCTACCGGAACGGACGCCCCGTGGTCAGCGCGACGGCGGTGGACCTGCACCTGGACACCGTCGATCCGTCCACGGTCTACGCGTCGTTCTTCAACCTCGGCCTCGTGCGCTCGACCGACGGCGGCGCCAGCTTCCCCACGACGCTGCTCCCCTCGCGCGAGGGCATCGTCTTCGCGCAGTCCACCCGGCCGGACGGCCGCACGATCTATGCGAGCGCCGGTGACGACCCGCGGTCCTATCGCCTGCTCAGGTCGACCGACGGCGGCGCCACCTTCCAGACACTGCCCGCCGCGGAGAAGGGCGTGCCGAACGGGCCGGCGAGCGACGACGGCGGCTGCAACTGCCTGGGCAACAGGACGATCGGCGTCGATCCCCAGGACCCCCGCCGGCTGTATCTCGGGTTTCGCGAGCTGTACCTTTCCGTCGACGGCGGGGCGAGCTTCACGAACGTGTCCCACGGCAAGATCCACTTCGACCACCACGCCCTGGTCTTCAGCCCGCGCACTCACTGGGGCGCCGCGCCGACTCGTCTGTACGTCGGGACCGACGGCGGCCTCGCTACGAGCGGCGACGGCGGAGAGACGTTCGTCAACCTCAACGAGGGCATCAGCAGCAGCCTGTTCTACGGCGCGGACTTCGGGCGCGGCAGCGTCGCGAACAACGGCCGGATCTACGCGGGCGCCCAGGACACCGGGGTGGACGTCCGCCGGCCATCCGACCCGGGACAGGTGTGGACGACCGGGTTCTCTGGGGACGGCGGCCCGCCGGCCGCCGACCCCAACGACCCGAACCGCGCGTACAGCAGCGTGGCCTTCCTCAGCCCGTCGCCGATCGTGGTCACCACCGACGGCGGACAGACCTGGTCGACCCCGGGCGGCGTCGCCGCGGTCCCGGAGCAGGACGAGGACTCGACGCCGCCCATCGCCGGAGACCCCGCGCCGGTCCACACGTTTCCGCGCATCGCGGTCGACGCCTCGACCGGGTCGCCGGGTCACCCGAGCAGCACCGTCTACGTCGCGGACGGCACCGGCCTGTCCCGGTCGGTCAACGCCGACGCGGCCGGCGCCGGCCAGATCCGGTTCGACCGCATCCGGACCTTCCCGAACCCGATCATGGCGCTGGCTGTCCACAAGCAGGTGGTCTGGGTCGCCCTGCGCGACGGCAGCGTGTGGCGAACCTCCGCCGCCCTGGTCGGCGGTTCGGGGTCGTGGACGCAGGTCGCGATCCCGGGACGTCCGGTACTGCCCGTGGGCGCCCTGGCGATCGACGCCGCCAACCCGGACCGTGTCGCCGTCGGCTACTACTCGGCGGGCAGCCACCCGCCCGATCCAGCGCACCATCTCTACCTCACGGCCGACGGCGGCGCCTCGTGGCAGGACGCCGGAGCCGGCCTGCCCGACGTGACCGTCAACGCGCTGATCCTGGACGCCGGAGTCGGGGCGGACCGCCCGCACACGATCGTCGAGGGCAGCGCGGCCGGGGTGCTCCGGAGCACAGACGACGGGCGCACCTGGGCCGCGCTGGGCGCCGGCCTGCCCGCCGTGGACGTGACGTCGCTGGTGTTCGACCCGGCGACCCGGACGCTTCTCGCCGGCACATACGGGCGAGGCGCCTACGAGCTGGCGCTCTCCACGCCGGCACCGCTGCCGGCCCCGAACGGGAAGCCGGCCACCGGTCACTCGGAGCAGGTGAACCCCACACTCGTCGCGGGAGCAGGGTGCATCGTCGTCCTGGTCGTCATCCTGGTCTGGCTGCGGCGCCAGGGACGGGCGCGCTGACGCGAAGGCCGGCAGCCGTCAGCCGCGCAGCATGCGGATCAGGTCGCGGTCGATCGGCTTGGGTCTGGCCGAGCGGAGCCAGAGGAAGGTCTCGGTCCGGCTGACGCCCGGGAGGCGGCCGATGTGCTCGAACAGGCACCGCCGCAGGTGTTCGTGGTCCCGCACCCGCAGCCGGATGATGAGGTCCATCGAGCCGGCCACGATCGTCGCCTCCTCGACCTCCGGCAGCGCGGCCAGGGCCTCCAGCACCTCGTCCGGGTCCTTGAGCACGTTCTCGGCGAAGACGCTCGCGTAGGCGACCAGCGAGAAGCCCAGCAGTGACCGGTCGATCTCCGCGCGGTAGCCGCGGATCACTCCCGCCCGCTCGAGCCGGGCGATCCGCTCCGCCACGGCCGGAGGCGACATGCCGACCTCGCGCGCGATGCGGCGCTGGGAGGACCGGGCGTCGCCGACCAGCTGCTCGAGGATCGAGAGGTCGACGTCGTCCAGGCTCACCGCCTCGGGCGCGGGCCGTGGGACGGACTCCGGTTGCGACACGTTTGGAAGGCAATTCTGACGGTTCGCCTTTTTATTGACAAGTTCCTAGCCAATCCACCTTCCCATTGCTATACTCGGGCCAGCCGGGCTCGTCAGGTCCGGTTGACCAGGCCAGGAACGGTAGCGACCTCCCGGAGAGGGAGTTGATGGGGGCGGCCATGAGGGAAGGAGTGACGACGCACGCTGGGCGCGCTTCGGGAGTCGAGGCGCGGCACCCCCTGACACGGCGGCGATTCATGGGCCTGATGGGGACCGCCGGCGTCATGGCGGCCGGCGGCGGCGGCCTGGCCGCGCTGCTGGAGGCCTGCAGCAGCGGCACGACCTCGTCGAACACGACGAGCAGCCTGCAGCCGATGACGATGGCGGTCTTCCAGGAGCCCGACACCCTCGACCCGGCGGCCAGCGGCCTGATCACGGTCGGCACCATCAGCCGGTGCGTGTTCGACAGCCTGATCTGGAGCCTGCCGAAGGGCTCCTCGAACGCCTTCTACCCCGCGCTCGCGAGCTCGTGGGACATCTCGTCGGACGCCACCAGCTACACGTTCCACCTGCGCCAGGACGTCAAGTTCCACGACGGGACTCCATTCGACGCCAACGCGGTCAAGGTCACGTTCGACCACATCGTCGACCCGAACACGAAGTCGAAGGGGTCGGCGGCGGCGCTCGGCCCGTACAAGGAAACGCAGGTCGTCGACCCGCACACGGCGAAGGTGGTGTTCACGGCGCCGAACGCCGCGTTCATCAACGAGGTGGCGGGGTTCGCGATGCTCTCGCCGGCGGCGCTGCAGAAGTACGGCGCCGACTTCGCCAAGAACCCGGTCGGCACCGGCCCGTTCAAGTTCAAGGAATACGTCGTCGGCCAGCACGTGACCGTGGAGCGCAACCCCGACTACAACTGGGGGCCGCCGCCCATCCGGAGCGGGCCGGCGCTTCTCAGCCAGATCACGTTCCGCATCCTGTCCGACCCGGGCGCGCGGTTCAACGCGCTGCAGACGGGGGAGATCCACTTCGCGCCGAACCTCAACCCCCAGGACGTCGCCTCGGTCAAGAACAACGCGCAGTACCACGTCTACCAGGTGGCGTCGACCGGGATGCCGTGGAACATCATGATCAACGCCCAGCGGCCGCCGACCGACGACCCTACCGTGCGCAAGGCGCTGCTGTACGCCACGGACCAGCAGGCGATCATCAAGACGCTGTTCTTCGGGCTCCACACGGCCGCCGACGAGATCTTCACGCCCATCACGCCCGGGTACGACCCGTCCCTCAAGGGGATGTACAGCCACGACCC
The DNA here is from genome assembly GCA_035638495.1 of Terriglobales bacterium. Taxonomy (GTDB): domain Bacteria; phylum Chloroflexota; class Dormibacteria; order Dormibacterales; family Dormibacteraceae; genus CF-161. The sequence goes on from DASQZW010000238.1 coordinate 11,032, forward strand.
GGTCAAGGCCGGCCAGCTGCTGGACCAGGCCGGCTGGACGAAGGGCTCGAACGGCATGCGCCAGAAGAACGGCCAGCCGCTGAAGCTCTCGTTCATCAACATCACCGGCTTCGGGTTCGACGACATCTCGCAGCTGATGCAGTCGCAGTTCCGCGACGTCGGAATCCAGGTGGACATCAGCGACCAGTCCTTCCCGGCGGTGGGCGACGCCTACAACCGCGGCGACCACAACCTGGCCGACTTCTTCTACTACGACGTCGACCCGTACTTCGTGCGCGCCATCTTCGGGTCGGACCAGATCGCGCACGGGTTCAACTGGGAGCACTACTCCAACCCGCAGCTCGACGCCATGGTCGACCGGGCGAACGCGACGTCTGACGCGGCCGCTCGCACCAGGCTGTACCAGCAGGCGAACAAGATCATCTCGGACGCCGCCGTCATCATCCCGATCTACAACTCGGACGGCCTGTTCGTGAGCACGTCCAAGCTCAAGGGGGTGCAGTTCACGGTCAACGCGACGCCGCTCTTCCACGGCGCGAGCATGTGAGGGCGGCCCGCGCTTCGGAACCACGCATTTGTACAAATGCGGAGTTCTCGGGCCGGATGTGCTCCTGGGAACGACGCATTTGTAAGAATGCGGGGTTCGCCGGGCGTCGCACGACGAGCCAGCACGGATGCTGAGGCTCCTGGCGGGCCGTCTCACGATCGCCGTCCCGGTGCTCTTCGGGGTGACGATCCTCGTGTTCATGATCCTGCACCTGATCCCGGGAGACCCGGCCCAGATCCTCATGTTCGGCTCGCGGCCGACGCCCCACCAGCTCGAGCAGCTCCGCGCCCAGCTGGGACTCGACCAGCCGCTGCCGGTCCAGTACCTCGCGTACCTGGGCCGGCTCACGCACGGCGACCTCGGGCAGTCGTTCATCACCAACCGGCCCGTGGCGGAGGAGATCTTCCAGCGCCTGCCGGACACCCTCGAGCTCACCTTCGCGGCCATGCTCGTGGCGGTGGCGATCGGGATGCCGGTCGGGATCCTGGGAGGGGTCCGGCCGGGCAGCTGGGCCGACCGGCTGAGCAGCGGCTTCGCGGTCCTGGGCGTCGCGGTGCCCTACTTCTGGTTCGCCCTGGTCCTGGTGCTGATCTTCGCCGTGGATCTGCGCTGGCTCCCCTCGCTCGGGGAGGGCTCGTGGAACTCCCTCATCCTGCCGGCGGTCTCGCTGGGCTGGGGTCTGTCCGCCATCATCGCGCGCCTGCTGCGCAACAACCTGGTCGAGATCTACCGCGAGCCGTACATGCAGGTTGCGAAGGCGAAGGGGCTGTCCGACCGGATGATGCTGTACAGCCACGCCCTCAAGAACGCGCTGATCCCGGTCGTCACCATCCTGGGCCTGCAGTTCGGCAACGTGCTCAGCGGAGCCGTCGTCGTCGAGGTGATCTTCGGCCGGCCCGGCATCGGCAGCTACCTGGTGCAGGCCATCCAGGCCAAGGACATCCCGGTCGTGCAGAGCATCGTGCTGCTCATCGCGGTGGTCTACATCGTGATCAACCTGGTGGTCGATCTGATCTACGGCCTCCTGGATCCCCGGATCCGGCTGTCCTGGGTGCGGTCGTGAGCAGCGCCGCGCCGGCGGTCGGAACCAGCCGCCCGACCTCCTGGGCCGCCCGCTCGCTGAGCACCCTGGCGAGGGCGCTGCTGCACGGCGACCGCGTGGGCATCGCGGCGCTGTGCTTCCTGGTGCTGCTGGTCGCCACCGCCCTGGTGGCCCCGCTGATCTCGCCGTTCGACCCGGTCCACGTGACCACCGACAACCTGCAGCCGCCGAGCGCGCGCCACCTGATGGGGACCGACCAGTTCGGTCGGGACGTGCTCAGCCGCATCCTCTGGGGGGCGCGCCTGACGCTCGCGGCCCCCGTCGTCGGCATCGGCATCTCGACCGCCCTCGGCGTGCCGCTGGGCCTGGTCGCCGGCTACTCGACCCGCTGGATCAGCGGGCTGATCATGCGCGCGATGGACGTCATGCTCGCGTTCCCCGGCCTGCTCCTGGCCCTGATCGTGGTGACGATCATCGGGTCGGGTGTGCTCAACGTGATGGTCGCGATCGGCATCGCCTTCATCCCGGTCTTCGCCCGGGTCGTGTACGGCTCGACGCTGGCGGTCCGCGGCCGTGACTACGTGACCGCCGCCCAGAGCATCGGCTGCACGGGCCGCTGGATCATCGGCCGCCACATCCTGCCCAACGTCACGACACAGGTCGTCGTGGTCGCCAGCAGCGCCATCGGTTGGGCGATCCTGACCGCGACGACCCTCAACTTCCTCGGCTTCGGTGTGCGGCTGCCGACGCCGGAATGGGGCGCCGACCTGGCGTCCGGCCGGAGCTGGCTGCAGATCGCGTGGTGGACGTCGACGTTCCCCGGCCTGGCGATCACCCTCGTCATCCTGGCCAGCAACTACCTGGGCGACCACATCGCCGCGGTGCTCGAGCCGCACAGCCACTGGCGCGACACCGTGCAGCAGGTCGGCATGGAGGGCTCTCGATGAAGCTGTACATCCTGTTCCTCGGCGAGGCCTGCATCGACAAGGGCGCAGTCATCTCGCCGGGGGTGGACGACGGCCGGCGCGTGCACATCCCCATTCCGGCCTACCTGCTCCAGCTGGACGACGGCACCAACGTGCTGGTCGACACCGGCATGCACCGGAAGCACATCGACGACCCCGAGTACACGTTCCGCGGCCAGGAGGTGGCCAAGGTCCTGCTCCCATGCATGCGGCCCGAGGACTCGCTCGTGCGCCGGCTCGCCGAGCTCGACCTGTCGCCGCAGGACATCCACTACGTGATCAACACGCACCTCCACTTCGACCACGCGGGCAACAACGAGCTCTTCAAGGACGCGACGATCTACGTCCAGCGCCAGCACTTCGAGGCGGCCAGGGAGCTCCCGGCGTTCCCCAACGAGTACTTCGACATCCCGGGGCTCAAGTACGAGCTGATCGACGGCGAGCCGGAGCTCTTCCCGGGGGTGAAGGCGATCCTCACGCCCGGCCACGCGCCGTGGCACCAGTCGCTGCTGGTGAGCCTGAAGAACGACGGCAACATCCTGCTGTGCAGCGATGCGATCTACTGCCAGGACAATCTCGACCACGAGGCGTGGGGCGGCCAGGCCGAGCCCGAGGTGGCCCGGGAGAGCGCCCAGAAGCTGCTCCAGATCGCCGACGAGAAGGACGCGTTCATGGTGTACGGGCACGACCCCGACCAGTGGCGCCGCCTGCGCAAGGTCCCTGCGTACTACGCGTGAGCCAGGAGGTGAGCGAATGGGCGAATCGATCCACCTGATCCGCGACGTCACGGTCATCGACGGCCTCGGCGGCGAGCCGCTGCGGGACGCCGCCGTGCTGGTGGAGGGCGACCGCATCGCGTGGGTCGGACCGGCCGCGCACGCGCCCGGCGTGGGAGACGGCCGGGTGGTTGACGGCCGCGGGCACTCGCTGCTGCCGGGCATGATCAACTGCCACGCCCACCTGTGCAACGACGGGGCCGCGGACCTGTTCGCCCAGGTGGTCAACGACACCGTGCCCATCGCCACGATCCGTGCGGTGCTCAACGCGCGGCTGGCGCTCGAGGCCGGCGTGACGACGATCAGGGACTGCGGCGCGGCCAGCCAGATTGCGCTCGAGATCGCCAAGGCGGTCGACCAGGGGCTCATCGAGGGGCCGCGGGTGCGCGCGGCGGGCCGCGTGGTGACGATGACCGGCGGCCACGGCCACTTCATCGGTCGCGAGGCGGACGGTCCCGACGAGGTCCGGAAGGCGGTGCGGGCCGAGATCAAGGGCGGCGCGCACTTCATCAAGGTGATGGCGACGGGCGGCGTGCTGACCCCCGGCGTGGACCCCAGCCAGACGACGTTCCAGCCCGAGGAACTGCGGGCCGCGGTGGAGGAGGCGCACAAGGCGGGGCGCCCGATCGCCTCGCACGCGATCGGCAACCGCGGCATCAAGAACGCGCTGGAGGCCGGCATCGACTCGGTCGAGCACGGCTTCTACCTGGACGACGAGGCGGTGAACCTCGCGCTCAAGAACGACGCGTACATGGTGCCGACGCTGATCGCCGTCGACCAGATCGTGAGCAACGGCCTGGCCCGCGGCATCCCCGAGTGGGTCGTGCGCAAGGCCGAGTCCGAGGCGGGGCACCATCGCGAGAGCTTCGCGCTGGCGGTCAGGTCGGGCATGCGCATCGCCGCCGGCACCGACGCGGGAACGCCGTTCAACCCGCACGGCGACCTGGCCCTCGAGCTCGCCAAGATGGTGGAGTTCGGGCTCGGCGAGATGGCGGCGATCGTCGCGGCGACGTCGAGCGCCGCCCGCCTGCTCCGCATGGACCACCTGGTCGGCAGCGTCCAGGTGGGGAAGCTGGCCGACCTGCTGCTGGTCCCGGGCGATCCGCTGGCGGACATCGGCGCCATGCGCCTGCCGGCGATGGTCATGAAGGCCGGCCGGGTCGCCGCCGACCGACTCGCTCCGGCTGCCGCCGGCGCCGGACGCCTGGCTGGTTGAGCTCGGCCGCGGCGACCGTCCTGTCGGTCGAAGACCTGGCGGTCACCTTCCGAACGCCGGCCGGGCCGCTGCGCGCGGTGCGCGGCGTCAGCTTCACGCTGGGCGAGGCGGAGACCCTCGCGATCGTCGGCGAATCCGGCTGCGGCAAGAGCGTCACGGCGCTGTCGCTGCTGCGCCTCCTGCCCTCGCCGCCCGCCGAGGTCAGCGGAGCGGTCCGCTTCGAGGGCGAGGACCTCATGGCGATGCCGGAGGAGGCGATGCGCGAGGTGCGCGGCCGGCGCATCGCGATGGTCTTCCAGGACCCGATGTCGTCCCTCAACCCGGTCCGGACGATCGGCGTCCAGATGGAGGAGGTGCTGCGCGTCCATCTCGGCCTGGGGCGCGGCGCCGCCCGGCGACGGTCGGCGGACCTGCTCGACTCGGTCGGCATCCCGGCGCCGGAACACCGGCTCGACAGCTACCCGCACCAGCTCTCGGGCGGGATGCGCCAGCGCGTCATGATCGCGATGGCGCTGTCGTGCGAGCCGCGCGTCCTGGTCGCGGACGAGCCGACGACCGCCCTGGACGTCAGCATCCAGGCGCAGATCCTGGAGCTGCTGCGCACCGTCACGGCCGAGCACGGGACGGCCCTGATCCTGATCAGCCACGACCTCAGCGTCGTCGCCGGGCTGGCCGACCGGATCGCCGTGATGTACGCGGGCCACATCATGGAGACCGGGCCGACCGGCGCGGTGTTCGCGCATCCCCACCACCCCTACGCGAAGGGACTGCTCGAGTGCATCCCGCGCCTCGACCGGCCGCTGACGCGGCGGCTGCTCTCGATCGAGGGCGGGCTGCCGGACCCGCACAGAGCCTCCGCCGGCTGCCCGTTCGCGCCGCGCTGCGAGTTCGTGATGGACCGGTGCCTGACGCAGATGCCGCCACTGGAGGCGAAGGCTCCCGACCAGCTGGCCGCCTGCTGGGCCGACCTCACGACCGTCGTGCCGCGGACCAGCATGCCGGGTGTGCCGGCCGCCGGGCCGGGGACGTCGGAGCCGCCCGCCGGCGAACCGCTCGTGCGGGTCGAGGACCTCCGTGTGCACTTCCCCTTCGGCGCCGAGCTGCCGCTCCGCCGGCGGCGGGCGCTCCGGGCGGTCGACGGCGTCACGTTCGAGGTGCGTCGCGGCGAGACGCTGAGCATCGTGGGCGAGTCCGGCTGCGGCAAGTCGACGACCGGGCGGGCGCTGCTCCGGCTGGTCTCGGTCACCTCGGGCCGGGTCGTCTTCGACGGCCAGGACCTGCTGCCGCTGTCGGGCGACGCGCTGCGCCGCCTGCGCCCGCACCTCCAGATGGTGTTCCAGGATCCCTACAGCTCGCTCGATCCGCGCATGTCCGTGCGCGACCTGGTCGCCGAGCCGCTGCGCGTGCACCGGGCCGCCGAGGCCCGGATGGTGGGCCCTCGGGTCCTGGAGCTGCTGGACATGGTCGGCCTGCCCGCCGGCGCCGCCGATCGCTTCCCGCACCAGCTCAGCGGCGGCCAGCGGCAGCGGGTCGGGGTCGCGCGGGCCCTGGCGCTGCACCCGTCGCTGCTCGTGGCCGACGAGCCCACGTCCGCCCTGGACGTGTCGGTGCGGGCGCAGATCCTGAACCTGATGCAGGACCTCCAGGAGCGGCTCGGCCTCACATATGTCTTCATCAGCCACGACCTGAGCATCGTCCGGCACATGAGCAGCCGGGTCGCCGTGATGTACCTGGGCAGGATCGTCGAGCTGGCCGACCGGGACACGCTCTACGCCGACCCCCGGCACCCGTACACGCAGGGACTGCTGGCGACGGTCCCGATTCCGGACCCGGCGGTCGAACGCGGCCGCCGCCGGGCCGCGATGCGCGGCGACGTGCCCGACCCGGCCGACCCGCCGCGCGGCTGCCGATTCAACACACGGTGCCCGCTGGCGTTCGATCGGTGCTTCGTCGAGGAGCCGCCGCTGCTCGAGCTGGGCGGCGGCCACCAGGCCGCCTGCTTCCTGGCCCAGCCGCCGGACGATTGAGAGAGGAGCGAGGACCCATGCTCGACGAGGCGATCCGCATCGCGAGGCGCTCGCGGGACCAGGCCGAGGCCGACCTGTTCGAGGAGCTGCGCATCCCCAGCGTCAGCGCCCTGCCGGAGCACACCGGCGACGTCAGGCGCAACGCCGAGTGGCTGGCCGCGCGCTTCGAGCGGCTCGGGATGGCGGTTCGCATCGTGGACGTGCCCGGCGGCCGGCACCCGGTGGTCCGCGCCGACCTGGAGGTGAACCCCTATGCGCAGTGGCTGACCGTCTACGGCCACTACGACGTCCAGCCGCCGGACCCGGTGGAGCTCTGGTCGAGCCCGCCGTTCGAGCCGGCGGTGCGCGACGGGCACGTCTACGCGCGAGGCAGCGCGGACAACAAGGGCTGCCACATGGCCGCGCTGAAGGCGTTCGAGTACGCCCGCGCGGCGGGAGGGCCGCCGGTCAACGTCCGGTTCCTGGTCGAGGGCGAGGAGGAGATCACCGGCGAGGCACTGGGCAGGTACGTCCGCGAGCACGCCGACGACCTGCGCACGGACCATGTCCTCGTCTGGGACGGCGGGTTCACGGAGGAGGGCGAGCCGTCCCTCGTGACCGGCCTGCGCGGCATCCTGTACGTCGAACTGGAGGCGACCGGTCCGAGCATCGACCTGCATTCGGGGGTGTTCGGCGGTGTGGCCCCGAACCCGCTCAACACGCTGGCCAGGGTGCTCGGCGACCTGAAGGGTCGCGACGGCCGCGTCACGATCCCCGGTTTCTACGACGACGTGGTGTCGCCGAGCGACGCCGAGCTCGGCTCCTGGCAGCGGCCGGCCGACTACGCGGGCCTGCTGCGGCGAATGACCGGGGCGAAGGCGCTGGAGGGCGAGGCGGAGTACTCGCTGACCGAGCGGCAGTGGTCACGGCCGACCCTGGACGTCCACGGGTTCGCGGGCGGCTTCACGGGCGACGGCGTCAAGACGGTCATCCCGGCGGCGGCCCGCGCGAAGGTGAGCATGCGCCTGGTGCCGAACCAGGACCCCGCGCGCATCTTCGAGCGGCTCGGCGCCCACCTCGACGCGCTGACGACGCCGGGGGTGACGATCCGGATGAGCCGGCTCGGCGCGACCCGGCCGGTGCTGTGCGGCGCGGACCACGACGGCGCGCGGGCGGCGTCGGCGGCGTTCGAGACGGCGTTCGGGTCACCCGCGCGCCTGGTGCGGCAGGGCGGCTCGGTCCCGGTCGCGATCGACCTGCAGGAGGCGATCGGCGGGCAGATGGTGATCAGCGGCCTGGCCGAGGCGGACTGCGCCGCCCACTCCCCGGACGAGAAGCTGTCCCTGGACCACTTCCACCGGGGTATCGAGATGCTCCTGTCCTATCTGTACGCCCTGGGGTGATCGTCTGGTGCGGTGACCTTCCGACTGCGACCCTCGAGGAGCGGTCCTGAACCGGGCGTTCTCGGGGTGCCGCCTCGCGTGGTGTACGTCGCAGTACAGCCCCCTACGGCTCGGGCGACGCCGCCCAGGCCGCGATCTGGGCGCGTGAGTTGCAGCCGAGCTTGTTCATGATGCTGCGGACGTGGCTGTCGACGGTGTGCTCCGAGATGAACAGCCGCGACCCGATCTGCTTGTTGGTCAGGCCCTGCGCGACCAGCCGGGCGACCTCGGCCTCACGGCGACCCAACGAGCCGGTATCCCGCCCGCCGGCGGCCGGACCGGCCACGCGCGCGGGCTCGCCGAGCGCCAGCTGGATCGCGGCCGCGCGGTCCATGCCCCGGCCGGCGGCGAACTCCGCCTCGAAACGGGCCGGCCCCAGCCCGCCCAGCGCCGACTCCTCCGCCCGGGCGAGCAGGGGAGCGAGGAACGGCACCACGTTCGCGCCGATGCCCGTTCTGACGGTCTCGGCGGCACCCAGGAGCTGCGCCGCGCGGCGGGCCTGGCCGCGGGCGGCGGCCTGGCAGCCCAGGGCGTCGAGCAGGCAGTACGACGCGTACCGGTCGTCGATGTCGCGGGCGATCCGCAGCGCCTCGCCCAGCAGTGCTCGGGACTCCTCCAGGTCGCCGGCGACGAGCGACGCCGTCCCCAGGTTCAGCAGCATGTTCTCGAGCGTGTAGAGGTGGCTGAACTCGCGGCTGAGGCGCGCGCCTTCGGAAGACGCCGCCCTCACCGCCTCCAGGTCGCCCTGGAAGAGGCCGATGTACGCGCGAGCCTGGAGGCGCATCAGCGTGGTCAGCTGGTCGTCGAGGCCGTCCGCCGCGGTGACCGCCTCGTTCAGCAGACGCCTGGCGGCTGTGTGGTCGCCGGCCATGCTGGCCGCGATCGAGGCCATCGACAGCGACTGTGACAGCACGTGACGCTGGCCGGCCTCCCCTGCCGCGACGGCGGCCAGCTCGAGTGCCGCTTCGGCCGCTTCCGAGTCCGACTGCAGGACGGCCAGGAAGCCGCGGAGGAAGCACGCGCGTGCGCGCGGCGCGGGGTCCTCGTCCCCCGATGCCAGCAGCTGGTCCAGCCAGCGCACCCCCTCGGTCGTCGCGCGCGTGAGCCAGTACCAGCTGAGCGAGATGACCAGGTCGATGCCGCGCGTCCGGTCGTCGCGATCCAGGCACCCGCGGAGGACCGCGCGCACGTTGTCGATCTCCAGCTCCACCCACTCCAGCCAC
>DASQZW010000239.1:0-12718 GCA_035638495.1 Terriglobales bacterium
CGGCTTCAGACGGGGAACTGCGTGGCAGTTCCCCGTCTGAGGACCCGGCCGAGGGAACGGAGCTCCTTCGCCTGGAGGCGCGATGCTCAACCGGAGAGTAGCTTAGTTCGTAAATGAAGACTTGACGCCGGGCCGGTTCCAGGGTAGACTGGGAACATGCGTTCGGATGGCGCGGTCGAGCTCCCCACCGCTGCCCTCGACACCCTGCAAGAGGGCGTCGACGGCCTCCACAGCTGTGCCGACCTCGACCTGCCGACCGAGCAGCTCGCTGAGTTGGTCAGCGCCACCCTGACACTCCGCAACCAGCTCGACGCCGCCCTCACCGGGCTCGTCGGACGCCTCGACGAGCAGATGCGCTCCGAGCAGGATTCCAACGACCCCAGCCTGTCCTGCGCGGCCTGGCTGCGCGAGGAGCACCACCTGAACAGCAGCACCGCCTGGGGCCAGGTCCGGCTGGCCCGCCAGCTCCGCGACCTGCCCCGGACCAGGGTCGCCTTCGCCGCCGGCCTGATCAGCGCCCAGCACGCCATGGTCGTCGGCCGGACCGTGGACCGCGTGGTCATGGGCGGCGGCCGAGCCGCCGACGCCGAGCCCGCGCTGATCCGGGAGGCCTTCGAGCGCAGCCCCAGCGACCTGCTGCGGTGGGGCCGCCACCTCCGCCACCAACTCAACCCCGACGAGCTGGCCGACGAAGAGGAGGAGGAGCATCGCCGGCGCTGGCTGCACCTGACCCAGAACCCCTGGGACGGCGGCTACGACCTCGAGGGCCATCTCGACGCCGAGTGCGGGACCCGGCTCAAGGTGGCCATCCAGGGCGTGCTCGGGCCCCGCCGCAAGGACGACGAGCGCAGCCCCGCCCAACGCCGGGCGGACGGCCTGGATGAGCTGGTCAAACGGGTCCTGGACTCGGGCGAGCTGCCGATCCGGGGCGGTCAGCGGCCGCACATCACGGTCACCGCCACCCTGGAGACGCTGCGGGGCGACCCCGGCGCCCCGGCCGCCGAGCTGGACTGGGGCTGGCCGATCAGCGGCGCGGCCCTGCGCCGGATCGCCTGCGACGCCGAGCTGACCCCGATCCTGCTCGGCGCTGACGGCAACCCGCTCTGGGCGGGCCGGACGCGGCGCACGTCCTCGCGGAGGATGCGCAGGGCACTGGCCCAGCGCGACCGCCACTGCGTCTGGGAGCGCTGCGACCGGCCGCCCGACTGGTGCGCCGGCCACCACCGGCACCTCTGGGTGGAGGGCGGCCGGACCAACGTGGACGAGATGAACCTGCTCTGCCGTCTCCATCACGGCAAGTACCACCGCGGCTACCGGCTGCGCCGGCTGCCGGATGGGCGGGTGGAGGAGGTCCCGCCCGAGCCCCGGGGACCGGTCTTCGGGCCCGCCATCCACGCCCCGCCAGCCGCCTGACGCCGGTCAGCCGAGATCGATCAGCAGGCCGGGAGTCGCCACGTCGATCGGTCCTCCGTAGGCCTGGCGGGCCGCACGCACGAAGGGCTCCGGGTCCGATCCGGGCAGGAGATGCGTCAGCACCAGATGGCGCACGCCCGCACGCGCCGCGTCCGCACCCGCCTGTCGCGCGCTCGACAGGAACCGACCGGAGCGTCCAGGCACCTCCTCCGCGTAGGACGCCTCCGCGATGAACAGGTCGGCGGCGCGCGCCAGGTCCACGATGTCCGGGCTCGGTCCGGTGTCACCGGTATACGCGATTACCCGGTCGGCGACCGTCAGCCGGAGGCCTGAACTGGGTACGAAGTGCGGCAGCGCCCACGTCTCGACCCGGAAGGGGCCGATCTCGAAACGGTCCGGCGGCGTGAAGTCGTGGACGCGGCACGCGTCGTCCATCGCGCCCGGTCCGTCCAGGGCGAGGACCCGGTCCATCGCCCCCGGCAACGTGAACACCGGCAGCGGTGCCGGCGGCGCCGCTCGCAGCACACGCGCCCGGAGCAGCGGGTGGAGATCTGCGCAGTGGTCCGGGTGCCCGTGACTGAACAGCGCGGCGTCGACCGCCTCGGGCGCCGTCAACTCCAGCAGCCGCGGCAGCGTGGCGTACCCCAGGTCGACGACGAGCCGGAAGTCCTCGTGCTCGACCAGGTGTCCGGCGCACGCCTGGCCGGCGGCGGGCCACGCGCCGCAGCCCCCGAGGACGATGACTCGCACCACCCCCTCAGCCCGCCGCGTAGACGGCCGCGGCCAGGACCGTGAAGATGTTCGAGCCCCGGTCCTCGGTCGTGAGGTAGATACCGGCCGTTCCCGGCTGGACCACATGGGTGTGTACGGGAGCGACGGTTTCGGCGCCGTCCAGCCACGCCCGCAGCGTGGAGCCCACCGCCGACAGCACCAGCCGGTGAACGCGCGACTCCGGCGCCACCACCGTCTCGGACAGGCTGGTCGCCGGCACGCCGCCGACCCCGTACTCGGTCAGGGCCAGGGCGCCGCCGAGCGTGATGGTGGCGCTCAGCGCCTGCCCGCCGTGCTGGCGCATGTCGATCGACGCGATCGGCCGGCCGGTGGGCGGAAAACGGAGGTCCACGTACGCCACCAGGTCGGCGCCCTGCGGGCCGGCGCCGAGCCAGACGGCGCTGGCGGCCGGCATTCCGAAGACGCAGCCGCTGGACAGGGTCCCGCCACTGGCCGGGGTGCCGTCGCCGCCGCCGCGCGGGACGATCGTCGCGTCCATCGTGCGGTCCGGGTCGGCCGGCGCCGGTCCGCAGTCCGACTCGGCCAGCCGCCGGCCCAGCGGCACCGCGCACGGCGACCGGCTCGCGGCGCTCAGCTCGCGTGCGGCAGGGTCCGGGAAGAGGCACGCCGGCTGCGGGTCGAGACCGTTCACGTCGGCCGGCGGCGCGCGGCGCAGGCTGGTCATCGCGGCCCACACGACCGGCCACGCTGCCTGGGCCGCCGGGCGATAGGAGCTGAACAGCAGGAGCAGGTCCTGCCCGCCCGGTGCGCCGAGGGCGAACAGCCAGTTCGTGTAGGGCTCGGACACGCGGTCGACCTGGCTGCGGTCCTCGTACGTCAGCACCCTGGCGTCGCCGGCCGGGAAGTGCGTCTGGCGGATCTGGCCCGGATTGTCGGCGGACGAGCGGGCGTCCACGAGCGGCGCGCCCGCGCAGCTGATCGCGTACCGGGCGCCGAGGGCCAACCCGACGTCCAGCCGGCCGCCCTCGGTGCTGATCGCCAGGTACGCCGGATGGCCGTACGTGATCAGGCTGCCCTCGCCGACCAGGTTGCGGAGCGTGTCCCCGAGTGCCGGGCTGCGCTGCGCGGCCGCAGCCAGCCGCGCCTCCTGGTTGTCCGTGCCCAGCGCCACGCCGTCCCAGTTGTCGGGCAGCTCGATCGAATAGCCGACGCCCGGCATCGAGTGCGTCCGCCAGACGGCCGGCAGGGGCGCGGCCAGCGGCGGCGGCGCCTGCGGCCGGGCGACGCAGCGGACCGCGGCGGCGACCTGGTCGCTGCCCGGCCAGCCACACGCGCCCTGCAGCGCCGGGAGCGCCAATCCGACCAGCGACTGACGCCGAACCGGCCCGTTTCCCCCGCGCACGCGGCAAGTATGACTGGCCGGACGCGCGCCCCTGTGAGAACCTTTGCGAGATGGCGGTGGTGAACCTGCCCGGGCGGCTCGCGGCCCGCTGGCAGGCGGAGCGACTGCTGCGGGACGGGAGCGGGATGGCGGCGGACCCCGAGCGTGCGGGCGGCGCCGAGCCGGTCCTGCGCCAGGCGCTGGAGTGCGCTCGCGAGGCCCGCTCCGACCACCTGGTGGCGTCCGCCGGCGAGGAGCTGTACCAGCTGCTCGCTCGCCTCCGACGGCACGAGGAGTCGGTGCCCCTGGCGCGCGAGCTGCTGGGCTGCCGGAGCCGGTGGGCGGGACGGACCAGCGAAGCCGCCGCGTGCTGGCGCAACGAGCTCGTCCGGCTGCTCGGCCAGCTCGGCCTCCACGCGGAGGCGGAGCCGTTCTGCCGCGAGCGCCTGGCCCTGGCCAGGGAGGACCGGCAGCCGAGCCCGCAGGCGGTGGGCCTCGCGCTCGTCACGCTGGCCTGGTGCGTCCGCGGGCTGGGCCGCTGGGACGAGGCGGAGACGCTGTGCCGCGAGGCGCTCGACGTGCTGGCCCGGGACCCGTCGCGGGCCTCGGACGGCTGGGCGCTCGCCGGTCTTGCCGCCGTGCTGCTCCGGCGCCTGGCCCTCGACGAGGCGGAGGCCGCCCTGCGCCGGGCCACGCAGGCCTGGGCCAGCGTCGGGCGGAGCGAGCTCGCCCACCTGGCCGAGGAGCAGCTGCTCGACGTCTACGTCGTGGCAGAGCGTCACGCCGACGCCCTGGCCCTCTCGACCTCCGCGCTCGGCCGCTCGCGGCGCGGCGCCACGGTCGTCGGCGACCGGGAGCGGCAGCTGCGCAACCTGGAGCGCCACGCGTTCCTCCTCCAGGCGACCGGCAGGGAGGCCGAGGCGGCCCGCTACGAGACGCGGGCGGAATACCTGCGGCGGGCGATCGAGGCCGAGGCGCGCCGCGGCGACGGCTCCAGCCCGAACCTCGCCGGTCCGGTGTTCGAGGGGGAGCCGCTGCCCGACTGGCGGCTGCCCGGTCCGGCCATCGCCGCCCGCGCCTGTTGAGGGCCGCGCTGACCTCCCGCCGTGGGCGGGGCCGCTGACCGGGCCGCAGTATCGTTTCCTCCATGCGGGTGCCCCGGCCCAGGCTCACGCGGCGCCGTGCGCTCACGGTCGCCGTGGTGGTCGCGCTGCTGGCCGGCCTGGTCGCCTGGGCGGCGTGGCCCAACGCCCCCACCTACAGCGCGACGGCCCGGACCATCACCGTGCGCACCGGCCCGGACGGCACCACGCCGATCCCACTCGACACCACGTACTACCAGCCCGACCGCGCCTCTGCCGCTCGCCCCGTCCCCGCCGTGCTGCTCGCGCACGGGTTCGGCGGCACGAAGGACAGCGTCGCCTCCGATGCGCAGGACCTGGCCGCCCACGGGTACGCGGTGCTCACGTGGACCGCCGAAGGCTTCGGGGCGAGCGGCGGCCAGATCCACGTCGACAGCCCCGACTGGGAGGTCAGGGACGCCCAGCAATTGATCGACTGGCTGGCGGCGCGGCCCGAGGTCAGGAAGGACGCGCCGGGCGACCCGCGCGTCGCGGCCGTCGGCGGCTCGTACGGCGGCGCGCTCGCGCTCCTCCTGGCGGGCACCGACCGGCGCGTCGACGCGATCGTGCCGCAGATCACGTGGAACGACCTGGCCGCCGCCTTCCTGCCCGAGTCGACCGGCGCGGACCCCGAGGCGGGCGTGTTCAAGCGGGCGTGGGCCGGGCTGTTCTTCGGCAGCAGCGGCGCCTCCCGCGCGCCGGGCCGGACCGACCCCGCCTGCGGCCGGTTCGCCCAGGACGTGTGCCAGGCCTACCTGGCGGTCGCGACGACCGGACGGGCGACGCCGGCCCAGGTGGCGCTCTTCCGCCGGTCCAGCCCGGCCACGGTCCTGTCCCGGATCACCGCGCCGACCCTGCTCGTCCAGGGCCAGGCCGACTCGCTGTTCCCGCTCTCCGAGGCCGACGCGAACGCGCGTGGGATCGCCGCCGCCGGCACGCCGGTGCGGGTCGCGTGGTACACGGGCGGGCACGACGGCGGCGCCGGGCCGCAGTCCGACCAGGACCGGATCCGCTTCCTCACGGTGCAGTGGCTGGACCACTACCTGCTGGGCACCGAGGCGGCGCCCGGCGACAGCTTCACGTACTCGCGGATCGCCGGCATCGACGCGACCAGCAGCGGCGGCGTGGTGGCGCTCGGCTACTCGGTCGACCGCTACCCGGGCCTGGACGGACAGGCCACGACTGCGGTCCCGCTGCTCGGCCCCCCGCAGCCCGCGGCCAACCCGCCCAACGGCACGCCGGCCGCGGTCTCGACCCTCCCCGGGCTGAACGCGGGCGCCGCCG
This sequence comes from Terriglobales bacterium, assembly GCA_035638495.1. GTDB lineage: Bacteria > Chloroflexota > Dormibacteria > Dormibacterales > Dormibacteraceae > CF-161. The sequence goes on from DASQZW010000239.1 coordinate 5,932, forward strand.
GCCTCGCCGGCGTCGGGCCGGTCCGCGAGGTGCCCGGCCAGCACGCGGACTTCGTGTCGGCGCCGCTCCGCTCCACGGTGGACGTGGTCGGGGCGCCGCGGCTGGAGGTCCGCGCCGCCAGCCCGACCGGCGAGGCCGTGCTGTTCGTCAAGCTGTACGACCTCGACCCCAAGGCCGGGCCGGTCCTTCCGAACGGCCTGGTGGCGCCGGTCAGGCTGACCGGCCTGCCCGCCTCGATCGCCGACGCCCGCCCCGTCACCGTCACCCTGCCGGCCATCGTGCACGAGTTCCAGCCGGGGCACCGCCTGCTGGCCGTGGTCGCCACGTCGGACCAGGCCTACGCGACCCCGCCCGCGCCGGCCGTCTACGTGGTCGCCGTGGACGGAGCGGTCGACCTGCCGACGGTGCACGCCATGCCCATCGCGGAGCCGGGGGCCGCGTGGTGGTGGGTCCTGGTCGGGCTGGTGGCCGCGCTCGCGGTGGCGCTGGCCGCGGCCATCTGGGTCGGCCGGCGCCGCGCCCGCCTGGCGGACCGCTCGGTCGAGCCGGCGCACGCGGACACGCCGCTGGTGGTCGAGGGCCTGCGCAAGGAGTACGCGGACGGCTTCGTCGCGCTGGAAGGCGTCGATTTCACCGTGCGCCGGGGGCAGGTCGTCGGCCTGCTCGGCCCCAACGGCGCGGGCAAGACGACGTCGCTGCGCGTGCTGATGGGCCTGATCACGCCGACCGCGGGCAGCGTCTTCGTGTTCGGGCACCGCCTGCTGCCGGGTGCCCCGGTCCTCTCGCGGCTCGGCGCGCTGGTGGAGGGACCGGGCTTCCTGCCCCACCTGTCCGGCCTGGCCAACCTGCGCGGGTTCTGGCGCGCCACCGGACGGCCGGTGGCGGACGCCCGGCTGGACGAGGCGCTGGACATCGCCGACCTGGGCGAGGCGATCCACCGCCGGGTGCGGACGTACAGCCACGGCATGAAGCAGCGGCTGGCCGTGGCCCAGGCGATGCTCGGCCTGCCCGAGCTGCTCGTGCTGGACGAGCCGACCGACGGGCTGGACCCGCCGCAGATCGCCGAGATGCGCCGTGTGCTGCGACGCTACGCGACGGGCGGCCGGGCCGTGCTGGTCTCGAGCCACCTGCTGGCCGAGGTCGAGCAGACCTGCACGCACGTCGTGGTCGTGCACAGGGGGACGGTCGTGGCGGCGGGGCACGTCGACGACGTCGTCGGCGACTCGCCGTCCGTTCAGTTCGACGTCTCCGACCCCGCCGCCGCGGCCGACGCGCTGCGCCTGGCGGGCGTCCGCAGCGTCGTCCAGGAGGGCGGAGGGACCGTGGTGGCCGACCTGGACGGCACCTCCCGCGCGGCCGCGGTCGCCGCCCTGGTCCGGGCCGGCGTGGGCGTGAACCGGGTGGTGCCCCGCCGGCGGCTGGAGGACGCGTTCCTCGCGCTCGTCGGCGGCGCGGAGCGCGCGCGGAGAGACAACGGGTGACTGCCAGCTCCCTGGCCGACGGCGCGGCCCGCGGCTACCGGCCAACCGCGACGCTCACGTTCGTGACTGAGCTGCGCCGCCAGGCCGGCCGCCGGCGGACCCAGCTGGCCCTCGGCTTCATGCTCGCGCTGCCGGTGGTCATCCTGCTCGCGTTCGAATTCGGGCGCTCCGGCCGCGGCGGCGGTGGCGGCGGCAACCGGGGGCAGTTCGCGATGCTGGCCGACATCGCGACGACCGGCGGCCTCAACTTCGCGCTGTTCACGCTGCTCGTCTCCGCGTCGTTCCTGCTCGTCGTCGTGGTCGCGCTGTTCTGCGGTGACACGGTGGCGAGCGAGGCGAGCTGGGGCTCGCTCCGCTACCTGCTGGCGGTGCCGGTGCCGCGCGGCCGGCTGCTGGGCAGCAAGCTGCTGGTGTCGCTGCTGTACAGCCTGGTCGCGCTCGTGACGCTGACCGGCACCGCCCTGCTGCTGGGCACGCTGCGCTACGGCTGGCACCCGCTGCGAACAACGGTCGCCGGCGAGATCCCGAGCGACCAGGCGGTGGTGCGGCTGGCAGCGATCGTCGGCTACCTGGCGGTGACGCTGCTGGTCGTCGCCGGCCTGGCGTTCCTGCTGTCTGTCTCCACGGACGCGCCGCTGGGCGCGGTGGGCGGCGCCGTCCTGCTCCAGATCCTCTCCGACATCCTCGACCAGGTCACGGCGCTCGGCTCGCTGCGCGTGGTGCTGCCCACCCACTACTCGGACGCGTGGCTCGGCCTGCTCTCCAACCCGGTGCAGACCGACGACCTGGCCCGAGGCGCGATCTCGTCGCTGGTCTACGCCTGCGTGTTCTTCGGCTGGGCCTGGTACCGCTTCACGCACAAGGACGTTGTGAGCTGAGCGACGTGCCCGAGAGCGCCCGCGTCTCGACGCTGGAGCTCTTCTTCGACCTGGTGTTCGTGTTCACGATCACGCAGCTCACTTCGGTCCTGGCCGGTCAGCCGAACGCCCGCGGCCTCCTCGCCGTCGTGCTGATGCTCGGCGTGATCTGGTGGATGTACGGCGGCTACGCGTGGCTGACGAACGCCGTGCCGCCCGATCGCACCTCGGCGCGGCTGCTGCTGATGGTCGGCATGGCCGGGTTCCTGGTCGTCGCGCTGGCGATCCCGCACGCGTTCGCCGGCGACGGCCTCGCGTTCGGCCTCGGCTACCTCCTGGTGACCCTCGTCCACGCCGGCCTGTTCACCCGGACGAGCACGCGCTCGGCGGTGCGCGCGATCCTCCGGATCGCGCCGTTCAACCTGACGTCCGCCCTGCTCGTAGTGGCCGGCGGGTTCGCGGGCGGCGCCGCCGAGTACGCGCTCTGGGGCCTCGCGTTCGTGCTGATGGCGGTGACGCCGTTCCTCAGCGGCATCGGCGGCTTCCGCGTGCAGCCGGCGCACTTCGTCGAGCGCCACGGCCTGGTGGTGATCATCGTGCTCGGCGAGTCGGTGGTGGCGGTCGGCATCGGCGTGTCCGGGCAGCGGGTCGAGCCCGCCCTGGTCGGCGTGGCCGTGCTCGGGCTGGCCCTCGCGGCCGGCCTGTGGTGGCTCTACTTCGGCGGCGACGACGCGCTCGCCGAGCGAGCCCTGACCGAGGCGCCGGTGGAGCGCCGCCCGCGGCTCGCCCTGTACGCGTACGGATACGCGCACGTGCCGATCCTGCTCGGCGTGGTGGGAGTGGCGACGGGGGTCAAGCGAAGCGTGGGCCACGCCTTCGACGCGCTGAGCCTCCCACTCGCGCTGGCCCTCGGCGGCGGCGTCGCGCTCTACCTCTTCGGGGACGCGCTGTTCCGGCGCTCGCTGCGCATGGCGCCGGGCTGGTTCCGGGCGGCCGCGGGGCTGGTTGCCCTGGCGTCGGTGCCGCTGGGCCTGTTCGCGGGCGCCATCGCCCAGCTGGCGTTCCTGGTGGCGGTGCTGGTGGCGACGGTCGCCCTGGAGAAGCGTCTCAGCCGGCCGGTCGGTGGCCGCCGGGAATGACCGGGCCGGGCCCGGCCGTTGCACCAGGCAGCGTGAAGGTCGAGATCTGGTCGGACGTCGTCTGCCCCTGGTGCTACATCGGAAAGCGCCGGTTCGAGAGCGGCCTGGCGGCGTTCGAGCAGCGGGACGAGGTCGAGGTCCAGTGGCGCAGCTTCGAGCTGGATCCGCGCGCCCCGCGGACCAGCGACGGGGACCAGGTGGAGCGCCTCGCCCGGAAGTACGGGATGACACGCGAGGCCGCGCTCGCCGCCCAGGCGCGCGTGACCGGCCTGGCGGCGGAGGAGGGCCTGGCCTACCGGCTCGACCTGGCCCGGCCGGCGAACACGTTCGACGCGCACCGGCTCCTGCACCTCGCCGCCGAGCGCGGCGTCCAGGGCGCGGCCGAGGAGCGCCTGTTCGCCGCGTACTTCACGGAGGGGCGCGCGCTCAGCGACCCCGAGACGCTCGTGGCGCTCGCCGGCGAGGTGGGCCTGGACGAGGCGGCGGCGCGCGAGGTGCTGCAGGGCGACGCGTACGCGGAGGCCGTCGCCGGAGACGAGCGGGAGGCGGCGGCGCTCGGGATCTCGGGCGTGCCCTTCTTCGTCATCGACCGCCGCTATGGAATCTCCGGGGCGCAGCCGGCGGACCTCATCCAGCGCGCGCTGGCGCAGGCGTGGGCCGACGCCCACCCGGACGTCCCGACCGACTGAGCACTCGCCGGTTTTCCGGTCGTATGACATCGGCTGACAGACCAGCACTGTCGCCAGATAGTAGCCCGGCGCAGCCGCCGAACCCTCTACAATCGTCCGTGCCTCGTCGACCGGTTTGACGTCACTTGCCTCGACAGCACGGACTAGAGGGGGATAGGAATGGCACGGCGGCGCGGAATTTTCGGCATCGTCGTGCTCGCGTGCACGATCGCGGCAGCGTGTGGCTCGAGCGGCGCAAACGTCACGTCCACTTCACATCAGACGAACATGCTGACAGTCGCCATCGGCGTCGATCCCGACACGCTCGATCCGATGCGTCAGACGACGACGACCGTCTCCAATGTCGTACAGATGGTGGTCGAGTCCCTCGCGACCGTCGACCAGAGCGGCAAGGTCCAGCCGGACCTGGCCACCGGCTGGCAGGAGGCGGCCGACGCCATGAGCTGGACGTTCGCGCTGCGGACCGGCGTCGTCTTCACGGACGGCACAGCATTCGACGCGGCGGCCGTCAAGGCCAACCTGGACCGGACGTTCGACCCGAAGAGCGTCTGCCCCTCCTGCGGCGTCCTCTCCAGGTCGGTCAGGTCGGTCGACGTGGTCGACCCGGCGCACGTCAGGCTCACGATGCTGCAGCCGCTGGCCGCCGACGTGGTCCTCGGCCTGCTGAGCACCGCGACGTACGGCATCCTGTCGCCCCGCATGATCCAGGCCGGCCAGCCGGGGTACGTCAGGCAGGAGAAGCCGGTGGGGACCGGCCCGTACATCCTGAAGGAGCGCGTGCCCGGCAACCACGTCACGCTGCTCCGCAACGAGGACTACTGGGGCCGGCCGCCGGCGTACCGGGAGCAGGTGTTCGAGATCGTCCCCGACGCGACGACGCGCGAGGCGCTCGTGCGGTCGGGCCAGGCCCAGGTGATCATGCTGCCACCGATCTCCGACCTGCCCTCGCTGCGTCAGGACCCGACCGTCAAGGTCCTGCTGGCGCCCGGCGACCGGACGGTCTTCTTCGCCATCAACACCGCCGACAGCCAGCAGCCGCTCATGCGGAACCCGCAGGTCCGGCAGGCCCTGAACCTCGCGATCAACCGCGACGCGATCGTCAAGAGCACGCTGTTCGGCGCGGCCGATCCGGCGCAGTCGGTGCTGGCCCCCTCCCTGTTCGGCTACTGCACCGTCCCGAACCCGTACCCGTACGACCCCGACACGGCGCGATCGATGCTGCAGAAGGCCGGCGCGACCGGGATGACCGTGAGCCTGCTGGCGCCGACCGGCAGGTACGTCCAGGACTTCCAGGCGGCCCAGAACGTCGCCAACGACCTGCGCGCGGTCGGCGTGAACGTCAACGGGCCGCGCACCATGGACTGGCCCAGCTACGTGGCGACGATCGACGTGGCGCCGGCGAAGGCCACGACCGACCTCCACATGCTCGGCTACGCGGCCGGCTTCCTGGACGCGAGCCAGGCCATGTCGCAGTTCGACCCAGGCCAGATGCCGCCGAAGGGCCTGGAGACGTCCTACTACGACAACCCCACCGTGACCGCCCTGCTCCAGAAGGCCGCGATCGAGCCCAATCGCGACGCCCGGGCCCAGGAGTATTGCGACGCGGAGAAGCTGATCTGGAACGACGCGCCCTGGATCTTCCTGTGGGTCGAGAAGTTCCCGATCGTCTACTCCTCACAGGTGACCGGGGTCGGGTCGATCCCCAACGAGTCGTATTACACGGTGTACGCGCACCCGGCCTGATCTGCACCGAGCTGGGCGGTTGTCCCGGGCGGCATGGGCAAATCGCCCATGCCGACCGGGACAGACGGCTCCTTTCCCGGGATGTTGCTGTCGAGTAGGTTTGACAGCGATCGCTCGCCCGGAGGGAGGGCTCCAATGCAGCAGCCGTTCGACCGCAGCTACCTCGTTCGCGCCATCGTCGCCGGGACCGCCGGCTCGGCCGTCGAGTTCTACGACTTCGTGCTCTCGGCGAACGCCGCGGTCCTGATCTTCCCGCGGGTCTTCTTCCCACACAGCGACCCGCTGGCCGGGACCCTGATCTCGTTCTCGACGTACTCGGCCGGGTTCGTCACGCGGCCGATCGGCGCGGCTTTCTTCGGACACTTCGGCGACCGGCTGGGCCGCAAGTCGACCCTGGTCGCGACGCTGGTGACGATGGGCCTGGTCTCGATCGGCATCGGCCTCCTGCCCGGCTACGCCCAGATCGGCATCTGGGGAGGCGTCCTGCTCACGGTCCTGCGCATGCTGCAGGGCTTCGCCATCGGCGGCGAGTGGGGCGGGACCATCCTGCTCCCGATCGAGTGGGGGCCGGCGAACCGGCGCGGGTTCATCGGCAGCTGGCCACACCTCGGCTTCCCGTCGGGACTGCTGACCAGCAACGCGGCGATCATCCTGACGACCGCGCTCGTCGGCCCCGCCGCCTTCGCGGCCTGGGGCTGGCGCATCCCGTTCCTCCTCGGCGGGGTGATGATCCTGTTCGGCTTCTACGTGCGGCTGGGCGTCCTCGAGACCCCGCCCTTCACGATCATGCTGGAAGAGCGGCGGATCGTCCGCCGCCCGGTCGTGGAGGTCTTCCGCCGGAACTGGCGCGAGGTGGTGCTGGGCGCCCTGGCCATGCA
>DASQZW010000240.1:0-2471 GCA_035638495.1 Terriglobales bacterium
CCGGCGGGGGTCTCGACGCGCAGGCGGTGGAAGAACCGGGGCACGATCGGGTTGAGCACCCCGGAGCGTGCCGGCGGAGCGTTCCTTGTTCCGGAGCAGGCGAAAACTCAGCGCACGTCCGGGATCGCGTGTTCCGTCAACCTTCGCGATACCCCGTTCATGCCTCCTATCGGCTCGCGAAGCGGTGGACTCGGAGCGGGGCGCTTGTGTCGCGTTGAAGACGCCTCCGATGCCCCTCTGCCGAGAGGATGTATCGATTCAAGCGCGAATTTCGCATCATGTCGCACCTGGTGCACCCGAACTTGGTGTGTCTCTACGAATTGGGTCAGGCCCACAGCGACGTGTTCTTCACCATTGACGTGAAACCGTCGAACGTCCTCATCACCAAGACGAATCGCGTCGTGTTGCTGGACTTCGGCCTCGCCGGTGAAGGGAAAAGCTCACCCGCGCACGATGAGCACGGTCGCGGCCAGGGCGCAGGCGATGCCGGCCATTTGCCAGCCGGTCAGGCGCTCGCGCAGGATGAGGCGCGCCAGGATAATGGTCGTCGCGGGGTAGAGCGACGATAGGGTCACCACGCTCGGCAGCGGGCCCTCGCGCACTGCGAAGAGATACAGGGCGTGGGCGCCGAAGTCGAAGATGCCGCACAGCGCCGCCATTTTAGCCATCGGGCGCGGCATGCGGCGGAGCTCGTCGCGAAAGAGGGCGAGGCCGCCGAAAAGGGATACGGTGACCACATTCATCGCCAGGAGCGGCCAGGCGCCGGCTTCGTGCCGCGTCTGGGCGAGGGCCAGGAAGAAGACGCCGAAGCCGACGCCGGAGGCGAGCGCGATGGCAAGGCCCGAGGGGAGCCGCCCGCCTCCGGCGGGCGCGGTGCTCCGCTGGCGGCTCACCAGCACGATCGCCGCGATCGCCAGCCCGATGCCGAGCGCCGGAAGCGGTGCCGGCCGCTCGCCGGCCGCGATCCTCACCAACACCGGGATCGAGACCGCGGTCACCGCGGTCGCGGGCGAGACGACCGACATCGTCCCGACCGCCAGCGCGCGGTAGAGAAGGAGGATGCCCGTGCCGGCGGCCAGCCCGGCGACGGCGCCCCACAGGAGATCGTGCGCCGACGGCAACCCCGGACTGGCAAACGGCACGAGCGGGCCGAGGAGGACGAGCCCGCCGAGCTGGGATACGGCGACCACGGCGACGGCGGGGGCGCGGCGGGTCGTCCATCCGCCGATGAAATCGGCGGCGCCGTAGGACAGGGCGCACCCGATCGCGAGCAGATAAGCGATCACGAGGATTGCTTGCGACCGGGCGGCGGTCCTGTCGAGCGACTACGTCAGGGGATGGCCAGCGCGGCTGCGGCGCGGAAGCCGGTGGCGGGGACGTTGGAGGCCACTCCGTAGACGACCACCTCGTACGTGCCCGGGAAGACCTCGCCCTCCCAGTCGACCGGCGTGCCGCAGCGGGCCGGGAACACGAACGTGACGCGGGTGGTGGCGTGGATGAAATTCACTTTGGCCGCGAGCGCGCCCGGGTCGCAGGTGGGGTCGTGCCCGCCGACGGTGATGGTGCCGGTGACCGGCCGCGTCGGGACGTCGAAGGCGAGGCCGGTGGTCGGCCCGGAGACGGTGAGCGGCTGGGGCGCGACGTAGCCCACGCCGGGTAGATCCGAATGGTCGCCGACGATGCTGACCCGATAGGCACCCGCCGGCAGCATGCCGCTGAAAGCGGCCGGCCCGGAGCCGCAGGGCAGGGGGAGCGACGCGCCGGCGCCGGTGACGAGGTCATCGAGGTTCAGCCGCCCGCGCACGTCGGGATCGGCACAGGCCCCGACGGGGACGCGGCCGTTCAGCGTCACGACGCCCGACACCGGGTGCTCGGTCACCGTCGAGTCCAGGACCAGCCCGGTGGTGGGGACGGTGACGGCCAGCGCGCGGACCAACGTGATGGGCGCGGCGTCGTTGATCTCGGCGGGAGATAGAGGGGACAATGCGGGTATTCGCCTTTCGCCCCTACCTGCCATCTGTCCGGCGCGTCTACCAGCCTGCCGCCGTTCGGTCACGACGCAGCGCCACCCCCTGGGTGTTCTGCTTCGTGTACGGGCGGCAGGGCAACTACGCCGCCGCACACGGCGGCGAGGAGGACGTACGGAGCGGGGAACCGGTGGTTCACTGTCTGCTCCGCGATTCACTCGACTCTGCGGCTTCTCTGCGGGTTCACCTGCCGACAGCAGACCACAACTGGCGAGAGCACCGCGTCGGACTGCTCGATGTTCTCGCCACTTGTGGGCGGGCGTGGTCTGGTGTGAGGTATTGTCAAAAGGTGTGGATCGGGACGTCGACGCCGCCACCGCGGCGTTGGACGGCGGGGCTTGGCGGCGCACGAATCGCTCGACGATGTCGTCGCAGGAGTTGGCCACCGAGCCGTGCAGCGCGTGCCGCCGGCACATCCTTGGACGCATCGAAAGAGCGGTGCTG
>DASQZW010000241.1:0-13308 GCA_035638495.1 Terriglobales bacterium
GATGGAGAGCCCCTCGTCGCAGGCGGCGCCGAGGGCGGCGACGATCTGCCGGGCTCCGGCCTCGACGAGTTCGGCGAGCTCTGTTCCGCGCGTGGGCATGTGCCCACCGTAGGCCGGCGCCGGCCCATCGCCAACCCAACCTGTTAAGACCAGCTAGACGGTTAGGTGCCGGCAGTCAGGGCGCGGCGCGCCGCCCGACCCGCCGCAAAGCGTCCCTTCCTGGGCGTGCCCCTAGAGAACGCGGTCGCGGCGCCGCCGAGCGGCACGGCCGGCGATCCAGGTCGTCAGCCACACGGCGACGCTGACCAGGGCGATCACGTTCCCCAGGTTGTTGACCCACTGCCAGAGCAGCGAACGCCCATCGACGGTCTGGACCACCAGCGCCGCCAGCCCCGACCGTCCCGACAGCGCCGCGACTACCAGGAACGCCGCGCCGAGCACCGAGAGCAGCGCCACCGTCACGAGGAACCTGCGCGGCGGGAGCAGCGCCGACGCGCTGACGAGGCAGCAGGCCACGACCCCGAGCGCGATCCAGAACAGCGCACGGTCGGGAAAGAGGACCGAGACCGCCGGGACCAGGATGCCGGCCGGTATCGACCCGAGCTGATAGCTCAGCGCGGCGCCGCTGTAGCGCAGCCGCGGCGTGAAGCCCTCCGCGATCAGCGCGGCCTGGGGGCCGTACTGGATCGCGTGGACGGCGGCGGCGGCCAGCATGGCCGCGAGGACCAGGATCGGGACACCGGAACCCAGCATCGTGAACAGCGGGGTCGCAACCACCGCCAGGACCGCGATGCCCAACCCGTAGACCGGACCGCGACCGTGCCGGTCCGAGAGGTGGCCGGCCATCGGGATCGCGACGGCGGCCGTGGCGCAGGCGAGGAGTGTGGCGGCCAGCGCCAGGCCCGCGTCCGACGAGAGGCCGCCGCCGAAACCGATCCTGAGGACCGTCACGACGCAGCCGTAGAACAGCAGGTCCGCCGACAGGCGCGCGCGGGCGGACGCCGCGACCTGGTGCCAGTGATGGCGGACCACCTCCAGCGCCGGCCGGTCGGGCGTCCGGGCGCGCGGGCGCCAGCGCAGGAACTCGGGCGTCTCGGGGAGGCCGCGGCGCAGCCGCCAGCACACGCCCACCAGCGCCAGGCTGAACAGAAACGGCGCCCGCCAGCCCCATGCCGCGAACGCGTCCGGAGGCAGCAGGCGCGCCGCCGACAGGGTGGCCATCGCCAGCAGCAGCCCGAGCGGCACGCCGACCTGGGGGAGGCTGGCGGCGAAGCCGCGCTTCAACCGGTCGGGCTCCCACTCCATCGCCATCAGGACCGCGCCCGCCCACTCGCCGCCCAGGCCTGCGCCCTGCACCAGGCGCAGCAGCGTCAGCAGTGCCAGGGTCGCGAATCCCAGAGGAGCGCGACCGGGGAGGAGGCCGATCGCGGCGGTGGGCAGGCCCAGCGTCACCAGGGTGGCGATCAGCGTCGACCGCCGTCCCAGGCGGTCGCCGAAGTGGCCGAAGAGCGCGCCGCCCGCGAGCCGTCCGACGAACCCGGCGCCGAGCAGGACGAGGGTCGGCACCTCGTCGGCGGGCGCCGGCCGGGGGAAGAACACGAGCGGGATGGCGCCCAGGAACAGGAAGAAGTCGTACCAGCCGATCGTCGTGCCCGTGATGGCGGCCGCCACGATCCGGCCGCGCGCCACGGCGGTCCCGGTCACGCTGCCCGGTGAGTCGACCATCTCCCTGTGGCCCCCGTTGTGAAGGGGACTCTAGCGAAGGAAGGTTGCGACTGCAACAGTGCGTCATCGTGCCATCCTCGCCGCATGCCCCACCGGTCGACGACGAGCCCTGAGGAGGCAGCCGCGCTCCAGGAGGCGGGCGCCCGGCTCGTACGCCACGCGCACGACATGGTGCTCGCCCTGCCCGCCCGCGGCGCCCAGCCGCGGATCCCCGACGGGATCACGCTCCGCACCGGCATCGCGCCCGTGCCGGCGATGGTCCGCGTCCGCCTCCTGGCCTATCCGCCGGGCCACCCGGACGCGGGGTTCAGCGGGCGATCGGCGGCGGATCACGAGCAGGACCTGACCGAGCTGCTGTCCGGCCGGCTGGTGGGCAGCGTGCTGGAGGACGCGTCGGCGGTGACCACCGACGCGGCGGGCGCCGTCGCCGGCGCCGTGGTGGTGACGCGGATCGGGCCCGAGCCCTGGGGGTGGGCGGGCGGGCCCTGGGTCGCCGACGTTATGGTCGTGCCGGCCTGGCAGGGCCGCGGGCTCGGCCGAGCGCTGCTGCTGCACGCCATCACCCGCTGCTCCGCCGCGGGCGAGGCCCGCATCGGCCTCACTGTCACTGACGGCAATCCGGCGGAGCGGCTGTACGCGGCCCTGGGGTTCCAGCGCCGGCGGACCCTCTACGTCCTGGAGGAGTGACGCCGGCGCTCAGCCGACGTCCCGGCTCCGCATCAGGAGCGTCCCGACGCCGCCCGCCGCCAGGGCGTACGCGACCAGGACGACGGCGCCCAGCCATTGCGGCGGGTTCCCGGGCAGGTCGGCGCCCGTGATCATGACCTGCGAGGCGACCGACGGGACCAGGACGGCGAGCTTCATCACTCACTCCGCGTGCGTGAGGAACGCGATGAGCGAGATGATCGCCGCCGCGACCTGACTGGCCACCAGCGGCCGGGGGGTCGCTAGGAGTCCTCTTCTTCGGCCTGTGGCTCCAGCAGGTCGCGCCACGGGTGCGGCGTCTCGACGCCGGCGCCCCCGCCGAATTCGGGCGCCTCGAAGGCCTCGCGGAGGCGCGCCGCCTGCTGCTCCAGTTCCGGCAGCACCCACTCGGCCAGTCCGTCGCGCAGCCCGCGGGCCCACCCGGTGAACAGCTCGCGCCGGCTGACCGTCTCCTCGTCGCCCATGTGATACCTCAGCTCCGTGAGTCCATCTCCGCCTCGACCTGGCCGATCGCCTCGTCGAGCGTGTCCACCACGCGCATCAGCTCGTCCTCGGTGATCACCAGCGGCGGGGACAGCGCCACCACGTCGCCACCGAGCGCGCGCACCAGGACACCCCGCTCCATCGCGGCCAGCATGACGCGACGGCCCACGCCGGCGGCCGGCTCGAACGACGCGCGTGTGCCCCGGTCGCGGACGAGCTCCACGCCGCCGATGAGGCCGAGCGAGCGGACGTCGCCGACCAGTTCGTGGCGGCGCAGGCCCTCGAGCGCCGGCCGCAGCACCTCGCCCATCGCTCGCGCCCGGTCGACCAGGCCCTCGTCCTCGATGATGCGGAGGTTGCGCAGCGCCACGGCGCATGCGGTCGCGTGGCCGCTGTACGTGAAGCCGTGCGGGAAGGTGCCGTGCAGCTCGCGCAGGGTGTCGTGCACCGCCCGGGTCATGAGCACGCCCGACAGCGGCAGGTAGCCGCTGGTCACGCCCTTGGCGAACACCATCAGGTCCGGCACGACGCCGTAGTGCTCCATCCCGAACCAGCGGCCCGTGCGGCCGAAGCCGGTGATCACCTCATCCGCGATGAGCAGGACGTCGTGGCGGTCGCAGATCTCCCGGACGCGCGGGAAGTAGTCGGGCGGCGGCACGATCGCGCCGCCGGCGCCCTGCACCGGCTCCGCGACCACCGCCGCGACCGTCTCCGGCCCCGCCTCCTCGATCACGCGCTCCAGCGCGCGGGCGTACCCCTCGCCGGCGGAGCCCTCGCCGTCGTAGCGGTAGGGATGGGGCGCGGGGGCGTGGAGGAACCCGGGCGCGAGCGGACCGACGCCCTCCCAGAACATCGGCAGGCCGGTCGCGCTCGTGGCGCCGTACGTCAGGCCGTGGTAGCCGCGAAGACGGGCGACGACGTTCACCTTCTCGGGCCGGCCCCGGAGCTTCTGATACAGGCGCGCGATCTTGTACGCGGTATCGTTCGCCTCGCCGCCACCGCTCGCGAAGTAGGTGACCGACAGGTCGCCCGGCGCGAGCTCGGCGAGCTTCGCCGCCAGCAGGCTGCCCGGGGCGTGGCCGAACGCGCCGTAGGCGGACGAGAACGGCAGCTCGCGCATCTGCGCGGCGGCCGCGTCGGCGAGCTCCGCCCGCCCGTACCCGACGTTGACGTTCCAGAGCCCGGCCATGGCGTCGAGGAACGGCCGGCCCTCCAGGTCGAACAGCGTCGCCGAGCGGCCACGGCTGAACGACAGCGCCGGGGCCGTGCCGGCGGGCGCGTCGAGGTCGCCCTGCGGGTGCAGCCAGTGCGTGCGGTCCAGCTCGGCGATCCGGCTGGCCTCGGTCGGATCCATGACGAACGACTTGGCCTCCATTGGGGCCAGGGTAACCCCAACTGCCTCGGCCGGCACCATTCGGGCAGAGGATGAGCGCAGACGACTCACGCCTGGTGGGCGCGGCGCGAGCCGGGGACCGCGCGGCGTTCGCCACATTGATCGATCGGCACCGGCCGATGCTCGTGGCGAGCTGCCGGCGCATGCTCGGCGGGGGCGACCTCGCCGAGGAGGCCGCGCAGGAGGCGGTGCTGCAGGCGCTGCTCGGACTGGGCCGGCTGCGGGACCCGGAGCGCTTCGGCGCCTGGCTCGTGGGCATCGGCCTGAACGTGGGCCGCCACCTGCGCCGCCTGCGGCCCGTGGTGCCGCTGGTGCCCGAGCCGGGGTCCGATCCCCAGGAGCTGGCCGAGGCCGCCGAGCTCGTGGCGCGCGTGCGGGCGGCGGTCGCGGCGCTGCCAGCCGGCCAGCGCCGGGCGGTGACCCTGTTCTACCTGGCCGGCCTGTCCCAGCGCGAGGTCGCGGCGGTGCTGGGCGTGGAGGTCGGCGCGGTCAAGGCCCGGCTGCACAAGGCGCGCCGGTCGCTGCGCGCGCGGCTGGCCGAGTTCTCTGAGGAAGTGGAGATGACGGAGAGTGAACTGCTCGAGGTGCGGGTGGCCGACGTGCTGCGCCGGGACGACCGAAACGTCGTGGTGCTCGAGGAGCTGGATGGGTCACGCCGTCTCGACCTGTGGATCGGGCCGTACGAAGCGGACTTCCTGGCCGTGCACCTGGAGGACCTCGAGATGGTGCGGCCGCTCACGTACGAGTTCGCCGCACGGCTCCTCGACGCGGCGGGAGGGACGCTGCGGGAGGTCCGCATCAGCCGGCTCACGGGAGACACGTTCTACGCAGAGGCCGTGGTTGCCGGATCGGGCGGCGCGACCCGCACGGTTGACGCGCGGCCGAGCGACGCGCTCAACCTGGCCGTGCTGCTGCGGCGACCCGTCAAGGTCGCGCGCGAGGTGCTGGAGGCCGTGCGGCCGGCGCCCGAGGAGCCGGGAGGGGAGGCGCTCACCGCGAGCGGCATCGTCGACCAGCTGCTCGCCCGGTTCGACCCCGGGCACGGCGCGGTCCGGCGACGAGCTCGGGGCTGACGCCGCCCGCCGCCGCGTGCGACGATTGCGCGCACCCGGCGGCGACATGGCGCGCCGCCTCCGCACGAAGGAGGTCGGAAGTGGCGGATCGGATCGAGATCGGCGGCATCCATCACCTGCGCCTGACGGTGACCGACGTGCAGCGCAGTCGCGAGTTCTATACGGGCCTGCTCGGCTTCGAGGTCGCCGTGGAGTCGCCGCCGGCGGACGATCCAACCGCCGCGGCCGTGTACCCGGTCCTGTGGGGCGGCGTGGTGATGGTGCGCGGGAACCTGCTGATGGGCCTGCGTCCGGTCGCGCCTGCCGGCGACAGCTTCGACGAGAATCGCGTCGGCCTCGACCACCTGAGCTTCAGCGTCGCCAACCGGGCGGACCTGGACGCGGCGGTCCGCCTGCTGGACGAGCGCGGTGTGCCGCACGGCGAGATCAGGACTCTGGAGGGCTTCGGCATCCACGTGCTGCCGTTCCGGGATCCCGACAACATCCAGGTCGAGCTGACGGCGCCCGTGGGCTGACCGATTTCGTGCGCTGACTGTCTCACGAAAATCTCGAATGTGAATCGGATTTCTCGTGAGCGTCTTCTGAGGGTCAATCAAGTGTCTAATATGCCCTCGCGTGCCGCGCTACGTGACCATCAAGCAGGCAACGGAGCAGGAGGGGGTGAGCCGCGCGACCCTGTACCGGTGGATCAAGCTCGGCTACCTGACGAAGTACCGCACGCCGGGCTACGACCGCCGGACGCACATCGACCTCGACGAGCTGCAGGAGCTCCGTCGCAACCCGCCGATGGAACCGATCGAGTGAGCGTGGTCGAATAGCTCGCCTGCCCGCCCGGTTCGACTTCCTACGATGGGATCGTTCAGCGCCGAGGTGCTCGACGCGGCCGCGCGCGAGCGCGAGGTCGCGCTCACCACGCACGGCCGGAAGACCGGCAATCCCCACCGGACCGTGCTCTGGGTGTGGGGCGACGGGGGACGTCTGTTCGTCCGCTCGGGGGGCGGCCTCGGCCGCGACTGGCCACGCAACCTCCTGGCGCAGCCCGACGGCGTGCTGCATCTTCGCGAGCACGACGTGGCGGTCCACGCGCGCCACCTCGACACGGGCGAAGCGCGATCGGTCAGCCCGCTGGTGGCGCGCAAGTACGGCTCGGTCGTCAGGCTGCCCGAGGACGGTGCCCCGCCCACGCCGGCAGAGCACGCGACGTTCGAGCTGACGCCCGCCGGCCGGTAGCCGCGACCCGGCCGCTGCGGCGTCCTGGGGCGGCGTCACGCTCGCAGTCGTCCGACGTAGCCTTGGCAGACGATGGCCTGGCCGTTCGATCCGACCGTCTACGCCGGGCTGCTCGCGCTCTGGCTGGGCCACGCGTGGCTGGCGCGCGATCGCGACCTGCCTCGCATCAACTCGCTCTATTTCGGCATGGGCATCGTGTGCATCTGGCTCGCACTCGAGACGCCCATCGACGTCCTGAGCGACAGCTACCTCGACAGCGTCCACATGTTCCAGCACGTGCTGATCGGGGTGGTCGCGCCGCCGCTGCTCCTGCTCGGCCTCAACCGGGAGATGGCGGGCGTCCTGGTCCGTGTGCCGGGCGTGCGCGCGATCACGGAGCCGGTGCCGGCCCAGGTGCTGTCCGCCGCGGTGATGATCGGGTGGCACGTGCCGCCGCTCTACGACGCCACGCTGTACTCGGAGTCGCTGCACGTGGTCGAGCACCTGTCGTTCATCGCCGGCGGCCTGCTGTTCTGGTGGCCCGTGATCGACGCCACCGCCGCCCACTGCAGGTGGCGACTGTCGCCGATGGCGAAGCTCCTGTACCTGTTCATCGGCACCTTTCCACAGGACGCCGTGGCCCTCGCCCTGCAGTTCTCGCGCACGCCGTTCTACGAGTTCTACAGACACGTCCCGCGCATCGTGCCCGCTCTGGATCCGGTCACTGACCAGACGGTGGCGGGCGCCGTGCTGATGCTGTTCGGGAAGAGCAGCTATTTCATCGGCGCAGTTGTCGTGTTCCTCCGCTGGTTCGGCGCCGAGCAGCGCGCGGACGCGGAGGCCACCGCGACAAGGTAATGCGCGATGCAGAGCATTCCCAATCATCAGAAATATCAGCGCAAAGCGGGTCGGATGGGCCATGATGGTGGTCGAAAGCTGCGTCCGGCAGCGGTTGCACGAGTGGCAGGGGAGTGAGGGATCCGTTCAGTTACCCCCACAGTCCAGGCACGTGCACGAAATTCGCTGCCTTATCGAACGATTTGGAAAAACCAAGGCCGAAACGGCCGATTCGGTGCTTAATGCCCATTCGGGGGCTTGCAATCCGGCTGGCTTTGTCTCAAAATACAAGGCGTCCGGTCGGAAGCGACCGGTAGGCCCGGGGATCCTGGCTAAAGAGAGGATGAGAGGGACTTGGGGGTAACTCCAAGGGCGGGTTCCCGGGCCCCATAAACAGACCTCACCCCCGCAGCCATGCTCGGTGGAGGTGCGAGGAGGGAAACCTCCTCGCCCGCCCCGAGCGGGGGCGGAACTTTCTGGAGCGACCACCACCGCGCTCCACGCGTGCCGTGCCTCCCGCGGTGCTGCTAGCATCGCCCACGTGATCTCTCCCGAGCTGCTCGAAGTGCTCGCCTGCCCCAAGTGCAAGCAGAAGGTCGAACTGGACGAGGAGGGGAGCGCGCTCGTCTGCCAGACCGACCGCCTGCGCTACCCGATCGTCGACGGCATCCCGGTGATGCTCATCGACGAGGCCACGAGCTTCTAGCCGGCGCGCTCAAGCGGTCTAGACGGCGCACTGGTACGTCTCGGTCGCCACGCGTGCCGTGCGGCCGACGCCGGCCGAGACGTCCGGCTGTACCTCGTCGCTGGTCAGCGCATATGCCTGCTCCGGGTCGGTGCTCGACGCCGCGAAGACCAGGCCCAGCACGTGGCCCTGGAGGTCCACCAGCGGGCCGCCCGAGTTCCCGGGCCGCACCTCGGCGGCCAGGATCCAGATGTTCCGGTAGACGAGCGTGTTGTTGTAGATGTCGCGTCCCTCGGCCTGCGTTCCCTGTTCGATCACCGCTGCGCCGATGGTCTCGGATCCACCGCCCGGGTACCCGATGACCGCACCCTGGGTACCCCGGCTGCCAGACGCCGGTGCAAGCGCGGGCGCGTCGACCTGCGGCGCGTAGAGGATCGCGACGTCCTTCTGCGGGTCGAACAGCACCACGGTCGCCCGGATGCCCGACCGCCCAGTCGCGTCCTGCGACAGCACGGTGTTGGACGTGCCGGAGACGACGTGCGCGTTGGTGATCAGGTAGCCCTTCGCCACCGGGTAGGCGCTGCCGCTGACCACGCCGCCGCAGCCGCGGCCCTCGACCCGGTACACGACCTCGGCAGCGGACTGCACGCCGGTGGTGCTGACCGACGCCGGCGGTGAGAGCGGCTCCGGCAGCACCGGCAGTCCGGCGAACGTCTGCGGGAACGGCACGCCGGCGAGAATCCCCCGGACGCCGGACATGAAGCCCGGGGGCCGCGGGAACAGCACGTCCACGGAGCGGAGGACCGTCGACCGCTGGATCAGCCGGCCGAGGTCCGGGCTCGGGCCCTGCGAGAACGTCAGGCCCAGGAACCACGCCACGGACAGGACGGTGAAGAGCGAGAAGAGCCCCCCGGCCAGCTTCTCCGGCGGCCGCGCCAGTCCGCGCCCCACGAACGCTCGCCGGACCGGTTCGCCGATCCAGAAGCCCAGCGTGCTGCCAAGGCTGCCGCAGATCACCAGGACCAGGACGGCGGCCAGCGGACGGACGCCCCCGCTATCGAGGTGCAGCGCGTTGAGGATCGGCTGAGCCAGCGCGGCACCGGCCACCACGCCGATCACCAGGCCCGAATACTGGAAGAGCGAGAGCCAGAAACCGCGTCGGTAGCCGTTCGCGACGCCGATCAGGACGGCGATGATGATGACGATGTCGATCAGGTTGATGGCGCTAAAGGTACGGGACGGAGCACCCGCCGCGGCGTCCGAACCTCACCATGACGGAAGCCCGATAATTGGCCGGTGAGCTACCTGATCGGGGAGTGGATCCCCGCCTGGGGCTGGATGAGCCTCGCTTTCCTGGTCGCCACCCTCGGCGTGGCCGGACTGGGTTTCTGGGTCCTGAAGGGGGACGCGGAGAACCGGCGCATCGACGACGGGTCGTCTGAGGAGTCGGCTAGCCAGCACTGAGGCGCGGCTGCAGGCGGATGAGGCTGCCGGGCTCGCGCTCGCGCAGCGGTTCCGCCGCAAGGGCCGCCATCCGGCGCTCCGCGGGCGCGACGCCGTACAGCGTGGTCCGCATCAGCGGCGTCCGGCCGATCGAGCGGATCAGCTCCTCCATCGCCGCGGGCGGCATCTCCTGGCCGTGGGACGCGCCGGCCGACCGGCTGATCGACTCGTTCATGAGCGTGCCGCCCAGGTCGTTGCAGCCCGCTCGCAGGCATGCCTTCGCCCCCTCGATCCCCAGCTTGACCCACGAGACCTGGATGTTGTCGATCAGGCCCTGCAGGGACAGGCGCGCGACCGCGTGCATCAGCAGGACCTCGTCCCAGGTCGGCCCGGGACGGCCCTCGCCGCGCAGGTAGAGCGGCGCGCCCATGTGGACGTAGGGCAGCGGCACGAACTCGGTGAGATGGCCGCTGCGCTGCTGCAGGCGGCGCACTACTTCGAGGTGGTTGGCCCAGTGCGCGGGGCCGTCGACATGGCCGAACATGATCGTCGCGTTGGAGCGGAGGCCAGCCCCGGCCGCCGCCTCCTGCACGTGCACCCACTCGGCCGTCGTCACCTTGTCGGGGCAGATGATCCGTCGCACGTCGTCGTCGAGCACCTCGGCGGCGGTGCCGGGCAGCGACGAGAGTCCGGCGTCGCGGAGCCTGGACACGAACTCCTCGACGGGCACACCGAGGCTGGCCGCGCCCTGGAAGATCTCCAGCGGCGAGTAGGCGTGGACGTGCAGGTCCGGCAGCTCGGCCTTGATGGCCGCGCACACGTCCAGGTAGAACTGGCCGGTGAAGTCGGGGTGGATGCCGCCCTGCATGCAGACCTCGGTCCCGCCCCGCTCCCACGCCTCTCGGGCCCGGTCGACGACCTCCTCGATGGGCATGAGGTACGGCCTGCCGCGCAGGTTGAGCGACAGCGGGCCTTTGGAGAAGGCGCAGAACCGGCACCGGTACGTGCAGACGTTGGTGTACTGGATGTTGCGGGTGACGACGTAGGTCACCGTCTCGCCGCTGACCCGCGCCCGGACGTCGTCAGCGGCGTCGCACACCGCGTCGACCTCGTCGCCCCGGGCGCGGAACAGCAGCTCGAGCTCGTCGCGGTCCGGCCGGTCCCCGGCCACCGCCCGCTCCAGCACCCGGGCGATCTCCGGCCGCACGCCGCGGGTGAGCTCGTCGGCCGAGTGCCGGCGCCCGCTGGCGCGGCTGGGCGAGCGCTCGCCGCCGCTCGCCCAGGGCGTCCGGGGCCGCAGGAGGCCCTGCCCGTCCACCTGGTCGCGGAGCGCCCTCGGCAGTCCGGGCGCGCCGGCCGGCGCCGGCACCGGCCGCTCGGCCAGCAGCGCGCCCGTGGCGGCCGCGGCCGCGACCAGGGCGTCGCGCCGCGCGCGCACGGACGCCGCTGCGGGCCTGCCGCCGCCGTGGCCCAGGTCGTCGGCGCCGGCCTCGATCAGGGCGGCCGCCGCGGCCGCGTCTCCCGCCTCGGCGCCGATGCGGGCCGTGCCCGGCAGCAGCGCGCGCAGGTGGCCGATGGCGGCACCGACGGCCGCCGGGTCCTCCCCGATCACCGTCACCAGCGGGTAGCCCGCCAGCGGGCCGGCCTCCCGGAGCCCCAGCGCCGCGGTGGCGTCGACGGCGGCCCACGAACGCTCATCGCCGGGCTGGATCGTGTACGCGGTATGCGGGACCCCGCCTGCTTCGGCCGCGGATTCGCGCAGCGGCACCAGGCCGAGGTCGGCGGCGGGGACGGCCAGGGCCGGCTCGCACACGACGCTGGTCAACCCGGCCGCCACGGCCACCGCGAGTTCCTCGGCAGCGCCGCAGCGCGCCGTCTGGCCAAAGGTGATCACCCTGGCCATGGTAACGACGACCCCGGTCAGGGCATTCCGGCGCAGGCGAGCACCGCGTCCGTCGGATCCCATGACCAGCTCACGCACGGCGAGGCTAGCATGTGAGGATGCCGGACGAGCCTTCGCCGCCGATCCTCGCCTCCGACGCGGAGCGCGAGCGGACCAGCGAGGTGCTGCGCCAGGCCTCGGTCGAGGGCCGGCTCACGCTCGACGAGTTCTCGGTGCGCGTCGAGCAGGCGCTCGCCGCTCGGACGCGCGACGAGCTCCAGGCGGTCACGCGAGACCTGCCGGCCATCGCGCCGAGCCGCCCAGCGCATCCGATCCAGGGTGGGGTGGCTCGCCAGCCTGTGCGGGCGTCGGTCTCGATCATGAGCGCGGTCGAGCGCAAGGGCTTCTGGCGCGTGGACGAGGAGACGCTCGCGGTCTCGGTCATGGGCAGCTGCAAGCTGGACCTGCGCGGCGCGGCCATCTCGGCGCCCGTGACGACGATCAACGCGTACGTGGTGATGGGCAGCGTCGACGTGATCGTGCCGTTCGGCGTCGAGGTCGAGCTCGAGGGGATCGCGATCATGGGCAGCAAGGAGGCGAAGCTGAAGGGGCCGCCGCCGGCGCCGGGCGCGCCGGTCGTGCGGGTCAACGCCTTCAATCTGATGGGCTCGGTGACGGTGCGAGACAGCCCGCGCCTGGGTGAGCGGATTCGGCAGGCGATCGAGGACCGGCTGGGCGGCGAGTCCTAGCGCGGGTGTTGGTCACCGCGCTGACCGGCTGCCTCTGGTGGCTCCTGGCGCGGATGCGGCTGTGCCTGGCGGGCGTCGAGGACGTCGAGCTCGGCCGGCTGCTGGTGCGGCGCCTGCGCTGGATGGTGCTGTTCGGCGGCCTGGCCGCCGGGTGCGTCGTCCTCGCCGCCACGACGGCCACGGAGACGGTCGCCGCCCCGTCCCAGCCGATGGCGCCGATGCGGACCGACGTCGAGCTTGGGGCGTACGGCGCCGCGGTGCTGCTGGCCTTGGCGGCCGTCGCCGTCTGGAGGTACTCGCAGTCGATGGTGCGGCGGGCCCTGCGCGACCGCCGGTCCGCGCCCGAGGTCTGCAGGGCAACGGCGGTGCGGATCGTGCGCGCCGCGGAGGGCGGGTGGCCGCTGCTCGTGCGCCGCGAGGACGGCCGTCGGTTCTGGGTCACCGGCAGCGCCCGGTCGCTCGCCCCGGTGCGCAGCCGCATGGGCCGTGCCGGCCGCGGCTTCCGGGTGACGGTGACGGTCCAGTACTACCGCCGCTCGCGGGTCGTCAGAGAGATCCGGGGCATGGCCGTGGAGGCGCTGTCGGCGGCGTGGTCGCCGGCGCGCGAGGCCGGCGTGGAGCCGGCCTCCACCTGACGCGGCGACGGGCTCGTTCGGGCTCCGGGCTCGTTCGGGCTCCGGGCTCGTTCGGGCGAAGGGGGCTCGGGGGAGCCCCCCGCGGCCAGCCTGGGTGCGCTGACCTACCGGCCGTCAAGGCTTCCCTTCGGCGCTTCGCGGCCTTGACTGCCTGCGGTTGGTTGCCCGCCCGCAAGTGTGCCGCTGACGTTGCGAATGTGTGCGTTGCCGCCGGTTGTGGCAAACATGCGCGCTGGAAACGGCTTTGCCGTACAGCAGCCACCTCATCCGGGTCGGATGAGGTGGCTCACGTACGGCAGGACTCTCAGGTTTCGGCGGGGACCGGTTCTCGTTCCGGGGTCGGCTGGCGGTCGCCGCGCAGGTCGCGCAGCGGCATGAACGAGCGGACGGGCGGCACCCGGTCGAAGTTGTAGGGCGGCGGCGGCGAGCTCGTCGCCCACTCCAGCGTGTTGCCCTCCCACGGGTCGTCGCCGGCCACCTCGCCGTTGC
>DASQZW010000242.1:0-10636 GCA_035638495.1 Terriglobales bacterium
CCGCGCTGGTCTTCGCGCAGAACGGCATCCCCTGGTGGTTCTTCCTCCGTGAGGGCCGGCGGTTGGAGTCCGTCGACCCGGGCGGCGTCATTGCGGCCAGCATCCCGGCCCGCCACGTGATCGGCTGCGTCGTGTATCCCGCCACGAGCCTGGAGGCGCCCGGCGTGATCCGCCACGTGGAGGGCAACCGGTTCTCCCTGGCCGAGCTGGACGGCGCCCGCTCCGAGCGCGTCACCGCGATCGCCGCCGCGCTCGCCGGAACCGGCCTGCGGGCGCCCGTGCAGTCGAGGATGCGCGAGGAGATCTGGCTGAAGCTGATCGGCAACGCGACGCTGAACCCGGTCAGCGCCCTGACGCGGTCGGGCCTCGGCGCGATGGTCGGCGACGCCGGGACCCGGCAGCTGCTGCGCATGCTGATGCTCGAGGTCGAGGCGGTGGGAAGGGCGCTCGGCATCGACCCGGGCATCGGCGTCGACCGGCGGCTCGATGGCGCCGGCCGGGTCGGCGACCACCGCACCTCGATGCTCCAGGACGTCGACGCCGGACGTCCCCTGGAGGTGGAGGCGCTGGTCGGCTCGGTGGTCGAGCTCGCGGGCCAGCTGGGCGTCCCGGTGCCGGCGCTGGACGTCGTCTACCGCCTCACGCGCCAGCTCGACCGGTCCCGACACGATTCGTGAGTTGCGCCGGCGGCCGACGGGCAGTACCGTCCGGTTGGTATCGTTGGGGGTAACAGTACGTACCAGTACTGACCAATTCAATTGCGCAGCTACTGTTAAAGGAAGAGGGCCAGGAAAAAGGGATGGTTTCGTTCGAACTGTCAGAAGACCAGCGCGAGATCCGGGACTGGGTGCACGACTTCGCCGAGCGTGAGATCCGGCCGGTCGCGGCGCACTACGACGAGACCGAGGAGTTCCCCTGGCCAGTGGTCAAGAAGGCCGCCGAGATCGGACTCTACTCGCACGAGTTCCTGGGCCAGACGTTCGCGGACAGCACCGGCATCATGCCCGCGTTGGTCGCCGAGGAGCTGACCTGGGGGTGCGCGGGCATCGCGCTCGCGATCCAGGGCACCGGCCTGCCGGTGGCCGCCATCTTCAACCAGGGCACGCCGGAGCAGATCGCGACGTGGGTCCCCGCCTGCTACGGCACGGCCGCCGAGCCCGTGGTGGGCGCGTTCGCCGTCACCGAGCCAGACGCCGGGTCGGACGTGAGCTCGATGAAGACGCGCGCGGTCCGGAACAACGGCGACTGGGTGCTCAGCGGGCGCAAGATCTTCATCACCAACGGCGGCGTGGCGGGCGTGTACGTCGTCGTCGCGGCCGTCGAGCCGGAGTTGGGCACCCGCGGCCAGGCCTCGTTCGTGGTGCCCAGGGACACGCCTGGCCTCAAGCCGGGCAAGAAGGAGCGGAAGATGGGCATCCGGGCCTCGGACACCTCGGAGGTGATCCTCGAGGACGTACGAGTCCCATCGGACTACCTCCTCGGCGGCGAGGAGAAGCTGGAGGCCAAGCTCGCGCGGGCCCGCTCGGGCCAGAGCAGCCGCTCGTCGGTGGCCCTGAAGACGTTCGAGTCGACCCGCCCGGTCGTGGGCGCGCAGGCGCTCGGCATCGCCCGCGCCGCCTTCGAGTTCGCCCTCCAGTACGCTAAGGACCGCAAGCAGTTCGGCAGGCCCATCATCGAGAACCAGGCAGTCGCGTTCAAGCTCGCAGACATGGCGACCGAGATCGAGGCCGCCCGCGGGCTGATCTGGCGGGCCCTGTGGGAGAGCCGAAACGGCGGCGAGTTCAAGAAGGCTGAAGGTTCGATGGCGAAGCTGAAGGCAGGCGAGGTGGCGGTCAAGGTCACCGAGGAAGCGATCCAGATCTGTGGTGGCTACGGCTACATCCGCGACTTCCCGGTCGAGAAGTGGCACCGCGATGCGAAGATCTACACCCTGTTCGAGGGCACGTCGGAGATCCAGCGGCTGGTCATCTCCCGGGCCATCGCGGCCGGGTAGATGGTGGCGAACGCGGCGGCGGCCGTCGACCGGCGGGAGGCCCGGCGCCACCGCCTGCTCGACGCCGCCCTCCGGCTGTTCGCGGAGCTGGGCTTCCACGACACGTCCGTGGACGAGGTCGTGGCCCAGGCGCGGACCTCGAAGTCCGCGTTCTACGAGCACTTCGAGTCCAAGGAGGACTGCTTCCGCGTCCTGCTCCAGCAGGAGGGTGGGGCGCTGATCGCCGCCGTGCGCGCGGCCGCCAGCGAGGGCGCCGACCACCGGGAGCGGACCCGGCTGGGCATCGCGGCATTCGTCAAGACGTGCGCGCGCCGCTCCCGCGTGGCCCGGCTGCTGCTGGTCGAGTCGGTGGGCCTGTCGCCCTCGATCGAGGCGGTGCGGCACTCGCTGCACGCGGACTTCGCCAGCCTGACGGAGTCCGAGGTCCGCTACGCGCAGGAGCACGGGGACGCGGCGCTGGCGGGCGTGGACCCCGCGGTCTACAGCCGCGCGGTGGTGGGCGCCGTGAACGAGGCGACCAGCTGGTTCCTGGAGACCGGCGCCGCCGGCGAGCCGGGGGACCTGGCGGACCAGCTCTGCCGCGCGTTCGGGGTCTGACCTGCCGCCCCGGCCGGCTTGCGTCGCGAACGCCTGTTCGCTAAAATGGTGCTCGAACATGCGTACGCTTGCCACGCAGATGCGTCTCCGGCGCCTGCTCCGGACGCAGCTCGAGTACCAGCAGCGACTGCTGACGGAAGGCTCGTCGGGCCCGGTCGCCGCCGCGGCGTCGGCGCGCCTGCTGCAGCTCGTGCAGGACGTGCGCGGGACGTGGGGGCGGGAGTCGCAGGGCGCGGACCTGGCCGGTCTGCGGTCGTACGTGCAGCGTTCGCTCGCCGCGATGGAGGCCGCCGCCGCGGCGCTGGCGCAGCCGGCGGCGGACGTGGCGCGACTCGGCGGCGACCTGCGCGACGCCGGTGTGCCGCTGGTGTTCTTCCTGCGCGGCCTCGACGACTCGGACGCGCCGGTGCTGGCGGAGCTCGCCGGACGGCTGCCCGCACTGCCCCGCACGGCGTGAGACCGCCGGGGTACGCTCGCCCGCTGCCGTTCGACTCACTCGACCATCTCGTCTCGGCGGCGGCGGTCGATCCCGACGCGCGGCGCGGCCTTCGAGTGCTGGAAAACGATCCCGAACACGGGCTCTGCAATAAGGCACCGCAAGGTGAGGAATTGCCGGACGAGGGCGGGTCTGACCGGCTTCGCAAGCACTATTCGCATCTCGTTTGACCCGTCATGTAACCGGTTTCAGGGGAGGGTCCGCCGGCCCCCGATGGGCCGAATTGCCCACGCGACTCCCTGGACTGTGTATAGTGGCGCAGATTTGTAATAGGTATCAGTAGTCACCTCGGGGCATACAGCCCGACCCCTTTCGAAGGAGTCGCAGGTGGCCAGGACGAACGACAATCGTTCGTCCTGATTGACCAGAAGGCGGTGGACGCATGATCGTGCCCACAGGGCCCGACGACGGCCCCGACGAGGAGTACGGGCGCGGACAAATTCAGCTCACCGACGTCTCGGTGGGCTACGGCGACGACACGGTGCTGGAGAACATGTGGCTCCAGGTCGACCGCGGAGAGTTCCTCTGCGTCGAGGGACCGTCGGGCGCCGGCAAGACGACGCTCCTCCGGCTGCTCTACGGCAGCCTGCTGCCGCGCACGGGCGTGGCGGTCGTGGACGGCGTGGACCTGGGCACCCTGCGGCCGCGGCACGTGTCACGGTTCCGGCGCCGGCTGGGGTGCGTGTTCCAGAGCTACGAGCTGCTCACGCACCTGACCGCGCGGGAGAACGTCCTGCTGCCGCTCCAGCTCGCCCAGATGGCGATCGACCAGCCCGACGAACGGGCCGACCAGGCGCTGGAGATGGTGGGCCTGCGGGAGAAGGCCGCCAGCAGGCCGGCGGAGCTCTCGGGTGGCCAGCAGCAGCGCGTGGCGATCGCCAGGGCCATCGCCCACGAGCCGGCCATCCTGCTCGCGGACGAGCCGACCGGCAACCTCGACACGGCCAGCACGGTCGAGGTGATGCGGGCGTTCCAGGCGTTCCACGCCGAGGGCGGGACGGTGATCATGGCCACGCACGACGAGTCGCTGCGCGACCAGTTCGCCCAGCGGGTCGTCCGGATCACGCCGAGGGCGGCCTGAATGACTCTGTGGCCGCTGCGGTACATCGGGACGCTCGGTGCCTATTCCTGGCGCTGGCAGCGACGCCGGCTGACCACCTGGTTCGTGACGGCCGTGGTCCTCGGCGTCGTCCTCTCGGTCGCGGCGGCCGTGCAGCTCGTCGTGTGGCTCGGCGAGCGCAGCCTCGCGGGGCAGCTGCAGTCGGCCTCCGAGATGCAGGTCTTCGTGACCGACGGCGCGACGCCGGACCAGCAGGCGGCGCTGAAGACGAAGCTGGCCGGTGTCTCCGGTGTGTCCCGGGTGACGTACCGGAGCAAGGCGGAGGCGGCCGCGCGGGCGACGAGAGACCCGCAGCTGGCGCCGCTGGCGGGGGCCAGCGAGGGCAATCCGTTCCCCGCCAGCTTCGTGCTGGAGATGCGCGACCCGGGCATCGCCCCGCGGGTCCTGCGCACCGTGTCGGGCGACCCGGCGGTCGACCCCAAGATCCCGGCGTCGTACACCGCCGCCCAGGCGCAGCACCTGAACTCGGCGCTCGGCGCGATGAAGTTCATCGCCGGCGCGCTCGACCTGGTCGCCCTGGGGGTGGGGGCCGTCGTCGCCCTGGCGCTGCTGCGCGGCGAGGTGCGGGCGCGCCGGGAGGAGCTGCGCATCCTGACGCTGGTCGGCGTGCCCCGGCTCGTCATCCGTGTCCCGCTGGTCGTGCAGGTCCTCTCGGTCGCCGTGGCCGGCAGCGCGCTCGCGATCGTGAGCCTGGTCTACATCGGCCAGCACGTGGTGCCGGCGATCGACCAGTCGCTCCCGTTCCTGCGCCTCGGCGACCCCCGGGACGCGTTCAGCATGCTCGCGGTCGGCACGCTCGCGGCGAGCTGCGCCGCGCTGGTCCCCTGCGCGCTGCTGGTGAGGCTCCCGCGTTGAGACGGACGCTGACGGGCGCCCTGGCCGCGACCGCGGTCGTCGCCGGCACCGTGCTGAACCCCGCCGCGGGCGCCGCCGGCCAGTCCGGGCCGACGCCCGCCGCGCAGATGGCGGCGGCCGCGGCCGCGTACCAGCAGACGCAGCAGCAGATGCAGTCCGTGGAGGGCACCGTCGTCCGGCTCGACCAGCAGATCGCGCAGGCCGACCTGCAGATCGTGGCCGCCCGGCAGAAGGTGGACTCCGACAGGCAGCGGGAGGACACGCTGCGCAGACGGGTCGGCGAGTACGCCCGCAGCGCATACCAGACCGAGGGCTCGCAGCTCACGCAGGTGCTGCAGGCGCAGAGCGTCGCGGAGGTCTGGGACGTGCTGGCCGAGGCGCGCGTGGTGTCGGAGCGGCAGCGGTCGCTGGTGGACCAGGTCACGCAGCTCCGCCAGGCCGACGAGGCGATCCGCGACGCGGCGCAGTCGGCCCGTGACGGCCTGGCGAAGCAGCGCGAGGACGCGCTCGGGCAGCTCCGCGCCCTGGAGTCGAAGTTGGGGTCGCTGGCCGCGACCGTCGCCGCCGCCGGGCAGGTGCTGGCCGGGGCCGCAGCCGGACGCGTGCCGTCGAACCGCCTGCCCCAGACCACGGGCGCCGACGGGCAGTGCACGTGGTACGGCGAGCAGGCGTGGCTCACCTACTCGGACCCGTCGTCACCGACGCTGACGGGCGACGGCGCCGACGTCGTCCCCAACCTGGCGCGCGCCATGGGCCGGCCCGTGGAGCTCGAGCCGCAGCCCGGCTCGCTCGTCTCGTGGCAGCGGCCGCTGATGAGCGCCTTCGGGCACGTGGCGCTGGTGGCGGCGGTCGACCGCGATCCGAGCGGCGCCCTCACCGGCTACACCGTGTGGGAGATGAACTACGTCGGCGCATTCCAGACGGACGCCCGCCACGTGACGTGGTCCGGCCCCAGCTCGCAGGTGCTGTTCCTGAGCCCGCCCCAGCCCGTCGACCCGATCATGCGGGAGCTGCAGCTCTACGGAACCGGCTGACCACCGGCTCGCCGGCGGGCGCGCAGCGCGGCCGCCTTGGTCCGGTTCTGACAGGCGGCCGAGCAGAAGCGGCGCGAGCCGTTCCGGGACAGGTCTACGAACACCCGGTCGCAGGCGGGAGCCGAGCAGATGCCGAGGCGCCGCCAGCTCTCGCTGGCCAGGACCGCCGCCAGGGCGGTAGCGCAGCCGGCACCCCACGCGGCCTCCGTGCCGCGGGCCGGAGCATGGAAGTGGAGCTGCCACGTGCGGCCGTCGTGCCGCGCGAGGTAGGGCTGGGGCCGGTACTCCTCCAGCAGGCCGTTGACCTCCCGCGCCGCCAGGTCCAGGTCCTCGCCGTCGACGGCGGCGAACACCTGCCGGAGGCGCCCCGCGAGGCGAGTGAGCTCGTCGGTCTCGTGGCCCGTCAGGGGCAGCCCGAGCAGGGCACGGACCCGCGCCATCCGCTCGGCCTGGGCGAGCTGCGGCACGGACCGGCCGCGCACCTTCCCGGGGGTGAGCTCGTTGACCAGGGCGACCGTGACCGTGACCACGCGGTCCGCGTGACTGCCGAAGACCACTTGACCAGGTACGTAGTCGCCGGGTAGCATACCTGATCAAGATGATAACGCCGGGTACGGCCGATCTCGACTGCGGATCGTGGCTCGCGCGGTGGGACGCGCAGCAGGAGCGCTACATCGCGGACCGAGAGGGTCGCTTCGAGGTGCTGTTCGACGCGCTGGAGGCCGCGCTCGGCGGTGACCCCGCGACCGTGCTCGACCTCGGGTGTGGGCCGGGGTCGCTCGGCGTCCGGCTCCTGGAGCGGTTCCGGTCGGCCCGCGTGATCGGCGTCGAAGTGGACCCGGTCCTGCTGGCGCTGGGGCGAGGCGCCTACGGCGACCGCGAGCACCTGACGTTCGTGCGGGCGGACCTGCGCGACGACGGCTGGCTCGACAGCATCGGCGTCGACCGCGTGGATGCGGCGACCTCGAGCACCGCGCTGCACTGGCTCGGGGCCGAGACGATCCGGCGGCTGTCCGCCGACCTGGCACGTGTCATCAGGCCCGGCGGCGTCTTCCTCGACGCGGACCACGTCCGATTCGGCCCCGGCGACGCGCGCCTGAGCGACGTGGCGCGCCGGATGACCGACCTGGAGCTCGCACGCCGCGGGACCGCCGCGGCGGAGGGCGAGTCCTGGGAGGAGTGGTGGCAGGCCATCCGCGCCGAGCCCGCCCTCGCCGGCGCCCTGGCGGAGCGCGACGCGCTCGGCCACGCGGGCCACCACGGCCGCCATGCGCTCAGCGACGACGACCAGCGTCTGCGGCTCCGCGAGGCCGGGTTTGCGGCCACCGACGTGGTCTGGCGGCGCGGCGCGGACCGGGTGCTGGCCGCCCTTCGCTAACGGTACTGGGACGGGGCGGGCAGTGCGAGGAGGCGGGGCGGACCCTCGACCAGCGGGCCCCCGTCTCGCTGGGGGCGGAGCAGTCCCTCGGCGCCAAGGACCGCGTATGCGGACGCCACCTCGTCCCGGCTCACACCCATGGCGGCGGCCAGGGCCGACTCGGGCGGGAGGCGGGCGCCCGGTCGCAGCACCCCGCGCACGATCGCGACGCGCAACGCCTGCGCCAGTCCCGTGTACAGCTCCTCCTGGCGCCCCGAGCCCGACGAGCGGAGCAGGCCGAGCAGCGGGCCCATGATGGTCCGCTGCGCGGCGGGCTTCAGCCACGCCAGCGTCAGGACGGCCGCCAGCGCGGCGCACCCGGACATGACCAGGAAGACCGGCAGCCAGTTGCCGTTGAACTGCGAGGCGATCAGCGCCGCCACCGGCCCTGCCAGCACGGCCGCGACGCCCTTCGACGTGTAGAGCACGCCGTAGTTGGTCGTCGCGAAGCGGCGGCCGAACAGGTCCGCGACCGCCGCGGGGAACAGCGAGTAGATCTCGCCCCATGTGAAGTAGGCGAGGCCCGACAGGATGATCAGCAGGAGGGGGTGGTCCAGGAACCGCGTCCAGACCAGGATGGTGCCGGCCTGGGCCGCGAACGCGACGGCCATGGCGTTGTACCGACCGATGCGGTCGGAGGCCCAGCCCCAGAAGGGCCGGGTGAGCCCGTTCAGGATGCGGTCGAGCTGGATGGCCAGCACGAGCGCGGGCAGCCCGAACGCGACCACCACGCCGTCCACGTGGTAGTGGCGGGCGATGGGCTCGATCTGGGCCGTGACCACGAGCCCCGTGAAGCCCATCAGCGTCATGATCAGGTACAGGAGCCAGAACGACGGCCTGGCCACCATGCCGCCGATGCCGGCGCGGCCGCCGAGGCGTATGGGCGGGACGTCGTACCTGCTCTGGCGCACCGAGCTGGGCACGAAGCCGGCGGGCAGCCAGCCGTGGGGAGGGGCCGAGATGACCAGCGCGCACGCGACGGTGACCGCCCCCTGGACCAGCCCCCAGACCACGAACGTGCTCTGCAGGCCGGACGAGTGGATCATGTTCGCGATGGGGACCACGGTCAGCGCGGCGCCCACCCCGTAGGAACCGGCGACCAGGCCGGCCGCGAGTCCGCGGCGGTCCGGGAACCACTTCATCGCGACGCCGATGCACCCCCCGTACACGGCACCCGCGCCCAGGCCGCCGACCGTGTACCAGACCCAGACCCACTGGACCGTGGGCGAGAGGGCGCCCGAGCCGACCCAGCCCAGACCGACCAGCACCCCGCCCGCGCAGAGGATCAGCCGTGGGCCGAACCGGTCGATGAGCATCGCCTCGAAGGGGACCAGCCAGGTCTCGGCGAGCACGAACGTGGAGAACGCGACCTGCACCACCGCCAGCGAGACGCCGTAGTGCTTCGTCAGCGGCGAGGTGAAGAGCGTCCACGCGTACTGCAGGTTCGCGATCGCCATCATGGCGACGCACATCGCCACTAGCTGCAGCCACCGGTTGCCGTCGAGGGCGGTCCCTCTGCCCCTATCCATCGAGCGCCTCCAGGTCCCCGTCGGGCGCCAGGAGGCCCGAGAGGACGTCGATGAGCGAGTCGACGGTCACGGCCGCCTGGCCGGGCTCGACGGGCTCCAGCGGCTCGGGAGGCGGCTCGTAGACCACCTCGAGGGGCGGCGGGCAGACGAGCTCCTCGATCAGTTCGCGCACCGAGGCGTGCCGCTCCTCCGGGTCCCGGGCCAGCGCCCGGCGCAGCACCCAGTCCACCTCGGTCGGGATCTGCGGGTTCCGGGCCGACGCCGACGGGGGCGGCGCCTCCAGCGTCCGCTGGAGGATCGTCGACGGCTCCGGGTCGGCGTGCAGCGCCGTCGAAGTGGCGAGCTCGAACGCGAGGACCCCGAACGCGTAGATGTCCGCCCGGTGGTCGGGCTCCTCGCCCAGGATCTGCTCGGGGGCCAGGTACTGCGCCCCGTCGAGCAGGCAGTTGGGCGCGGCCAGACCGACCTGTCCCGCCCACCGGCCGGTGACGCCGAACTCCGCGAGGTAGACGCTGGCGTCCCTGACCAGGATGTTCGCCGGCTTGAGCACCTTGTACGTCAGCCCGCGCCGGTGGGCGGAGTCCAGCGAGTCGGCGACCTGGGTCAGGATGCTCCAGGCGAGGTCGAAGTCGAGGTCGCCGCCGCGCATGAGGTCACGCAGCGGACGCCCATCGATGAGCGGCATGACGGCCCCGGCCATGTCGTCCGAGGCGATGGGGTCGAGGATCGGGAGGATGCGCGGATCGCGGATGTGCGCGAGCAGCGGCGCGTCGCGCCGCAGGCGAGCGGCCAGGCTGGCGCCGTCCTCGAGCTGGGCGTCCACGAGCTTGAGCGCGCACCACTCGCCGGACGGCGCGGAGGCGCGGTACACGGCGGTGTGGCTGCCCTGGCCCAGCCGGTCCTGCAGCAGGTAGCCGGCGACCCGCGTCCCCTCGAGGGTGGCCACGGACCGCCGTCGGGTGTGCCTACCGCGCATGCGGCGCGCGCATCAGCCGGATGCGCGCGCAGGCGGCGACGCGCCGAAACCGCAGAAACCGACTCCGCCCCACGTTGTGCCTCCCCCCTGAACGTCGTCGACGTTGATTCCGAAACCACGGGTACTATACCCAGGTCGCACCAGCCGACGCAGTTGACAAGGCGGCCGGGGACGTCCACTCTTGTGTGGAAGCGCTCCCAACAGCAACCGTTTACTATGCCGTCCCGTCCCGTGGGAGCGATCTCGCAGGAAGGAGAGGAACGATGGTCGAGACGCAGGACGGCCGCGGCCCTCGGGCGGGCCGCTGGCTCCTCGCCGCGGCGGCGGCCGCGATGCTGCTGGTCGGGTTCGGCGCGGCGACGAGGCCGCAGACCGCTGCGGCCGCGCCTACCACGCTGCGCGCGGCGGCCGACGCCAGGGGGATCAAGATCGGTTCGGCGTTCGCCGCGAACCACCTGTCGGCCGACGCGACGTATGCCGGCATCGGCGCCGCGCAGTTCGACTCGGTGACCCCGGAGAACGAGATGAAGTGGGGCACCGTGGAGGCGACGCAGGGCACCTTCAACTGGGCGGGCGCCGACCAGGTCGTGGCCTTCGCGCAGGCCAACACCATGCGGAT
>DASQZW010000243.1:0-12105 GCA_035638495.1 Terriglobales bacterium
AGGCGGCCGGGCTCGCGTAATCCACTCGGTGGAACCCGGCGGCCACGCAGCGAGGAGGTCACGACCATGTTCAGGGGCCGGCGAGAGGAACGACGGGAGGAGCGGCGCGAAGATCGGCGCGGCGACGGCGGCGTGCACTACGAGATGCGGCAGAAGCTGGCCTCCATCGGCGACGACTACTGGATCAAGAACGACCGCGGCGAGCGGATGTTCAAGGTCGACGGCAAGGCGCTGCGCGTGCGCCAGACGCTGATATTCGAGGACGCGCGGGGCCAGGAGCTGGCCAAGATCCAGGAGCGGATGCTCCCGGTCAGAGACACGATGGAGATCGAGGGGCCCAACGGTGAGACGCTCGCCTCGGTCAAGAAGGCGCTGATCACCCCGCTTCGCGAGCGGTGGACCGTCCAGGTGCGCGGCGGTCCTGACCTCGCGGTGCAGGGCAACATCCTCGACCACGAGTACTCGATCGGCGAGGGCCGTGACAAGGTCGCGGAGGTCTCCAAGCGGTGGTTCCGGGTGGCCGACTCCTACGGGGTCGAAGTCGACCCCGGTCAGAACGACGTCCTGATCCTGGCGGTGACCGCCGCGATCGACGAGATGGCCAACCCCGGCCGCTGAGGTCAGAGCGGCTTCAGGCCGCCGCCGGTCAGCAGGAAGGCCCCCGCGTCGGCGTCGCCGGCCGCGAGCTCGACGAAGGCGGCGCCGGCGACGTCCGGCGTGACCGGCTCGCCCATCCCGGCGACGTACTCGGCCTCGCTGACGCCCGCCCGCGCAGCGTACGCGGCGACGGCCGGCCGGCCCAGCTCGGTGGCCGGCGTCAGCCGCGGCAGCACGCTCAGGACGGCGATGCCCAGGCCGGCGCGCCGTGACTCCTCGGCCGCGTAGTCGGCCATGAAGCGCTGCGCGGCCTTGGCGCCCGCGTAGCCCCCGCTGAGCGGCGAGCCCTGGAGGGCCGCTCCACTGCTCATCACGATGACCCGGCTGCCGGGACGGAGCGGGAGCAGCAGCGCCTCGCGGAGCCAGTTGAAGGTCATCCGCGTGTCGCTGTTCCAGTTCAACGAGAACGTCTCCCACGTGTGGTGGTGCAGCGGGCGGAGCAGCGGCGTGGCGCCCGCGATGAGCGCGAGCACGTCAGGCAGGTGCGCTTCCAGCAGCCTCCCCGCCAACATCGGATCGCTGGCGTCTCCGGATTCGAGGCGGAGCGCCGGGTTCCTCGCGGCCAGGTCCGCGAGCGGCCCGGTGTCGCGCGCGACCGCGACGACCCGCCAGCCGGCGGCGAGAAACGCCTCCGTCACCCCCCTGCCGAGGCCGCGGCTGGCCCCGACCACCATCGCGGTCCTGCCGTGCAGCTGAGTCATGGGAACCACAACGCTACCGTAACCGGAACGTTACCGGCAGCGTCGGGTTCAGACCGGCTGCTGCACCCTCGCGACGAGGTCGGGCACCGCCTGGCGCGCGCGCTCCAGGTCCTCCTGGTACTTCAGGGCGGCGCCCAGCGTCGCGTCAACCAGCGAGGCGTCGATCCGGGAAGCGCCGAGCGCGGCCAGTGAGCGAGCCCAGTCGAGCGTCTCCGCCACGCCCGGGACCTTGTAGAGGTCGAGTTCGCGCAGGCCGTGCACGAGCGCGGCGACCTCGTGGGCGAGCTGGTCGGCGGCCTCGGGCGCGCGGGCGCGCACGATCGCCACCTCCTTCTCCAGGCTCGGGTAGTCGATCCAGTGATACAGGCAGCGGCGCTTCAGCGCGTCGTGGACCTCACGCGTCCGGTTCGACGTGATGACCACGAACGGCGGCTGCTTGGCGCGCACCGTGCCCAGCTCGGGGATGGACACCTGGAAGTCGCTGAGCAGCTCCAGCAGGAACGCCTCGAACTCCTCGTCGGACCGGTCGATCTCGTCGATCAGCAGGACGGGCGGGACCTCGTCCGCGTTGTCGATGGCGTCGAGCAGCGGACGGCGGAGCAGGAACTCCGGGCTGAAGATCTCCTTCTCGGCGGCCTGCCGGTCCGCGGAGTCGTTCAGCAGCCGGATGTGCAGCAGCTGGCGCGGGTAGTTCCACTCGTAGACCGCGTGCGCGAGGTCGATGCCCTCGTAGCACTGCAGGCGGATCAGGCGCGCGCCCAACACCTCCGCCATGACCTTGGCGGCCTCGGTCTTCCCGACGCCGGCCTCGCCCTCGATGAACAGCGGCTTCCCGAGCCGCAGCGCCAGGTAGATGCTGGTCGCCAGGGCGCGGTCGCCGATGTATCGATGCTCCCCGAGCCGCTCAATGACGTCGTCGATGCTCTGCGGCATGCCGTTGCCCATCGCGTAAAAGCCTACCCAGTT
Organism: Terriglobales bacterium; assembly: GCA_035638495.1. Lineage (GTDB taxonomy): Bacteria > Chloroflexota > Dormibacteria > Dormibacterales > Dormibacteraceae > CF-161. The sequence continues at coordinate 2,325 of DASQZW010000243.1, forward strand.
CCGGGATCCGAATCCCGCAGGCGGGCGAACGGCCGGCACCACCGGCGCACGGGGCTCCAGGCCGAACCGGCCTGGAGCCCCTGCCGGGCGGCGCGCCTACGCGCTCGCCTGCTCGATGGCGCGGCGCGCCAGCACCCTCGCGAGGTGCAGCTTGTACTCCGGCGACGCCCGCAGGTCGCCCGACGGGCTGAGGCCGTCCGAAGCGTGCGCGGCCGCCTCCTCCACCGTCGCTCCGCCGGCCAGCGCCTGCTCGACCGCCGTGCAGCGGACCGGCGTCGGCCCGCAGTTCGTCAGGCCGACCCGCCAGCCGCCGTTCACCCGCTGGGCGCCCGCCGCGACGATCGCCCAGTCGAACAGCCGGCGCCGGAACTTGATGTACTTGTGCGGCCCGTTGGCGACCGGGAACACGATCTCGCACACGATCTCGTCGTGCTCCAGGGGCGTCGTGAAGAGCGCCTGGAAGAAGTCCTTCGCGGCGAAGCGCCGCTTGTTCGTTACGATCTCGCCGTCCAGCATCATCGCGATGGTCGGGTAGTCCCCGGCCGAGTCGGCGTGGGCGATCACCCCGCCGATCGTGCCCATGTTGCGAACCTGGTTGTCGCCGACCTCCCCGGCCACCTCGGCCAGGATGGGGAGGTTCTGGCGGACCGTGTCGCTGGTCTGCAGCTCGACGTGACGGGTCAGCGCCCCGACCCGCAGCCGGCCGTCCTCGACCACGACGTAGCTCAGCTCCCGGACCGGGTTGATGTCCACGAGCGCGCTGGGCTTGGAGAAGCGGAGGCGCATGAGCGGGACCAGGCTGTGGCCGCCCGCGAGCACCTTGGCCTCCTCGCCGTACTGGCGGAGCAGGTCGCTCGCCTGCTGGACCGACGTGGCCCGGGCGTACTCGAACGCGGCTGGGATCATGCCTTGGCCTCCTGAATCTGCTTCCACAGCCGGTCCGGGCTGGCCGGCATGTCGACGTGCTCGATGCCCAGCGGCGCCAGCGCGTCGCAGATGGCGTTGATCACCGCGGCGCTGGCCGCGATGGTGCCGGCCTCGCCGATGCCCTTCACGCCCAGCTCGTTCGTGGGCGACGGCGTCACCGTGCTGTCCAGCACCATGGGTGGGATCTCGGTCGCCGTCGGCACGGTGTAGTCGAGCAGCGTGCCGGTCTTCAGCGTCCCGTCGTCCGTGTAGACGACCTCCTCGAAGAGCGCCTGGGCGATGCCCTGAACGATGCCGCCGTGGATCTGGCCCTCGACGATCATCGGGTTGATGACGTTGCCGCAGTCGTCGACGGCGATATACCTCAGCATCTGGGCGTTGCCCGTGTCCGGGTCGACCTCGACGACGCAGATGTGCGCGCCGAACGGCCACACGAAGTTGGGCGGGTCGAAGTAGGCGACCGCCTCGAGCCCGAGCTCCACGTCCTCCGGCAGGCCGGCGCCGTAGGCCGCGAACGCGATCTCGCCGAACGCCTTCCGGTTCTCGGGGCTGCCCTTCACGTGGAAGTGCCCCTGGTCGTGGACGATGTCCTCCTCGGCCGCCTCGAACTGGTGCGCGGCGATCTTCTTCATCTTTTCGTGCACCCGCTGGGAGGCCTTGAGGACGGCCATCCCGCCGACCGCCAGCGAGCGGCTGCCGTACGTGCCGTAGCCGAACGCCGGTCCCTCGGCCGTGTCGCCGTGCCGCAGCTCCACCGCGTCGATGGGCACGCCCAGCTGGTCCGCGACGATCTGCGGGAACGTCGTGTCGTGGCCCTGGCCGTGCGAGTGGGTGCCGACGTAGACGCTGACCGATCCTGTCGGGTGGACGCGCACCTGGGCCGACTCGGTCAGCGCAAGGCCACCGGTGGCGGGCGCCGTGCCCGCGCTCGGGCCGAACCCGCAGATCTCGATCCACGTCGACACGCCGATGCCCAGGTAGCGGCCCCTCGACCGCCCCTCCGCCTGGTCCCTGCGGAACTGCTCGTAGCCGACCAGTTCCAGCGCCTTGCTGAGGGAGCCGTCGTAGTTGCCCGAGTCGTACACGAGCCCGAACGGGCTGGTGTGCGGGAACTCCGTGATGAAGTTCTTGCGCCGCACCGCGACCGGGTCCGCCCCGATCTCCTTCGCGAACAGGTCCACCATCCGCTCGACCAGGTGCGTCGCCTCGGGCCGGCCGGCGCCCCGGTAGGGGTCGGTCGGCACCTTGTTCGTCAGGACGCCGATCGTGCGCGACGCGACCTGCTTCCAGACGTACGCGCCGGGGAGCAGGCAGGCGCACGCCTGGAATGCCCCGAACGTGCCGATGTACGCGCCGGTGTCCAGGTACTGCGTGATCTTGAGGCCCAGCAGCTTGCCATCGCGGTTGCCGGCGATCTCCACGTCGAAGATCTGGCCGCGGCCGTGGGTCGCGTTCTGCAGATTCTCGGTCCGCGTCTCGGTCCACTTGACCGGCCGCTTGAGGATCCTGGACGCGGCGGGGACCAGGTAGTCCTCGGGGTAGGCGCAGATCTTGCTGCCGAAACCGCCGCCCACGTCGGGGGAGATGACTCGCAGGCGGTTCTCGGGGATGCCCATCGCGCCGCCCACCCACAGCCGTGTGAAGTGCGGGCCCTGGCTCGACAGCCACATCGTCAGGGTCTGGTCCGCGTCGTTCCACTCGGCGAGCACGCCGCGCGCCTCCATCGGCGTCGGCGCCAGCCGCTGCTGCAGGATGCGGTGCTTGACCACGACGTCGGCCTCGGCGAACGCCGCCTCAGCATCGGGGCTGAACGTCAGGTCCCAGCCCAGGTTGTCCGGCGCTCCCTCGTGCACCCGCGGGCTGTCGGCCTCGAGCGCCTTCTCGAGGTCCATGACGGCGGGCAGCGGCTCGTACTCGACGTGGACGTGCTCTGCCGCGTCGGCTGCGTGGTACTTCGTGTCGGCGACGACCACCGCGACCGGCTCGCCCTGGAAGCAGACCTCCTTCTCGGCGATCGGGAACCGCTCGGGCACCGTGTGCTTCTCGGGCACGAACGCCGGCGCTACACCGTGGGTGGCGCCGGGAGTGAGGACCTTCTTGAAGTCCGCGGCCGTGAGCACCGCGACGACGCCGGGGGCCTTCGCCGCATCCGTCAGGTCGATGGACTGGATTCGCGCGTGCGCGTGCGGGCTGCGCACCACCGCGGCGTACGCGGTGTGCGGACGCACGAAGTCGTCAACGTACCGGCCGTCGCCGCGGACCAGGCGCGGGTCCTCGCGCCGGTGGATCCGCGCTCCGACCATCGTCGTAATGGCCATTTCGCTACTCCCCTGCGACGGCCGACGGCGACGGGGCGGGCGCCGGCGCGGTTCCGCTCATCGTCTTCGCGGCCGCCGCGACGGCCTTGACGATGTTCACGTAGCCGGTGCAGCGGCAGAGGTTGCCCTCCAGGCCCTTGCGGATCTCGTCGTCCGTGGGGTTGGGGTTCTGCTCGAGCAGGTACGCGGCGGCCATGATGAAGCCGGGCGTGCAGTATCCGCACTGCAGGCCGTGCTCGTCCCAGAACGCCTGCTGGATCGGGTGCAGGGTGCCGTCGTGGGCGGCCATGCCCTCGATCGTCTTGACCTCGTGCCCGTCGGCCTGGACCGCGAACAGCGTGCACGACTTCACCGCCTTGCCGTCCACGTGCACGGTGCACGCGCCGCACTGGCTGGTGTCGCAGCCGACGTGGGTCCCGGTCAGCCCGGCGACGTCGCGGAGGTAGTGGACCAGCAGGAGTCTCGGCTCGACGTCGTCCTCCCGATGGTGGCCGTTGACGGTGACTGAGACCTTGTGCTTCATGCAGCTCCTCCAGAAATCAGGACTGCCCGGCAGAGAGAACAGGCAGAGGAAGGGTGGTCATCTTGCGCGGTCCCAAACTCACGTTCCCAGGGGTGAGAGGTCAGTATATTCGTGGTCAGAGTGGAGATCGAGAACCAGTTCGAAGTGGCAGCATCACCTGACAGGGTCTACTCCTTCCTGCTCGACGTCAACCGGGTCGTGACGTGCATGCCCGGGGCCGAGCTCTCCGAGGTGGTCGACCCCACGACCTTCAGGGGCAAGGTGCGCATCAAGGTCGGTCCGATCACCGTTTCGTATAACGGAACGGCGCGCATTTCCGAGCGCGACGACGCCGCCCGGGCGGCCACGCTCCAGGCGGAGGGACGCGAGACCACCGGACCAGGATCGGCGCGGGCGACCGCACATATGAGTGTGGACGGCGGCGAGAACGGCACGTCGACCGTCCGCCTCGTCACGGACTTCACGGTCGCGGGCCGCATCGCGAACTTCGGCAGAGGCGTGATGGAGGACGTCTCCAAGCGCCTGGTCAGCCAGATGGCCGACTGCATCAAGGCCAATCTGGAGACCGAGCAGCGGGCCGCGCCCGAGGCCGCGCCGGCGCCCGGCGCACCCGGCGCCCCCGCTGCAGGCATGCCGGCGGCGCCGACTGCAGCGCCCGCGGCCGCCCGGCCGGTCAACGCGCTGGGCCTGTTCTTCTCGGTGCTGTGGGCGCGCATCCGGCGCCTGTTCGGCGGCCGCTGAGCGTGCCGCCCGCCTTCGAGCAGTACTACTCGGTCCGCCGGTTCGCCAACCTCTCGAACCTCTCGTTCTCGCCGGACGGCGAGGAGCTGTCGTTCGTCCACGACGGCTCGGGCCAGATGAACCTGTGGCGGCAGCCGGCACTCCACCCTCCTCGCTCCGCGGGGGGTACCCGGGGCGGCGAGGCCACGCAGCTCACCCACCTGGTCGATGACGCCGTGCGCCACCACGTGTGGACGCCGTTTGGCTTCGTGCTCGGCGTCGACCACCAGGGCGGCGAGCAGTGGCAGCTGCACCGGCTGCCGGCGAGCGGCGGAACTCCGGAGAACCTGACGCGTCGCGACGACGTGCAGTGCCAGGTCGGCCGCCTCCACCCGGACGGCGAGCAGCTGACGTTCAGCGGCAACCTGGCCCGGCCCAGCGACGTCGGCGTGCACCTGCTGCACGTCCGCGACGGCGAGCACCACCCGCTGGTGGAGGACCAGGGCACGTACGCACCCGGCCCCTGGCACCCGGACGGCCGCCGGCTCGCCGTGGTGCACGAGCACGCCAACGACGACCAGGACGTGTTCCTCCTCGACGTGCACAGCGGTGACCGCACGCTCCTGACCGCGCACAACGGCGACGAGGTCAACGTCCCCGTCGGGTTCGGCGCCGACGGCCGGAGCGTCATCCTGGCCACGAACCGCGACAGCGAGTTCGTCTGGCTGGCGCGGCGCTCGCTCGAAGGCGATGGCCGCCTCGACACCGTCTGGCGGGGTGACTGGGACGTCGAGCACGCCGTCGTGGACGCCGCGTCACGCCGGCTGGCCTGGGTCGTGAACGTCGACGGCGTGTCCACCTACCACGCGCGCGACCTCGACACCGGCCGCGACGTGCCGGTACCGGAGCTGCCCGCCGGCTGGTGCACCCACTTCGCGATCTCCCCTGACGGCCGACGGCTGGCCGCGTGCGTCGGCCGCGCGACCAGCCCGCTGGACGTCTATGTCGCCGACCTCGAGACCGGCGCCGTGACGCGCCTGACCCGCAGCTTCACCGGCGGGGTGGACGAAGCGGAGCTGGTCGAGCCCGAGCTCGTGCGCTTCGCCGCGCGGGACGGCCGCCAGGTGCCCGCGTGGCTGTACCGCCCGCGCGCGGGGGACGGCCGGCGCCCGGTGGTGGTGTCGATCCACGGCGGCCCCGAGAGCCAGGAGCGGCCGGGCCCGCCCTCGACGTTCGCGTTCTACCAGTACCTGCTGAGCCGCGGCATCGCGGTGCTGGCGCCGAACATCCGGGGCAGCACGGGCTACGGCAAGACCTACCAGTCGCTCATCCACCGCGACTGGGGCGGCGCCGAGCTGCGGGACATCGAGTCGGCCGCGCGCTACCTGCGAGGCCTCGACTGGATCGATCCGGACCGGATGGCCGTCTACGGCGGCTCCTTCGGCGGCTTCGCGACGCTGTCGGCGATGACGCGCCTGCCCGAGTACTGGGCGTGCGGCGTCGACATCGTCGGTCCGTCCAACCTCGTGACGTTCGCCCGCGCGGTGCCGCCGTTCTGGCGGCACATGATGAAGCGGTGGGTCGGGGACCCCGACGAGGACCACGACCTGCTGATCGAGCGCTCGCCGATCACGTACGTCGAGAACGTGCGCTCGCCGCTGCTCGTCCTGCAGGGCGCGCACGACCCGCGCGTCGTCAAGCCCGAGTCGGACCAGATGGTGGAGCGCATGCGCCGCCTGGGCCGGGAGGTCGAGTACCACGTCTTCGAGGACGAGGGCCACGGCTTCACCAAGCGGGCGAACCAGCTCCGCGCGTACCGGCTGGTCACGGACTTCCTGGAGCGCCAGCTGGCCGTGGACCGATGACGCCCGCCGCCGCGCGCGAGCGGATCCGCGCCTGCGCTGACCTGAACGCGTTCATATCGGTCACCGACGAGGACGGCGACGGGCCGATCGTCGGCGTCAAGGACCTGATCGACGTGCGTGGCACCGTGACTACGGGCGGCGGAACGCTGCTGCCCACCGCGCCGGCGCGGCGCGACGCCCCGGTGATCCGCCGGCTCCGCAGGTTCGGGTGCGTCATGATCGGCAAGACCAACCTCCACGAGTGGGCCTTCGGCGTCACCAGCCAGAACCCGCACTACGGCGGCGTCGGCAACCCGCGGGCACCGGGCCGCGTGCCGGGCGGCTCCTCGGGCGGGTCGGCGGCCGCCGTGGCGGCCGAGCTGTGCGACTGGGCGATCGGCAGCGACACGGGCGGGTCGATCCGGATCCCCGCCTCGTTCTGCGGCGTCGTGGGCTTCAAGCCCACCGTCGGCAGTGTCGCGACCGAGGGCGTGGTGCCGCTCAGCCGGACGCTGGACACACTCGGCCCGCTCGCGCCCGACGTCTCTGGTGCGGTGCGCGCTCTGGAGATGATGACCGGCTGGACCGGCCTGCTTCCCGACCGGCCGCGGCCCCTGTCGGCGCTCCGCGTGGCGGCCGTCCGCGGCTGGGACGCGGGCCTGGAACCCGAAGTTGCCGCCGCCTACGCGCGTGCCACGGCCGGTCTCCCGGTCGCCGACCTGCCGGACCGGCGCCGGATGGGCGAGGCCGGCCTCACCATCCTCTACGCGGAGGCCGCCGCGTTCCATCGCGACTGGCTGGAGCAGCACCCCGACCGCTACGGCGACGACGTGCGGCGCATCCTGGAGCAGAGCCTGGAGGTCACCCGGCGCGAGTACTCGCGGGCGCTGCTGGAGCAGTCGCGCATCCGGGTCGAGGCGGATGCCGCGATGGACGACTGGGACGCCGTGCTCGTGCCCACGACTCGCGTGATGCCGCCCCGGCCCGGCGAGGGGTACGAACGGGGCGACCTGACCGGGTATACGCGCCCCTTCAACACCACGGGACAGCCGGTGGTGACCGTGCCGGCTCCTGTCGCCGAGGGAGCGATTCCGGTGGGCATCTCCGTGGTCGGCCGATTCGGCGACGACGCCGGCGTGGCGGAGGCGGCGCTGGCGCTGGAGACGGCCTGGCGGGAGTGAGCGGCGGCCGGTGCGCATCTGATGCCTGACCGCACCAAGGACCTCATCCCGGGCGTCTTCAGCCGTCACGCGGAGGCGTACCGCGACCGGCTCGCGACGGCCATGGACCGGGGCGAAGCCCTCGCGAGGACCCGCCTGGTCGAGCTGCTGGCGCCGGGGCCGGGCGAACGCGTGCTCGACCTCGGCTGCGGTCCGGGCATCCTCACGCTGCCGCTCGCCCGAGCGGTGGGGCCGGCGGGCCTCGCGCTGGGAGTGGACCTCGCGGCCGGGATGCTGGACCTGCTGCGAGCGGCCGCGCCGCCTCACGTCGCCGTGGCGCTGATGGACATGGAGGACCTGGGCGTGCGCGACGGGGTCTTCGACGCGGTGGCAGCCGGTCACTCGCTCCAGTTCTGCCCGGACCTGGGGCGCGCGCTCGGCGAAGCCCGGCGTGTCCTGATCCCTGGCGGGCGGTTCGGCGCCACCCTGCCGCGCGGCGGCAGGTCGTCCGCCGCGTGGGACCTCCTCGCGGAGGTCTTCGCCAGCCGGCTGCCTGACGCGCCGGAGCCTGACGACAGCCGCGCGACTCGCCAGCTGGTCGGCGACGACGACCGCCTGGTCGCCTCGGTGAGGGCCGCCGGCTTCATCGACGTCGCCCTCGAGAGAGTGGACGAGGCCACCTCGTACGCCAGCCCCGTCGAGCTGGTGGGCAGGACGCTCAGCTGGTGGGTCTGCGCCTGGCGCCTCGAGGCGGTGTCCGAGGCGGCTCGGGCGGCCGTCCAGGCCGAGACGGTCGAGGCGCTGCGCGACCGCTTCGGCGACGGGCCGATCACGATCCTGGGCGCGAGCGTGGTCCTCAGCGGCCGAGTGCCACCAGGCCGGCGCCGCCCGCCGCCGTGATGGCCACCACCGCCCAGGGCGGCATCCGGACGATCGTCAGCAGGCCGAGGGCGACCAGCGCCAGACCGAGGTCGGCAGGGCTGTGGATCGCGCCCGTGAAGACCGGATCGTAGAGCGCGGCCAGCAGCAGACCGACCACAGCCGCGTTGACGCCCCGCAGCGCCGCGCGGAGCGGCGGCGCGGCGTGGAGCATGCGCCAGAACGGCAGCGCGCCGATCACGAGCAGGAACGCCGGCAGGAAGATGGCCACCAGCGCCAGCGCGGCGCCCCCCACGCCGCCCGGCGGTCCGTGCTCGACCGCACCCAGGTAGGCCGCGAATGTGAAGAGCGGGCCGGGCACGGCCTGGGCGGCGCCGTAGCCGGTCAGGAACCGGGGCTCGCTCACCCAGCCCGGCGCCACGACCGCCGCCCGGAGCAGCGGCAGGACCACGTGGCCGCCGCCGAACACGAGGGCGCCCGACCGGAAGAACGCGTCGAACGCGTCCAGCGCCGGAGTGGCCACGGCCCGGCGCGCCAGCGGCAGGAGCAGGAGGAGGAGGCCGAGCGCGGCGAGGGCCGCCGCCGCCGTCCGCCGCCCGACCGGGACCGCGGCCGGCCGCACGTCCGGCTCGACGACGTCCCGCGAGAGCAGCGTCCCCGCCAGACCGCCGCCCACGATGACCGCGACCTGGCCGGGGGTTCCCGGCAGGAGGAGCGCGACGATGGCCGACGCGAACGCGATGCCGAGCCGGCGGCGGTCGGGGGTGAGCGTGTGCGCCATCGTCCAGACGGCCTGGGCGACGACCGCGACCGCCACGATCTGCAGGCCGCGCAGCCAGCGCAGGTCGGCGGTCCCCAGCCGGGTGCTGGCGTACGCGAACGCGACCATCGCCACCGCCGACGGCAGCGTGAACCCGGCCCAGGCCAGCACCCCGCCGAGCAGCCCGGCACGGGTCATCCCGATCGCGATGCCGAGCTCGCTGCTCGCGGGGCCTGGCAGCAGCTGGCAGAGCGCCACCAGGTCGGCGAACGCCGCCTCGTCGAGCCAGCGCCGCCGGCCGACGTACTCGTCGCGGAAGTAGCCGATGTGCGCGATGGGCCCCCCGAACGACGTGAGGCCCAGGCGGAGGGCGACGGCGAAGACGGTTAGAGCTCTCGCAGGTCGATCACTCGCTTCGCTTTGCCCTCGGACCGGGGCAGGGCGCCCGGCGCCAGCACCATGACCGAGACGGTGAGCCCGATCGTCTCCTTGATCCGGTCCTCGGCGCGCTCGCGGAGGCCAACGTGGTCAGCGTCGGGCCGCGACTCGATCCGGACCTGGAGCGTGTCCAGGTGGTGGCTCTCACGGTCGACCACCAGCTGGTAGTTCCCGGTCAGGCCGTCGACGGCCAGCAGGATGTCCTCGATCTG